>JBIKVD010000162.1:0-9231 GCA_044357055.1 Oligoflexales bacterium | reverse complement strand
CAAACTAGCAATTCTCTCACCATCCTCATCGCAGATCATGGCAAAGCAAGCCTTGTTATGAGCAGTGAGGTATTCAAGGACTGCATTCCAGGTGCACGAGTGCTTGTCGCAGCGTCGGGCAAGGATTGTTTGGACCTTGCCCAAGCCGAGCGGCCGGATATGATTCTGGTGGATTTTGATCTCCCTGATGCAGACGGGGCCGCCGTTGTCACAGCCCTTCGGAAACAATACACGGGACCTATCATCGTTACCGCCTACCCAAGTCGAGAAGTGAATGCTCTAGTGCAGCAGGAACTTTTTGCCTACGAGGACTGTGGTTCTGTGATCCCAAAACCTCTCAAAGCGGATGACTTGACCGCACGAATCGATCAATTTCTCATTAATCGCTTCCGGATAGACAGGCGGTTCAGCGCCAGTTTCCCCATTGAAATTCGCAAAAAAGCCAGTGGAAAGGGAGTCAGGACACCAAAAATCCAAGCTGCCGTTTGTAACATTAGCCTGGGCGGTATTTCCTGCGAATTGAGTTTACCGATCAAATTTTCTGCCAAAGAGGAGCTGCAAATCGTCCTGCCAAAATCCATGGCTAATTTCAAAAAGAAACCGAAAGCGAAATCTAAGGTCGCACCCAATATCATCGCCGCGTCTGCGACCGAATCCTTCTTGCTCAAGGCACAAGTCGCTTGGCAAAATAAAAAAGAAATTGCCTTTCGCTTCGATAAACCCACAGACAAGATCCGAGCTGCCCTTGAGGACCTATTGCGCGAGTTGATACTTCCTTGAAACAGGCTCTATCTTTCTCAAAATCGCACCCTCTCCTCCTTTGTCTGGGCCTTTTGCTAGGCCTCTATTTGATCTACAATCTCTCCCTCTCTTTATCACCCTTGTCATCGCTTGAAAGTCTACAGCTAACCCACGCCGTCCTTGCCTGCCTGATCTTGTTTCGAGTCCGGAATCACCCCCAGCCAGGGAAAGCGCCTTTGGCTCGTCACTTCGGCTTGACCTGGGAGACTCTCGCCTATATCCCTGGGCTGCTTGTTGGCGTCACCATCGTCGTATTGCTCCTCTGGCGAGGCATTCCCAACGACATTTCCGCTACCTTAGCAACAAAGACCTTCTTTTTCGCTGCGTTGATCGTGCCCATGGTTGAGGAAGTCGTTTTTCGGCTAGGGGTTTTTCGCTTGCTGCCAGCCCATCTTTCCCCGCTGGCAAAAGTGACCTACAGTGCCCTAGTTTTCGCTTGCGCCCATGGCAGATATGGGGAGCAATGGTTTATCCCGCCGGCCGGTCTGCCTATCGGACCTTTGCTCCTCGGCTTGTCCTGCGGCGCCGTATTTGCCTTGTCAGGACGATTGATGCCCGCCATACTGCTTCATGCTGTCTGCAATGCCACTGGTTTTGTCTACCCTTTGGTACTTGATGACGAGCAGTTCTCCTGGTTGCGATGGTTGTATGGTTAGAAAAGAGACTGAGGAAGAGAAAGAACAGCGAGAGAGACGCATCAAGCAAATGGCAATGATCGTCTGTATCTGTAAAGGCATTCCCTTGGGAAGAGTCCTGCCCGCTGTGGAAAAGTGCCAAACGGTCGCCGAAGTCAATCGAAAAACCGGTTGTGGGACAGGTGGCTGCCAAGGCCAGAGGTGCGGCCCCAGAATCAAAAAACTGCTCAGCATGAAAGAGGCGAGGCGCACGAAAGCTGCCAATCCGAGCGATGGGAATCCTCCGTCTGCTGCTGAAAATCTAGATGGATACGATGAAAACTCCAGCGATGAAACGCTTGAAGAAGAAACCTAGAACGGAAAATGGGGAACCATAAAAGCGAACCTGTTCGTTCGCATTTCTAAGCCAAAAAATAAGGGGATTGAATCTTGATATTCTCAACCGAAATCGTCGAGAGCAGAAGACAAAAAACCGCAAGCAGCTGGAACCGAGTCCTTAAGCCTTCCGATGCGGTCCTGCTTTATAGCGGTGACCCAATTAAAAAACCCGGTGGCCTTGACCAGACCTACAACTATCTCCCCCATCCAGATTTTTTCTGGCTAAGTGGTCGCAGACGCGCAGGGGAAGTCTTGTTATACAGTCGCGATCTGGGCTGGATTGAGTTTCGCAAACCCATCAGTAGGGATGAAAAAGTCTGGGAAGGAGCAGAAGACGAAACCCTGGTAGGCAAAGACATTGCTGCATTGCCCGACTTCCTCCAAGGGCAAAAATTCGCGCAGATTTGTAAGCTGGGACATGTTACTGACGCCCAAAATTCGGGGCCAGGTTCGGGCACAGTCTCAGGGACAGGTGAATTCACCAGCACCCTCAAGTTACAGCTTGATTTGGTTCGCCGTCCCAAGGATGAAGCTGAAATTGCCCTCGTGAGATCTATCGCTGCCATGGCCAACCACGGCTATCAATTGCTTGAATCTTTGATTAGACCTGGCGTCAGTGAACGATTGATCCAAATCGAGTATGAAGCTGCCGTGCAAAAAGCTGGGTCACAGCGTTTGCCTTATGACACGATTGTGGGAAGTGGCACCAATGCAGCCATTTTGCATGCAATCCCTACGCACAAGATCGTGCAGGCAGGCGAACTCGTGCTGATCGATGCCGGAGCCGACGTCCATGACTATTGTGTGGATGTGACCCGCGTTTTTCCCGCCGGTGATTCCTTCAACCAACGCCAGCGAGCTATTTATGATCTTGTCTTTCAGGCCCAGACTACCGCTATCAACCTCGCTCGTCCGGGAGCAACCTGGAGATCCCTCCACGAGGCCTCTGCCCGCGTGATTGCCACGGGCCTCAAAGAACTAGGAATCTTACGGGGCGCCATCGACTCTCACATCGAGAGCGGGGCTATCGCGGTCTTCTACCCTCATGGGCTTGGCCATTTGGTGGGCCTGCGCGTCCGTGACACCGGATGCGAAGAAAACAAAAACCCTAAAAAACACTGTGGCGTCCTATTACGAACCGATATTACCCTCGACGAAAACTACCTCATGACTTTTGAGCCCGGCTGCTATTTCATCAAGGCGCTCATCATGGATGCTTCGTTGCGTAGGGATTTCAAAGACTTGATCAATTGGGAAGAAGCTGAAAAATGGCTGGATTTCGGTGGCGTTAGACTTGAAGACGATGTGCTTATCCGTGCGGGCGGGAATGAGATTCTCACCGATAACATTGCCAAGTAGAGAAGTGTTATGTGTCATTCTCTGTTTATATTCTGAAGTAGAGAGCTACTTACCTTTTATAAGGAATTGTCCCGTCGGAGTAATTTCTAGGTCGCGCAGACTTTGAATGGTATTTGAAGCTTGATTAGGATTCCCTTCGCGCTGCAGAAAGAAGCTAGCTATTTTTGCTCGTTCTGCGCATTCCATGTCACTGGCTCGATCGCCAATAAGAAGGCATTCTTCGTTCTTTAAGCCCCAAGCCGCAAGCGCCTCCCGAACGAGCAGCGTGCCAGGCTTGCGACATTCACAAACCTTGCCGTAAAACGGGTCCACCCCGTTTGGCAAATGCGGGCAGACATAGAAACTATCCAACCAAAAGCCTGTGTGCTGGTATATTTGCGTATTCATGCGACGGTGAAACTCGCAGACGTCCGCCCAGGAAAAAAAGGATCTGGCAATTCCCGATTGATTGGTCAATACAAAGAGCAAAAGGTTATTTTTCTTACATAGAGATACGAACTCCATGACATCGTTGTAGAATGTCAGGTTCTTATATTCGTACCCGTGATCGACATTCAAAACACCATCGCGATCTAGGAATACGGCCCTCATCATCTATTCCTGGATCCTTTGGGAAATCCACAGCCGATCTTTTTCAGAAACGACAAAAGGGTGGACGGCTTTGAATATTTTCCTGTGAAGAATTCCTATTTTGCCCTGGAAGGACTCCTGATTAAGTGATCTTTCGTAGTCGGCTTCTTTAATGATGGCTTCAACCTGCCATAGGGTTTCCATCGGCATAAGGATTTCGGCAATATAGAATTTGTCGGCGCTGGTATCGGCCCGCGAGCTCACGAGGTGCAGTTGACTTTTGCCTACAATGAGGAATTTTTTGATCAAAACGAGCTCTCCAGCAATGGCAGCTGCGATCTTCTATTGATTCGGAGTGAATACCCAGTCCGATAGGTTGGGACTATTTCTTTTTGGCGGTTTTCGGAGCCACCCCTGTCGAACTCTTCTTTGCTGGTGCCTTGGCTGCAGGTTTCTCAGCGGCTGGCTTTGCTACCGTTTTGGTCACAGCGCTTTTCTGTGCTGCTGCTTTGGGGGCAGCTTTCTTTTTTACCGCGGCCTTATCTTCGGTCTTTTCTGTAGCCGTTTCCGCTTTTGGCTTTTTCTTCGCCTCAGCTTTATCAGCTTTTTCCTCGACGGCTACCGCGCTCTCGGTCTTTTTTGACGGCTTTGCCGCCTTAAGCCCAGTACCAGCTGCTGGTTCAACCTTTTCCGCGCCAACTTTCTTCGCCTTAACATTTTCAGCCCCAGCCTTATTCCCTGCGTCCGCATCGGAGTCAGAGCCCTCTGCTTCAGCCGCAAATTCCATTTCCGTTTGAATTTTGGCAAATATTCTTTTCCACAGGGAAACGTCCTTACGCAGCCAAGCTTCAAAAAGCTTTCTAGCAGGGCGATTGACCAAAGCTTCATTCATGAAATAAGCGCAAAAATCCTTGGGGACCTTCAAGGCATTTAGCTTCTTGGCATGATGGGGTAAAATCAGTAACTCAGAACCGCGAGCCCGCAAGATTAGTGACTCCTGAACGGTAAATATCTCAACTGACATCAAAGCCGCACCCCTTTTTCTAGATGATTTGCCCCTTCATCCTATACCTGGTTTGCCAAAAAAGCACAATTCGGAAACGACGGTATAGAAGCGCAATTGATTTTACGGACTTGGAATCACGGTGTGCGTGGAGTACGGGAGGCACATTGGGCCACAGCTGCGTCGATATTGCCTTCCCCTTCGAGAAGGGCGACGGCCTTGTGCCGTGCTCTGTAGACTGGGAAAGGCCAGGATCGCTCTGTGGCTTTTGCTCCATATCCGATCACACTTTTAAGAAAAACTCCCTTCAGGAAGTTTAAATGCCGCTCAAAATCTGGCAGTAGCTCTGGAGAAATGTCGCACTGAGTGCAATCGATCAGCAGATTCCAAGGGCTATGCCACTGCATCAATAAATTCGTTATCTTGGCCCGCAGCAGATTGAGTTTTAGGGGCGAGTCAAACTGCACCGGCCCCGAAGGAATCAGCTCAATCACTTGTTGGCGAAAATGGTTTTCGAATTGCAGCATGCCTCTAAAATCAATCGGTTCTTGCACCTGACGCATCTTAGCCAAACCCAGGCGCTCTCTGGCTGCTTCCAAAGAGGCGGCAACAGTCCAAAGAGACTCTGCGGACGCTACAGTTCCAGGCTCTTGCTCAATTTGCAAATCAACAACGAGCATTTCCCGCATATGGGCAGCACGAAAGAAGTTCAGCATTCGCTCCCATTGAACTAGCAGTTTTGGATCGAGTCGCAAGGTCCCGCCACGTCCCTCCAACAACACCTTATAGGGCGCATGCCAGCCCGCAAGTTCTTTCATCCATTTGGCTTTCCAAGCCAAAAGCTGGGGCATAGAATCGATACGAGTGCCTGGGCTTAGGCGCTGGAACATGACCTTTTTCTGATAGTCATGCTCAATTTCAAGCCATTCACCCTGATCCATGTTGCGACCTCCCGAAAGGGTATTGCCTTCTTGCTGTTGCGTTACCGTGTTTATCTTTTACTGGGCTAAAAGCCGAGCGACTTCGGCCCGTAGCGCGGCAAAATCCTTGTCTCCGATGTATTTCTTGCCATTGATATAGAGGGAAGGAGTCCCATCCACTTCTACTGTCAGACCGAGATCCACGTCTGCTTTGATTTTCTCGTATTTGGAAGGCGATTCAAGGCAAGCATCTACCTCAGGCTTGGCAATACCCAGCCCTAGCAGCCAGGTCCTTACTGTCTCGGGATTTCCTTGCTTTTGCCGCGCAAAGGCCAGGTCATGAAACTCCCAGAATTTCCCATACTGTCCCGCGCACCTTGCTGCTACCGCCAATAGGCAGGCGTTTTCGTGCAATTGATTGGTCATCGATGAATTGCATGCCTTATCCAAAGGGAAGTTTTTAAAAACAACGAGAATCTGATCGCCAAATTCCTTGGCCAGGGTGCTAAGGATTAAACCAAAGCGCGCGCAAGCAGGACATTCAAAATCAGCAAATTCCACTAGCACCACTTTCGCCTGGTCCCCTCCCTTGCGATAGTCCTCCCCAAAACCTGAGTAAGCGGATTTAGCAACGGGAACTTCATAGGACTTATTTGCGTAACTGAGTGGTTGATTCGCTGCTTGCTCGCCCGCATCTGTGGCTACCTGGTTCTGCTTGGGCGGCGGTGAAATCAAACTGCTATAAACGACCGTGGTTAAAGCCGTAGCCATCGCTGCGGTGACCCCGGCATTGACAAGCCCACCTATCAACCAAGGACCTAGCAAGGCGCTGCGATAGAGCCACAGGGCCAGGGCTTGCATCAAACATAAGACATAGACCATGATACACGTGAGGCAGCCAGAACCGATCTGGAATACGGAAATCGCTGCCAGCACCACACTGACCACCACACCGACCCCAACCATCAAGCTATAAACTTGGAGATGAGCATCAGCTCCCTTCCGGGTATTTTTTAGGCCCACCATCAGCAATACGATAGAACTCAAAAAATAAGCTAATCCAAAGACCCCCAGCGGGATCCCGAAGACTTCGGAATGCTCGCTGCGAGCTATATCATCACAACTAAAGCTTTGGTTAATATTGCAAAAGGCGTCTGTCTGGCCAAAGGCGCGGACATTTAAATGATGTTGGATGGAATAGATGCTAACAACCGCACCTATGACCGCAAGGATCACCCCCGCAATCACTAACCCCTTACGTCGCTCACTTCCCGTTGAAGGAACATCCTCATACCCATCCGCCGCCTGACTCATATCACCTCCGCGCTATTATGGCATTTTGATCCCAATGCACCTAAGGATGTTAGCAGATTTTCTGGCGGGTTTCCCCAATCATTGGAAAATATTGTCAAGACGGCATCTCTCTCTTATAGGGCTAGCTCTTCCATCACTTGACAAGGTGCGGGCTTGACCCCTATATTCCGAGGTTCTTGCCACGGGGGTATAGCTCAGTTGGTAGAGCGTTGCAATGGCATTGCAAAGGCCAGCGGTTCGACTCCGCTTACCTCCACTTTTTTGCATCAGCGAAAAGTCCTCCCATGTTAATGCTGATTTCAAGAGATTTCTCATAAAAGTCTCAATAGCGATCTGAGAAAAATAGGATAAGTCGATGTCTTTCCTCGATCTCTTCTCCAACCAAGCAAAAGCCTATGCTCAATTCCGGCCCACATACCCTGTCTCGCTATTTCAGTACCTTTCCAGTCTCACCAGAAATCAAAAACTGGCTTGGGACGTTGGCACAGGTAATGGGCAAGCAGCTATTTCATTGGCTAAAATTTTTAGCCAGGTTGTAGCTACAGATCCAAGTCAATCGCAAATTGAAAATGCAATCCCTATGAACAACATTCGCTACTTAGTGGGAGCAGAAAAACAACCCGAGCTGAATTCCGGCTCTGTCGATCTTATCACCATTGCCCAAGCCATTCACTGGTTTCAATTTGATTCATTCTACGAAGAAGTTCGACGCGTCACCGCGCCAAACGCGGTGTGTGCGGCATGGGCGTATGATTTCAATTTACCTATTCAAGAAAACCTTGATGCAACACTAAAGCATTTTTACTTTGAAACACTTGGTCCTTATTGGGCCAGCAACAATAGACTTATTTGGGACGGATACAAAGATATTCCCTTTCCTTTCCAACGAATTGAGGCACCGACTTTTACCATGGAAGCGATGCTCAATCTCTATGAATTGGTCGGTTATCTTTCCAGCTGGTCGGCCACCACCAAATATATTGAGAAAAATAAAATCAATCCTCTGGAACCTCTTTTGGAGGACCTGCGCCCAAATTGGGGTAATCCGAACGAGAGTAAATGTTTACAGTGGAATCTTCATCTGCTCGTGGGTAGAGTTTAGCGAATCATAATACCGACATATTTGGCTCACGAGTTTTGGCAACTCAATTCTATTCCCACCCGCCGGATATGATCAATGAGATCTTGATTTTCAATCTTATGGAAAAGACTTAAATCCACTTTATACGGCAGCAGAAGATCATCGATTTCTGTTTCTAATTTGAACAAATCGGTCAAGGTCAATTTAGGGGCTATCAAGGTAAGATCAATGTCAGATCCAACTTTGTAGTTACCCTTAGCTCTGGATCCGTAGAGCACAATCTTATCTATATTTTCGTTCTGCGAGAGAACCGACAGCAAAGATGTGACTGTTTTCTGATCCAGCCCGTGCTTATTTTGGTTCATGCCTTTAACAATTCTGACATTTTGGTGAGGAACTGAGAAAAAAGCCCGAAATATAGATTGATGATCTTCAGAGATATGTCACCAGCAACGTTACGATTATAAGTGTGGGAACTCAAGTTCCGACTCTTCAACATTTCCATCCATCCCATACCATCGACTATCAATCCTTTTTGGAACGCTTCTCGGGTGGCATCTCGAGATCCTGTGATCTGGATGTTGCCCTGATATTCAAAGTAATCTTTCAAGACATTCCAAGCCAGTTCATGGGAAAATTCAAAAGTTTGAATCAAACCTTGCTTCTCAAGATAAGAAAGCGGTCGTTGCTGAGCTAGCTCCACAGCTTCTTTCAATTAATGGAAAGCAGGTAGAAAATCACTAAATCTCTGCTTCCAACGAATGTCGAGACGACTCATGAGATTCCTATCACTGTTTTGGGGTCAAAGCTGTTCCCAAACAATGATCTCTTACCTGAAAACTGAGCCGGGATGTCTCAGAGCTTATATGAAAACTCGAGGCAAAATCAAGATTAAAACTGTCACTTGCAGCTTTCGCCACAGGTTCTCGCGCATGGACGCTTTGGTGTATCTTCAACTAGCTAACTGGCGTAGATTTCCTTTGAAAGAAACTGCGGTCGGACCCAAGAGAACAAATGGACTTAAAAACATATACGACTGCAAAAGAATTTTACCAGGCCGCTGGTGATTGGCTCAACCAGAACGAGGGCGTGAACTCGATTGCGATTGGTGTTACCAAAGATTTGATGTCCGAAAGGCCTACCTTTGATAGCGCTTACTTTGGCGCCGTC
>JBIKVD010000161.1:0-9256 GCA_044357055.1 Oligoflexales bacterium | reverse complement strand
TTCTGGCGTTCGTGTCGTCTGAGCATTGGCAAGGTTTGAGCTGAGGATGTTCATACGTAGACGCTGGGCCGCTAGGCCTGACGAGCTAATATCCATGGACTTAAAGATGCTCATTATTGCCCTCCGCTAATAGCGTAACGTATCACCGCCAACTTGCGGTTAATCGTTTCTACCACTGCCCGGTAGAGAATATTGTTTTGCGACATTTGCGCCATTTCATGATCGATGTCGACGCTGTTTCCGTCCTCAGAAATAGACTCTGTCGGTTTAACATAAACAGTGCCCTGGGCCGTATCATTAGGGTTCCTATCAGGATGCAGATAGTGGCGTGGAGAGGAAGTCTTCATCGCTAGATTGTCCTCTCCACCCGCCTCAGCCTGCAATGCTTGTTCAAAGGAGTACTCAATCCCCAGGTAGCCAGGTGTTTCATGATTGGCGATATTTGCGCCGATCACTTCTGCTCTGGCTTGCCGATGATTTAAGGCCTGCCGTTGGATCGCATCCGAATGATTAAACAATGTCTTTCCGATAGGATTCATGCACATTTTCCGCTAGTGGGCGCCTGCACGGAATAGCCAGCCGCCGTGTATTCGTTGATCTTGTTTCTTAGGGTGCGCAAGCTGATGCCAAGTGTCTTTGCCGCATGAGTTCTATTCCCATTGTGGCTCTTAAGAGTTTCCAAGATGAAGTGCGTCTCCAGATCATGGAGTAGTGTTCCGATAGGCAAAGCAGAAATCCAATCGCGATTCTTTACCGTCGAATTCACATCGATGGGGATGTCCTTGTCGTCGACAAAATCATTGGTAGTCATCAGGACTGATCGTTGCACAATATTTTGTAGTTCACGAATGTTGCCTGGCCAACTGTAGCTCATGATTTTTCGTACTGCATTGTCTGTGAACTGTAGCTCACCTTTGCGATAGTCTTTGGCAAACTTGTTGAGGAAGTGGTTGGATAGTAACGCGATATCCTTTGGCCGTTCGCGCAGAGGGGGAATCTGCAATGGAATAACATGCAAGCGGTAGTAGAGATCCTGGCGGAATTTTCCGTTCGCAACAGCCTGGGATAGATTGGCGTTGGTAGTAGCTATGATTCTGGTATTGATACTGATCACTTCCCGACCGCCTATTCTTTGAATCTCCCGCTCCTGCAAAGCTCGCAACAACTTTGCTTGCAAATTGATATCCATCTCGGTGATTTCATCGAGCAGCAATGTCCCACCTGATGCCTGTTCAAATTTGCCTATATGCTGTTGATTAGCACCCGTAAAGGACCCTTTTTCAAATCCAAAGAGTTCACTCTCAAGAAGATTGGGAGGCAATGCAGCACAGTTTACTGCAATAAAAGGTTTGTCTTTGCGATTACTGCACTCATGAATGGTGCGAGCAATAATTTCTTTGCCAACGCCACTCTCACCACTTATGAGTACAGAAACGCTGGCATTAGCAATTTGCTGTATAATCTCACGAATTTGCAGCATTTTGTCGTCTTCGCTGAGGAAAGCCGTCGACGGTAGCGCCTGCCCAATCTGCCGCTGTTGCTCCATGTGGTCCAGGTAGGACGACGGAGCCTTTGTTGAGGTTTGATCCAAAGGCCGTGCGGCATTGGACTTTTCAAAAATTGCTTCACTCATGTCCGAAACTCCTTATGGGTTTTCTAGCTGTGCTAGTCGCTCGCAAGATAAAGTCTGATAGTACATATCTGCATCATCGTTGCAGACGGCTTGAAGAGCGCCACGCGCCTCGTCGCGACGTCCAGCTCTGATGAGCAGAAGCGCGCTCTTGTAGAGACTCTCGGGCCTACGATCCCAATCCACGCTTTTCTCCGCAGCCATCTTGAGGATCTGTCCCGCTTTCAAATTGTCATTGGCCTGCCTATACTCTTCCGAAAGATCCTGCATTTCTTTTACCCAAAGCTGCTTGCCGGGTGGATCTTCTTGATCCGGGCTCAAGGTCGAAAGCAGTGTCATCGCTGACCGACGTTCAGCTGGCATGTTTAGGCGGCGAAAAGTTGCTGAAAGGCTGGTCAACTTCTGGATTTTAGACCCCGCGGCTTGATTAGGATCTGCAGCAGCTGTCAGATCATCCCGCCCACTCTCCATACGGTATAAATTCATCACCGCACTCGATCTAAGGTCAAAATTATTTTTCAAAACGAGATCCAAGGTTTCGGAGTGTGCCCCAACAAACTGGGACTTCTGCCCCTCGTCGGCCTCAGACCAACCCTTATAGGCTGCAGCATCCTGTTTTTTCTGCTCCCCGACAGCCTTACGCGATAGGGGCACATTGCGCAGTTTTGCAATCGATACTAAGTGAGCCGCATAGAAATTTGCCTCTAATTTATGCATTGCGTCCGCATCAAAGGCGATGACATCAAGGTACGAAGTAATGCTTTTTTCGATTTCGCCGCTCTTTCTCAGGGCATCTGCAACCACATAGGCCACGGGGGGGCTTTTCTTGATCGACTGCATCATCTTGGGAAGAGCTTCATAGTGGGTAATGATCGCCGTGTAATCCTTGCTTTCGTACAAACTTACAAAGTGTCGATGTAGCCGATTTTTGAGATTTTCCCGCAATCCTTCAAGAAAAGGCAGACTTTTGTCTTTATGGCGGCTGAAGTACCCCTGGGCCTCCAGTCCGAATTCCGGCTGCCAGGGACGCTCCGCTTGAGCCATATATTGAATGCGGAAGGAATCGAGAATAAAGGAGGTTTCTTCCTGGAGTTTGTCCCGATCGATAGCCGCGATCGCTGCAAATTCCTGCTCACTCACGACGGGAAGGGTCCCTTGGTCTACTTTACCTTCATGCCAGTAAATCTGTCTGATAAGTAGCCAGGCCCTCATTTCCTCATTGGGGTTTTCCAAGCTTATGGTGCTGATTTCGTCTGCAAGTTGAATGAGCCGCTCTTTGGGGGCACGGAATGATCTCACATCCAGTTGGCGAATTTTCGCAAACTGAGCTTCCGCAAGGCTGGGAAAGTTGGCTGCCAAAATCTCATAATAGCCATTGGCCAATTCATAATCCTCTGAAAACATCGTCAACTCAGCGTAAATCCACAACAGACCCGCTTGCTCCATAAAAATGTTTGAGTCAGCTTTGATGGCCTGGTCTAAAAGGCGTTTCGCCTGGGCATCCCGGCCATCACGGATGGATTCGCGAGCGCGATCTATAGAGTCTATGGCAGAAGCTCGAGAGCTATTCGGATCTAGCTCTGCTGTGGTAAGAACGGGAAGAGACTCCTCCGCGAGACGATAGATATAGAATGGCAAGCGCTTGGTGCTAGGGAAATCCACAGGCGTATTTTGTGTTGGTAAGGTGTCGTCCACAGCCTCGCTTGAGACATTAGCACCCGATGCTGAATCAAGCTCCCCAGCAACCGATGAAACACCACCCGATGCCACATCAAGCGATGACAGCGGAGCCGCTGAAGGCAACTCCTCAGGTTCCGATAGGGGAAATGTTGAAGGTGGTTTTGCAAAATCATGCTTGGAAATGGTCTGATCATTACCAAATATGTCAATGATAATGCGAAAGGGATGAGTACTATGCCGGACAATGACCTGGCTGCGGGGATTTCTGAGAAAGAGCTTTACGTGAGCGATGTGACCATTGAGTTGCTTTAGGACGCTTCTTTTTATGACAGTATCATCGTAGTAGTCGAGCTGTGTAAGTTCTTCGATCAAGGTATCTTTGATAGCTAAATCTACGCTACCCTCGTTAGAGTGAACTTGATAAGTGAATTGTCGTGGGCTTTTTAATTCAATTTGCAGCTGACCAAAGGGAATCTCACTGCCCTCGATGGAAGGAGCGACCTTAGTCCAAGCCATTCCGATCAAGCAAATTAATAGTCCTTGAACTCCAACCGACATGCTGATCCTTTCCGATCACCAAGGTTTTCGTCACTGAGCCCCAATTTTTGAAAAGATAGTTCTGAAGTCCTTAGAGCAAGGATCGTGCCAACAAAGAATGCCTGGGACTGCCTTTCCTAGGCAGAGAGGGATAGACACTATGACAAAATAACGGCGCTTTGGACTCGCTGTTGTCATATCCCTGACGGTCAACCGACTAATAGCGTCAAAACCCCCTCAGTAGCAGGGTTAGGAGGGTTGTGGGCAGGCCATCCCTTTAAGAAATTGGCCGAAGAATGGATGGATTGGGGAATCTTTATATGCTGTTACTGTCGGGAATTGCCAGTCTCGCCAAACCATGTCGCTGGCATTTGGCGCTAGCCGATTTAGGCATAAAGCGATTAGAATGCTCTCTCATTGCTTAAAGTAAAGTGACCTTAAATTCGGCCTTTTTTAGGATAGAACTGATGAGCGACCATACACAATATCTCAAAAGAATTCCTTGGTATGGCAAGCGCACCTGCGTGGTGGCCATTGGAGACTTGATCCTGGATGAGTACCTGGATGGTGCTGTCGTAAGGATTTCTCCAGAGGCGCCGGTCCCAGTGCATCATGTTAAGACCCAATCCTTTAAGGCGGGAGGAGCCGCCAACACCGCTCTGAATATTAAGTTTGCGGGCGGTGTACCCAACCTCTTTGGCGTCTGTGGCGTCGATGACGGTGCTGAGACACTTAAGCAGATCTTGAGCCATGACGGGATCGAGTGTTCAGGTATTTTAGGTGACCCTTCCCGACCAACGGTGAGGAAATGTCGCGTTTACAGTGATGACCAACAACTCTTGCGCATAGATTGGGAAACCATTCAACCCTTGTCTATAGCGTTGCAAGACCAGCTGCTTGCAAGACTCGAGCAACAACCTTTTGATGCCCTCTTGCTAAGCGACTATGCGAAAGGAACCTTACACCCTAATTTCGTCCAGCGGGCACTCCTCATTGCTCAGAAGAAGAAAGCGCCCGTTATTATCGATCCCAAAGGAAGAGACTATCAACCTTATAGAGGGGCAACACTCATCACCCCGAACTATAAAGAGGCCTGTGAGGCCTTAGGCGTAGATCAGTTTGCTGAGATTCCTGGTGAAATCCTGGCCAGGGATCTTTGTGACAGATTCGCATTTGAGAATGTTTTGGTAACGATGGGTGCTAAAGGAATGGTTCTTATGGGCCGCCAGAGGCGCGAGCCTATTTTTCAACCTGCTCGCGCCAGGGAGGTCTTCGACGTGACTGGCGCAGGAGACACGGTTGCGGCTCTGATGGCTCTTGGCCTTGGGGCAGGAGGGTCTTTTGAACAAGTGATGGAAATCGCGAATCTGGCAGCCGGCGTCGTCGTGGAGAAAAAAGGTGTCCATCACATTCGTCTGTCCGAAATCTGTGAAGCGATGCACCGAGAGCTACAAGAAAATCAAGACCAGAGCCAAGTAGCCAGTGGACCTGCAAATTCTCGGGCTCAGTCACGAAATGTTATCCGTGAACCCGAAACGAAGCTTATCCCTTCTGCGAAACTCGCCAAGCTTCTTGCCGAGCATAAGGCGGCCGGGGAAAAAATCGTCTTCACCAATGGTTGCTTTGATATTTTACATGCCGGACACGTAACCTATCTCCATAAAGCCAGGGAGTTGGGCCAAGTTTTGGTGGTGGGCGTCAATGATGATGCTTCCATCCGTCGGCTTAAGGGACCCCAGAGGCCCATCAATCCCTTAGGCGATCGCATGACGGTTCTTGGCTCATTGGCCTCCGTGGATTATGTCGTGCCATTTTCAGAAGACACTCCCCTGACGCTTATCGAAGCCTTGCGACCAGATTTCTTAGTAAAAGGGGACGACTGGGCAGTCGATGAAATCATTGGGGCAAAAGAGGTAAAAAGTTGGGGAGGTGAGGTTCGCACCATTCCACTCGTACCGGGACGCTCCACCACCAAAGTTGTCGAGAAACTTCAGAAAAGCTGAGCGGAGCATGTGGAGTCATTCTGAACACAGCAAAGAACCTGGATAAACGAACTCTGCGCTGGGATCAGTTTAACGCTTTTTCATGCTTTGAGACAGTAATTCCCCAAAGCTCCCCGTGGGATTCTGCGCGGCGCGCAGGCCGGTATCTTGCTGCTCCTGAGTGCGCTCTTTGAGATATTCCGCGTAATCCCTAGCACCCTCATCATCCTCCTCCATATCCGGAAGAGAAAGCAAAATTTTCCTGGAATCACTATCTAACATCGAAACACGTACCTGCACTTCTTTGGGTGGCGAAAAAGCCTTGCGATAGGAATCCCCTTGAGCCTTCTTCATAATACTGACAGGTAGCAGCCCCTCCACACCATCTTTCAATTGGATGATGGCACCAAAACCCTTCAGCCTGGTCACCTGACCAGTGACAACAGCGCCAGCTTTAAACTCCTGCGCGGCATCGCGCCAAGGATCTTGCTCGGCATCTTTCAGAGAAAAGGCCATCTGCTTGCTCTCAGGCTTGATGGACAGGACATGCACGATCACTTGATCGCCCACCGACAGCATTTCTTTTGGATGAGCGATTCGCTTCCCCCAGGAGATCTCGGAGATATGGACCAGTCCTTCTACGCCTGACTCTAGGGCCACAAAAGCCCCAAAATTCATCAAGCTAACGACACGGCCTGGATAACTGCTGCCCACTTTGTATTTTTCTTGAACTTGTTCCCAGGGATCTTGGGCCAAGGCCCGCATAGAGAACGACAGTTTGGTTTTTCCATCGTCGAGCTTTTTCGCTTCCAGTATCTTAATCCGAACCTTTGCCCCTTTTTGTAAAGCTTCTTCAGCATGCTGCAAACGGGTATGGGAGATTTCGGAAATATGCACCAGACCCTCAATGCCACCGATATCGACAAAGGCTCCGAATTTCTCTAAGCGGGTTACCGTGCCATCGAATTCGTTCTCCTGCTCAAGATTCTTCAGGATTTGTTGCAGGCGTTCATCGGCTTGAACTTGCAGCAAGGCACGCCTGGATACGGTTATGTCTCGGATCCCTCGCATCCCGGTGATCAAAAACTGAAACTCTTTACCCAGGTACTTTGACTTGTCTTCGACAAATTGCAGATCCATCTGGGAAACAGGACAAAAAGCCTTTTTGCCAAAAATCTGGACATCGAAGCCACCTTTGTTTTCTCCCATGACTTTGCCCTTGACGGGAATGCGGGAGTTGCGAGCATTTTGTAAATCTTCGGCAGCCTGCAATCCTTTGCCCAAAGTCTTTGACAAGACGATATCGCCCCCTCGTCGGGAGGCCACCACCGCGTGCAGAGAGGCGCCAACGGTCATATCTTGTCCAGCCTCCAGCAGCTCCTCTTTCGAGATCACCGCCGTGCCTTTTGCGCCGATATCCACGATAACGTCTTGGCTTGAAGGATTGACGCTGACAATGGTGCCCTCAACCTTGGCTCCGACCCGTAGGTCATCGGTTAGCTCCGGCGCTTGTTCTAAAAGCGAAGCAAACTCGTCTTCGCTGCCAAGTCCGAGGGTGGATTCCTGATCTTCATCTTCCCATACGATTTCTGGAAATTTCGCCACAGTGCTTGCTCCCTGCATTGGATCTGAGAACGCCAATATAGAGAGATTTCGCTGCCGCAGCAAGCCCAGGCGCCGCAAAAAAGGCAAGAATTCTGACGATTTTACAGGCAAGAGGCTGATTTTAGCCATTTTGGCTAAATAGGAGGTGGGTTCTCGGAGTTTTTAAGGAAAGGGGGATGGAATCAAAACAGCCGTTCCATTAAATAAGCATAATACAATGCTGAAACAGCGGCTTGCTCCTCGCTACTGCGATCAGCCCCACCATGCCCCCCCTTGGTGTCTTCAAAAAAGTAGAAATCCTTTTTCATTTTCTTAAGCGAATTTGCCATCTTGCGGGCATGTCCAGGATGCACGCGGTCATCGAAGCGATTGGTCTGCAAGTAGACTTTGGGGTAGTTCTGCTCAGCTCGAAGATTGTGCAGCGGAGACTTAGCCAACCAAAAGTCCCTTTCTGCGCCCTCAGGGTCGCCATATTCGGCCATCCACGAGGCTCCCGCAAGAAGTTTGTGATACCTCATCATGTCAAGCAAAGGCACCGCGATATAAATCGCAGAAAAAAGCTCAGGGCGTTGCACCATCATCGCCCCCATCAGTAAGCCTCCGTTACTGCCTCCTGAAATCCCTAATTTTTTTGGACTTGTGATGCCCCGGCGAATAAGATCTTCCGATACGGCAATCAAGTCATCGAAGGCCAATTGACGACTGGTCTTTAATACCGATTGATGCCAACGCGAGCCAAACTCACCACCTCCGCGAATATTGGCTAGGACGTATACGCCACCATTTTCTAGCCAAAATTTGCCTTGGTATTTCAAATAGACCGGCAGTAGAGGAACATTGAAACCGCCATAGGCACTTATCACGGTAGGTACTGGGACTTGATTCTTCTCCAAGCTTACCTTCTTAGGGTTATAAACGATGAAATAAGGCACCCGGATCTCTTTACCGTCGGCGTCTTTGCCACGATCCACCCAAAGTTGCTCGACCTCTAAGCCCTTCTCCGAAAACGTCTTCAGGTCCTGATCCGTCTGTTCGAAATTCAGTTTTTGATCTCGTCGGGTGAGACGATATTCCGTCTTGGGCATAAGAAATCCGTTTACGGTATAATAAAGATCACCACCTTCTTCTTTCCAGAGATGAGCATCTTTAAAACGAAGGCCGGATGGATCTTCGATTTCCTTGACATCCCACCTGCCGCTCTGACCGAACGTAAGGAAATAGTTTTGCGGAACCACATTTTTGATCGTGCTAACGATGATGAGATCATCTGCAGGATCAAATTGCTCCCCTTGATCCACATAGGCATATCTAAGCGTGCGACCCTCATCAGGGATATATACCGACTCTGGTTCGCTGATCAGCACTTTCTGACCTTCCCTTCGACTATGAAAGGCAATGATCGTATCGGCTTTGAAATTCTTCCAATCGGCTTTCAATTTGAAGAAGAAATAATGTGTGTCCGTAAAACCCATGTAGTCGGCTTTGATTGGAAAGTCCATGACCTGCGGCACGTAGCTGCCGGCTTGGTCTTTGCTGTGCAAAGTATATCGAGACTCAAAAAAATTCAGATGTTCACTTATGAGAAAGTACGAATCCGCCGGGTCCCCCATTTCATATCTCGGGATCTCCGCAACACGAACCGTCATTGAGTTGCTATCCGCCTCAAACACTTTCACCATAGAAGCAATAGGGGCTCCTCGCTTCCACATATAAATATTTAAGGGATATCCGGATTTTGAAACTAACTTTTTTGCGGCGGCCTGCTCTAAGGACAAGGGCGATTTTGGGTTCTGAGAATTATACACAGCCCAATCGTCTCGTT
>JBIKVD010000489.1:0-2699 GCA_044357055.1 Oligoflexales bacterium | reverse complement strand
AAGACGTTGGATTTATGAAATCGACGGAAGAAGAAATTCCCATTCCGTCGACGGTCGTTTCAGGAACCACTGTCGACGGTGTGCAGTCTGTTCGCCTGGTTCCTAGCGATAGTGAAATTCAGGTTCTAAAAGTTGAAGAAATCGCCGAACTCGAGGGCACCGAAGCCAGCTTCCCTCCAGGCTCCTTATCTGTAGCCACCACCATCAGTATCAAAACCGGCAACACAGTCGCGGACGATAGTTTTGTTCTTAGTCTCGGTTTAGATCAAAAAGTCACCGCAGTGGGACCAACGGTTTCTATCCAAGCCGATCAAGAAATGGACACGGTGGAACCATTTACCCTTGCCATTCCCATGCCACCGGTTGGGGCCTCACTCGCCGATGACAGCACGCGCGAGGACCGCATCGTCGTGACTTACCAAGTGAACAAAGCCGCAGACGGGAAATCATACAGTGGCATCATCCCTCGTTCGGAATTAATCATCGTGGGAAATATCGTCAAATTTGCGACGACGCACTTTGGTTCGTTTCAATCCGCAGAAATGAGTGGCGTTATCGCGGGCCGGGTGGAAATGCCGGATGACAATCTCGTTGCAGCGGCTGCGACTTACAGCTACCACACTGCGGGCTTCTTAGGGCTATACGCGCCCACAGCAGCAAATCCCCCAATGTGGGGTCATACCCTTCTCCCTTCGCTAGTTAGAAAACCTGAATTAACGGTGACAACGGGCTACATCCAACGAGACGAGAACTAAGATGCAAAAGAAGACACTCTGCAAAACATTCCTAGTCCTACTCACCATAATTGGCTTGAGTCCAAAGGTGATCGGCGCTCCCTTCCAACTTAGCTACGGCGGGCGATTGACTGATGCGAATGGTCAAAGCGTCCAAGGAAGCGTCAGTCTAGAGCTCAAGTTCTTCCGCGCTCTATCAGGTGGCAATCCGCTGATTGAGGCCCAGAAGTTCGATAGCGTGCCCTTGGAAGACGGTGTGTTTCAAGTCGCTTTAAAAGCCCTCTCGGCAAGCCAGGCCGATACCCTTTTTGCTGCCGGCAGCGATGTCTTTATCGAGGTTCGCGATCTGACCAATGGAATTACTTTACCTAGACAACAATTCACCGCGGTGCCTTATGCTCTGCAGGCCCAAAGAGTGCCGGTAGACGCCAATACTTTAAGCTATGGCACCGACGGCAAACTTCGTATCAAAGGGCCCACCAATGCATCAGCGGCGATGGTTCTAGGTTCCGATAGCTCTGGGAATATTGCCTGGACCCAAGCTGCAGCTAGCCAGAGCACTCCGACCACGCTTGCCGATGGAAGTGTGACCACGGCTGCTATCGCCCCCAATGCCATTAATACAAGCAAAATTAGCCCCGGCGCTATTGACAGCACCAAATTGGCGAGTGGTTCCGTGGGCAGCGGTGTTCTTGCCGTCGGAGCCGTTCAACTCCAGCACTTCAGTGCCATGTGTTTACCGGGCGAGGTTTTAAAACGTGGAACTAACGATTGGTTCTGTAGCGCTGATAACACCGGTGCGGGGGGCACAGACCTCAGTGGCCTCGGCGATGGAATCGTGCAAAAAAGCGGTGGGGTTTTTAGCGAACTTGCTATAGGTCAGGGCCTTGCTATCAACTCGACTGAGATGTACGTTGATTTTGGACCTGCAGGAACTCAAGCCGTGGCCGGCAATGATCCACGCCTCAACGATTCAAGAGCGCCTTCAGGTGCTGCTAGTGGAGATCTACTGGGTAACTATCCAAATCCAACTGTAAAATGGGGGGCACCAGGAGACATTGGAGTGACTACGCCAGGCAGCGCAAAATTTACGAATCTAGATGCCTTGATAGATTTTCGGCTGAAAGACAATGATGGAACAAATCATTACGTCAAGTTAAGTGCTCCTACGAACCTCGGTGCCGATGCCAACTATGTTTTACCAGGCGCTCCCCTGGCTGGGAAGGTTTTGACCACAGATGGTGGTGGTGCCATGTCTTGGAGTATGTTGCCCGTAGCTGCAATAACAGACCAATCCATCCCCCACATAAAATTGGCAGTCTGTTCAAGCAATGGTCAGATCTTAAAATGGAACAGCGGTGCTTGGACTTGTGCCGCTGATGCCGACGCCGACTCTGGCGGAGATATCACTAGCGTCACTGCTGGAACTGGTCTGACGGGCGGTGGCACTACTGGCGATCCCACCTTATCTTTAGCAGTTGGTGGTGTTGGTACCGGGAATCTGGCCGATGACGCCGTGACAACAGACAAAATCGCATCCGGAGCGGTAGGCTCCACCGACCTGGCAGATCTTGCCGTAACCACTGGGAAACTTGCAGATGACACCGTGACTGCAGCTAAACTCGCCGACGGGGCCGTCGGCTTGGCTCATTTGCAGCAAAACATGTGCACAGGTAGCCAGATACTGAAAATGAATGCGGGAGGCACAGCATGGGAATGCGCCGCTGATGTCGACACAAACTCAGGCGGAGATATAACTGCAGTTACAACAGGAGCTGGACTTACGGCTAGCGAGACGAGTGGAGTGGTCACAATTAATATAAATGCTCTCGGGATAAGAGGTAACACCTTTAGGTGTGGAAATTTGAGGAGGGCGGCATACCCTTCGTAAACAAAGCAAGTTTACGTACCCGTGTTGAAGCACGGACAGAAGGGAAATGCCGTTATGCAACAGAACACCATCAA
>JBIKVD010000160.1:0-9275 GCA_044357055.1 Oligoflexales bacterium | reverse complement strand
GCATCCCTAATGAATGCTTCTGTGCTGTTTCGGGGGGTTGGAGATCTAAAAATGGCGGAACGAGCCTTAGAAGGTTTAGTGAAAGGCTTTCCCCAATCTGAACTCCTTGGCGATGGAATACTGGCTCTTGCAGAGGTAAAGGAATCACTCGGCGATAACCCAGAGGCAAAAAAACATTATGATGACTTCACCAAGAGGTATGCAAAGACTCGCGTCGAAGAAGCACTCATGGCGCAAGCTCGATCTGCAAAAATTGCCCAAAAATCTGGCTCTGATACCAAAGGCGAAGCTTTCAAAGCCTTGACGACAGCCCTTAGCAAGTCACCCGACCTCTCGGCATATGAGGCACGTGCATTGGCTGCGGGCACTCATTTTCAAGCGATCGAGCCTCGAATCACCGCTTTCAAGAATATGAACATCAACTCTGAAAAACTAGAAGACTCCATCAAAGCGATGCAGAACGAACTCCTCTCCATGTCTGAAAGCTATGAAAATGTGATGTCCATTGGCAGCGGTGAATATATCGTCGCCTCGCTCTACCGCCTCGGTGAGTTACACGAGATATTTGCTGACAAGATGCTTAATGCTCCCATGGCAGCCCAGGCTAGCGCCACTGAAATCAATGAAATCCGCTCTGCCCTCGAAGGGCTTGCTCTCCCTCTTAAAGAAGAGGCTTATGGCTACTATGAAACAGCCTTCAAACGCTCCTCAGAGGTGGAAACCTTTAGCATCTGGACACGTTTAACCTATGAGAAAATGTCAGAACTGCAGCCAAGTAAAAACCCTGAAATTGACGCCCTTATTACGAAACCGACCTACATGACACACAAAGTACTCGTAAGTGGGAGTAAGTAATGACAAAGCATAAACTTTTAGAGGAATCTGTTATGAAATTTTCAACGATCATTCTTCTTGCGATGCTACCTGCATGTAAGACGACGAATAACTCAGTGGTTCAGATTAACAACAGCGAAATGGACATCTACAGTTCTGAAGATAGCTACTCCATGATTGCTCCGGATCAGGACTTTCTCGACAGCAGCATCAAAGCTGAATTGACAGACCGAAGTGACAAATCATGGAACGAAGCTCGCGAAAATAATCGCGCACAATTGTTGATCGCGAAAGGCGAACTAGAGCAAGCCGAGAGCCTCTGTATGACGATACTCATGAAAAACCATCGCAATGTCGAAGCGAAGATTTCTATGGCTCAAATTGCTCTAAAGAAGGGGGAGTTTGAGCAGTCGCGCATCATACTTCACAGTTTAGATGCTTTAAAAAAGAAGGACAGCCGCATCCTAAATCTATTGGGCATGATTGCTGTCAACCAGCAGAAGTATCCTTTGGCACTTGCTATGTTTAAAGAGGGGCTGGTTGTTAATCCAGAGGATTTGGCGATCCGCATGAATCTGGGAGTATTGTACCTTACCTATCGACAGCTCAATCAGGCCGCTGTGCAGTTTGAACGAATTTTGCGCCGTATACCTAACCACTCGGATGCCGAGATTCATCTCGCTGTTGTAGACATATCCAGAGGCAATACAGAGAAAGCAAAGACGACGTTACAGAAGTACATTGGCAGCAAAGAATCTAACGCGCTGGCAAACTACAATTATGCGACCATTCTTGACCAAGAAGAGAAGTACGAAGACGCGTTGAAAACCATTCAGACTTTTCTTGAACACGCACCCAAAGACGCCGAGAGGATTCAATCGGGATTCAAACTAGCTGACAAGATACAACGCCGTCAAGAAGCTGCTGGCCAGAAAATGGACAACAGCGAAATTCAGACCCTCGCTGAAAAATTCCAAGCCGAAGAACAGCAACAAAAAGAGGCTAAACTATCCGCGAAGCCACTTGAGAAGCAATCGGCTCCTGAAGATGAGCCTAACACGGCGGCAACTCCAAAGGCAGGCCCTGTAGCCGCGCCTAAAGCCACTCCAGCCAACTACGAGTTGGAAGAAATCGACCAACTTGAAAAATCACTGCAATAGCAGGAAGGAGCGAACCTATGTTGAGAGCCAGGAAGACATTATACATCTTGATAGGACTATTTTTTACTTCGACCGGATTCAGTCAAGAGGGGTCAAGCAAGTTAGAGGGCACAGGCGCGACCGATGAGTACGTTGCTTCTAGCACAAAGCTGGACTTTAATGACACCCTAATCGAAGGGAAAATGAAAGCACCCGATGGATTTATGCTCTCCGGTCGCCAGTCCCAGTCGCTGACGCAGATGGTAAAGTTAAGGTCAAATTTTCGCAATGAGCTAAAAAACTCGAGCTCAGCCATTAACGCCCTCGTCAAATAGCCAAAGAACCAAAATAGCGGTTTCCGAGGTGGGGTCGCCCCCTCCTCGCTCCTAGTATTTTGCAGCCAGGGGTAACTTAGCCTGCTCATGTTCGTATTCCATGTAAGCACTGATCTCTTTTACGATCTTTCCCCCAACAAGCACAGGCATGCCGTGCTCACAAGCCGCTTGACGTGCGTATCCATTAATGTAAACGCGACGCTGAGATTGACTGCGGTTGGGTGTCGAACCATGAATGACATAGGCATTAAAAAAAATCACGTCGCCAGGCTCAAGCACCGGCGTAACCGCCTTCCCCGCATCAAAATGCTCTTCCGCATGAGCGATATCCTTATCCAAAGCCAAGCCACCCAGAGTAAAGCTTTTCGGTACTACTCTCAAGCCACCGTTTTCGGCGGAGCATCGATCCACTGCCAACAAGCACTGAACAAAAGACTGCAAGACGTCTTTTAATCCTGTCTTGCGGAAACGATAGTCTTGGTGCCATCCCCAACCCGTGCCTACAGAAGGCGAATTGAAGTTAACCTGATTTACAATCTGAACGATGTCATTTCCCAGCATAGAACTGACACAGCTCAGCAGTCCTGCATGAGTTCTGTAATCATTCAAGACCTTGGAGACACCATAAGGATAAGTAACACGGCGCACCATCCCATGGATCTGTGGAATATCACTGATGTTCTTAGCAAAGGGATCGCAGTCACGGAGCAAATTGAAATAGCTAACACCGACAAATTCATCCTGACTAAATCTTCGTGCAAAATCCCAAAGCTCGTCACATGCCTCCCTGATTGCCGAAATCTCTGCCGCCGAGAAAACACCGCGGGCAATAGTGAAACCCTCGTTCCGGTACTCCTCGACCTGTGTCTTCGTCAGCATGGAATCCCTCTCACTAGATCTGCAAGCGTTCATCATTCGCGCAGCCTACCTTTGCTACCCTCCTATTTTAGTCGAAGTGCAGGCGAGGATCAAGAATTGCGGCTTAAGAACCCAGTTATGATAGTTTTGACTCCCAAGAACTCCCGCTTACGTAGGGATAAGAATCTCTTGCAGTGAGTTCAAGACCAGAAAGGTCTCTGC
This sequence comes from Oligoflexales bacterium, assembly GCA_044357055.1. Lineage (GTDB taxonomy): Bacteria > Bdellovibrionota_B > Oligoflexia > Oligoflexales > JBIKVD01 > JBIKVD01. The sequence goes on along the minus strand of JBIKVD010000160.1, from coordinate 5,887 downwards.
TCTACATTTCATGATTTGATCAAGATCTACGAGAGTCCCACGATGGGCGGCATCATTTCGTCTATCCTGCAAAGCGTGCAAGGCTTTGGCAAGAGGCTTGATTTTTTCTGAACGTAAGGTTTGCAGGGGGAAAATGCCAGTGATGCTGACCCCGCTGTCCTGGCGAAAGTTTCGACCATAGAGCAGCAGCAGTAAGGCCCATGCTCTTAAACCATCCACCGAGCGATGGTAGTGATGCAAAAGTCGGCCCGAAGCAATATCAAGGCACAAAGCGCGAAATTTTGCTGCCGGGAAGGACAGCTCTTGGAAGAGTTCCTCAGCATCTAATATTTGCGGATAGTTTGCCTCCTGCACCCGTTGATCATTGAGACCCATAACATAAAGCATGGACTGCATCTTGGTTAGCATGCCTTCGGCGCCACCGGCGATCAATCGCGCTCCCAGCCTCTCATGCAAGAGAAGGTCTATGGCCTTCACGTATTGCACGATTCCTGAAGACTTATCGACGAGGTGATCGAAAATATCCTTTCTCATGTGAATGAGTTCCGCATTTCGCAACACTGACTTTATAGCCGTGGAGTAGTTAGGAAAGTCCGCAACCGCAAGTGCAAGACCAGCATCTAGATCATGCACGCTCGTCAGCACCGACGACACTTCTATTTCCTGAGATTGATCAGCAAGGTGGTTAATGAGACTCTCACAAGCGTCCCTTAGGGGAGATAAAGCTGGCAAACTTAGTCTTTTCGTAAGGCGACGCACTGCGGCGAGTACAGAGCTATAATTTGCAACGGGATTTACTTTAATGGCAGAGAAGGCTTGTAGCATCAGGTGAGAATCTGCTTTGTGATCTTGTTCAAAGTACTGAATCAGAGCTTTATGGGATGGATAGATCTGGTTTCTAGCCAAGGCATCAATGGCTCGAATCCGCACAGCTGGCTCAGGGTGTTGAAGAAGGGCTAAGAGATTCTCTCTAATGGCGTCATTTTGATTTAAGCGGGCCGCGGCAATGGCCGAGAGAAGGGTAAGAATATTTTCTGATTTCAGTCCATCTTCTATCCACGGGTGGCTTCCTGGTATTTCCATTTGAGATAAAAGTTGGTAGAGATCCACGACCTCAACATGGGAAGCGAGTTTTGACCAAGCACTTGTCAATGGAGCGGTGAGTTCTGAATCGTTTGGGTTCAATTGCTGCCCGAGAATCCTCAACATCGTGCGCAGGCTATTTTTATCGGGCTGAATCAATTGTAATTCAGCCTTCAGGAATTTAAGTACAAAGGGACGACAAGAACTAACCGCTGCGAGTTCGAGGTAATAGAGCGCCGCAGCCAGGGAGATGGTTTTGGCTTTAAGCATCCCTTTCAGATTCTCAAGAAAAGTATCCTCGCGATAACCAACTTCTGCGAGAGCGCGTACGGCTCGATCCCCAAGCGCAGGTGACGAGGTTGTGCGCATGATTTTCATAAATCTCTGCACGATGGCATGATAGACTGCGTGATCTTTCGGGAAGGTCAAGGCCTGAACGGTCAAATGATTAATGATGGTGAATTGCTCCTTTTCGTCAGCAACTTCCATCAAGGTCAAAAAAACGTTTGCAATTCGAGGGTGGGAAATTTGGGCCAAGATAGGCATTAAGCCTGCCCTCTGCATGGTTGCTATGATATGATCTAATTCGACTTTCTCTGACTTACTCAGCGTGTGGACGCTTGCTTCTATGGGTGATCCCATCTTGCTATTTTGACTTGGCGAGGAGAGATCCTCTCTGAGAGCGAAATAGATGATCCTGGCTCCAAGTAGCGTGACGGACTCTTCTCGCAGGTGAGCTGCCTGTTTTACCAAAAAGTCGAGATTGTCTTGCAGCTTTTCTGCACAGTGCGTCATTGCCCGGAACCAGACCTCGCTAGCAGGAGCCAAGGATTTTCCGCTATCTTGGTATTCTTGCCAGGCCTTTTCAGGAGGAATCTCACGCAAAAGGCTCATCGCTCGAGAGACCTCCAAAGGGTCTTGTGTGGCTAGCATCACTACGGCATCAAGAGTGCCATGTCTAAGGCGAAGTTCAATGGAGTCGCAACTCATTCGCCTTAACTCCATGACTGACACATCATCAGACCGTGGTAAGGCGCGAATTTTCGCCAGGACCCGCTTACCACCAATTTTAGCTCCGGCAATGAGAGCGGCAATGTGAAGATCTCGGTCCTCTCGAAGAGAATGAGCTTCCAGGTAGACATCTATGTACTGCGCATGACTTGAATTGCCAAACTGTCCAAGAGCGATAATGAGTTGCTCGGTGAGGCGGTCGCGAGGAGGCAAAGACTGCAATAGATTGACCAGTCGATCCACGTTAAGAAACCAGGGTTTGGCAGCAACGGCTCTAAGGGCCGTTGCTGCCAAAGGATGATGGGGACGGTGGATGAGATGGATCAAAAACTGATATCCTACTGGACTCGGACTCTGCACCAGAGCTGAAATTGCAGCCTCGGCCAAAGTTAAATCAGAAGAATCACCAGCAATGCGAATGAGCATTTGCCAGCTTCTCGCAGAAGCAAGTGGGCCCATCGCCGCTAATACGGTTTTTTTGGTGTCGCGCCAAGGCGAGTTCTGATAGATGCGTGCAAGCGCCCGGGCTGCCTCATCGGGGTCTAGGGCGGAAATAAGTTCTATCCAGGAATTGATCGACTCGAGGTCTCGGGCAGTTTCGACGCTTCGAACGGCAAATTCGATTTCCTGATTCGTTTCAAGTTTGTGCGCCACTGTCATCTGTATACTTCCTTCCCGAGGAAAACCGATCTTTAAGGATGACGAATCATGCTCAGAATAGACAGTCCATGGATTGTACCCCTCTTAGTTTAGCCCTAAGAGGAGAAAGCGGCGAGGGGGGAGACCTATTTTCAGTGCCTCTTGAGTGAGGAATGGAAGGCGAGTCGGCAACGGAGATGATGCAAAATCTGTGCGTCCCGCGTCGAATCAGGTAGGAGTTTGCCAACCCCTTTTTGCCGCAAAAAGGCCAGTATTGAATCGTCGGTTTCATAGACCAGTCTATTTAAGGTTACAGAAAGTAAGAGTTCCTCGATCAATTTTGCGTCTTCCTCCAACTGCGAGGCACCACCCTGAACTGGGCTCTCCTGATTTAATGGCTGGGGACCACATGATAGTCTGAGGCCTTGTAAATAGAAGGCCAAATCCCATAGACGGGGTTGGGTTAAGATCGTTTCGAACGCCGGCATTCCCTGGTGTGGTGTCCCCATGCTCATCGCCGTATAGAATCTCAGAGGAGAATCGTAAGTTCCCAGTCGCTCAGAAGTGAATAGGCTTGGCGGCACTGGTAACTTTGCTGCAAGCAGCCCCTTTCCACTGCCGTCTTCGGCATGACATTCTGCACAATGCTTCAGATACTCGCTTCTGCCTTGGCTAAAGTTAGGATGTTCGCTCGGCAAAAAGTCTACATCAGCCACTTGGATAAGACTCTGCCACAGATCGTGGCTTAAAAGTTGCCAGGAAAGTACGTCTGTGGCCTGTTGCCCTTGCTGCATGAGCTTCTCCTGCAGATGGATGCGATCACGCATGCCACGAATCACATCGGAGTCTATGCCCCATTCCGTAAGCTTTTGCAGTTCTTGGCCGATCTTGCCCAAAATCTCAATCTGAGATTTTGCCTCGGCAACGGCCACCCTGGGCAAGCGCAGTTGATCTATTTTGGCTAGCAATTCTCGCAAGTGAAGGGCGCGTTCTTTTTTCTGACCCCTCATCTGAGCCGCTGTACTCGTTGCCATGAAAAGAGTGCCAACCATCACTAGGAAAAACTTTGACCACAGGTTCAAGATTACCTCCGATTTTTCATGCTCCAGGTAGCGATACGCTATGACATACCATACGAGCAAGGTCAGGACCAAAGTGAATCTCTGGTCTAGAAAGAAGAGACTACGAAGCTCTTACATCCTCACTGTAGCTCATTGACGGAACATTCCTAGCAGCCTAAGCTAGGCCTGAAAATGGAACGAAGCACGGGCTGATCACCGGGAGCCAAAAATGAACGGCAACGAAGAAGCAAAGTCTCTTTGGGAAAAGCTTGCGCAAAAAGAGCTGCTATCCCAGAAACAAAGTCTTAACGACCTAGTGGTAAAAACGCCTGAACAAATCTCGATAAAACCCCTCTACACCCCTGAAGATCTGCAAAGTCGGCAGTACAGGCACCACTTCCCTGGGCTGGCCCCTTTTACCCGCGGTCCTCGCGCCACTATGTACACCTTAAGACCCTGGACTATACGTCAATACGCCGGATATTCCACCGCAGAGGAATCCAATAAGTTCTATCGGCGCAATTTAGCCAATGGGCAGAAGGGTCTGAGTGTTGCCTTTGACCTAGCCACCCACCGTGGTTACGACTCTGATCACCCCCGCGTGACTGGGGATGTTGGCAAAGCAGGTGTTGCCATCGATAGTGTGGAAGACATGAAAGTGCTCTTCGCCGGCATTCCCCTGGATCAAATGAGTGTTTCCATGACCATGAATGGAGCAGTCCTGCCAATCCTTGCTGCTTTTATTGTCGCTGGTGATGAGAGTGGGGTATCCCAGGACAAACTCTCGGGCACCATTCAAAATGACATTCTCAAAGAATATATGGTGCGCAATACCTATATCTATCCACCGGCACCTTCGATGCGCATCGTGGCCGACATCATTGATTACACCGCAAAGCACATGCCTCAGTACAATAGCATCAGCATCAGTGGCTACCATATTCAAGAAGCCGGCGCTGACTCTGCCCTGGAACTAGCTTATACCTTGGCAGATGGCTTGGAATATGTGAAAGCCGCAAAAGGGCTAGGCTTAGACATTGACGATTTTGCGCCGCGCCTTTCATTCTTTTTCGGCATTGGTATGAATTTCTTCATGGAGATTGCCAAACTCAGAGCTGCCAGGTGGTTATGGCACGATCTCATGCAAGATTTTTCGCCTAAAAATCCGCAGTCCTCCATGCTCAGAACCCACTGCCAGACTTCTGGCTACACACTCACAGAGCAGGATCCTTATAATAATGTGGTGCGCACCACCATCGAGGCCTTAGCTGCCGTCCTCGGAGGCACTCAGTCCCTTCACACCAACGCCCTGGATGAAGCTGTCTGTCTGCCAACGGATTTTTCCGCGAGAATTGCGCGCAACACGCAGCTTATTCTGCAGCACGAAACAGACGTCACAAAAACAGTGGATCCTCTCGGCGGAAGCTATTTTATCGAGTCACTTACCAGCGATATCTACGAAAGAGCCCGCAAACATCTAAAGGAAATTACCTCCCTCGGCGGCATGGTAAAAGCCATTGCGCTGGGCATTCCAAAATTAAGGATTGAGGAGGCCGCGGCCGCAAAGCAAGCACGAATTGATAGCGGAAAGGACGTCGTCGTTGGAGTGAACCGCTATCAGGCTCCTGCCCACGAGGACTCCAGAATGGAAGTTCGGGATATTGACAACAGCCAGGTCCGCTTAGCTCAGATCGAGAAGCTCAACGCGGTCAAGGCAAAGCGAAATCCATCAAAAGTTCAAGCAGCTTTGGAGGCCCTGAAGGAAGCTGCGAAAGGCAAGGGCAATCTTCTGACCGCCAGTATCGTGGCCATGAAGCAACGTGCCACCGTCGGTGAGGTAAGCGCTGCCCTTGAGGAAATTTTTGGCCGCTATGTGGGAGGGACGCAAACGGTGAGTAACATCTATAGTCAAAACTATGCCAATCCCCAAGATATTGAGGACGCGAGAAAGAGCGTCGTAGCTTTTGAATCTCGTCGCGGCCGTCGTCCAAGAATCCTTGTCGCCAAAATTGGTCAAGACGGACATGACCGAGGTGCAAAGGTGATAGCAACAGGACTTGCTGATCTCGGCTTTGATGTGGACGTGGGCCCGC
>JBIKVD010000159.1:0-9324 GCA_044357055.1 Oligoflexales bacterium | reverse complement strand
AAAAGCCTGGCCTTGGCGGAACAAGAGAATCGGGTCTCTTCGACCAAGTCAGGGATGACCATCCTTATTGATGAGATCGTTGCACTTCCACGGGATCCGGAAATATCAGTGGCCTTTTTCAGCAACGCCGCGATGAATCTTCGTCGCTACGGTGAGACTTTGGAATTACGCTTTAAGTTTTCTTCCAAGGCTCCCATGATCCGCGCCTGTCTTGCTTTGGATGGACAAATCCCCTGTGAAGCCCGACCTGGGGACGAATCCTTAGAATTTTCCAAGGTAGAATTCTTGGTGAACTACAATGCCGACCTGGGGCGTCTGAGTTTGCGATTGAATGATGGGTTTTTAGATTTCCGCAATGAATTCGGTTTTGCCATGGAAGAACGAACGCCCGAGGCCGAGTTTTTTAATCACTTAGAAGACGAAAGGCTAAGCGGCTTGCAATTGGAGATGGAGTTTTTTGTCTCTCAGATGGAAAACATGTCTGTTATCACTGGCGGCCTGTTTGTGCTGGATGGTGATATTCGTAGGTTCGAAGGTGGGATCGCGCTTTCTGATTATAATCAAAGGGTGTTTTAGATTTGACCTTAGGGTTTAGCCTTGAGACTGATGGCACGAAAGGCGGTCAAAACCTGATTTTGGTCATAGCCAAAAATGCCGTAGGATTGCTGATCTTCTAGCAGAACTTTAGCAAAATGATAGACGAATCTACCTTTAAAAGCGCTAGGGCTCTTTGCTCCGTAAAGGGCTTTTCCATTTTGGCAATTGCCAGGGTGTGACTGAGAGATAGAGCAAAGGACAAGTTTTTCCTGAGACTCTGAACTCGCCACATAAAAATCATAGAATTCAGCGTTTTTTTGAATGGCTACCGCTAAAGGTTTAGCCAATTCCGTTCTTTTGGTTTGCAATTGAGGGCTTACTTCGGCTGCCTGTCGCAAGCCACCGTAGTGGGCGACAAAGGCCAAGCCAAACTTTGCCATGGCCAGCATTAATGCCGGATTTTGAATGTTGTCGATGGTATCGCGGCTGGTATGGAGCGAGGTATTGTAGGCTTCTGGGTCTTCAAAAGGAAACAGTGCGGGAAAACCAAGAGCATGGAAAGAACGATGGTCAGAAGTCCCGGCCCGCAGGGGTTTCTGGAGTGAGGGACTGTCTAAATAATTGTTGATAAGTTGTTCCGCTTCCCAACGCAAGATCGAGTTGGTGTCCGTCTCAATGAGGTGAATGACCGTGCTTCCTGCTTTATCATATCCCGTCATATCAAATTGCAGCATGGCGGCGATTTGTTTTCCGCTCCTAAAGTACTGAGCTGCGATATCGGTGCTACCCAAGAGACCGTACTCTTCGCCGGCGTAAGCATGGAATTCGATGGTGCGCTCAAATTGCCACTGAGCCGATTGGATAACGTGTACGAGTTCGACAAGGGTGATCACCCCCGTGGCATTGTCATCAGCGCCAGGAGCATCTTCCAGGTTGGAGGGGTTGATGCTATCGAGGTGAGAACCTAGCACGATCGCAGGGGCAGATTGGTCCTCGCCCAGAAGTCGCACCACAATCGATTTCTGCTCAAAATTGTCGTGAGTTAATTCTTCGATAGCAAATCTAGGGTCGGAAGCTATAGCTAGTTCAAAGAGCTCGCGCACCTTGTCGCTGCTTGCTACGGCGCTTTCTAGGTAAGCATCGCGGCTGCCTAAGGCTTGTAGCTCGGTGATCTTCCCAAGCATTCTGTCCGAGTTGACTCGTTCAAGGCTAGCCTGGACCTCTGTTTGCGGGAGCCAGCTTGGAATCAAGCCTTGATGATTTTGCCCGGTATTTTGTTGTGCCGCTGCTAAGAAAAAATCGGGCAGCAACTGCATGAGGCGGCCACAGGCTAGGGCGCCTGCTTCGTGTTGATGGGCGCCTTGAGCTAGAGCTGCTAATTCCTGCACATTAGAAACCAGGACCAGGGCACTGGTGCTTGGCGCTGTAGGGCTGTCCGGGTCAGCGAGAGCCTTGATATTTTCGGAGGGGAGATCCTGGGACAAATCTCGTGAAGAATCTACCAGCATCATCCTGGGAAAGGGTTTTTCTTCATCTTTGAGGCTAATGTGCTCGGGCCAACGAATGAATTTATCTAGAGCCGGAGCCCATTCCTGAAAATTGGAGGATTTTTCGGAGGTGCTTGAGAAAGTTATATTGCGAAAGAATTCTGCGTTACTAAGTTGCTGCGGCGCCTCGGCGCAAGCCGCGGCCAAAGGTAGGAGGTACCATGGGCTAAAGGCGTTGGGACAGCGCTGTCTTCGACCGCCAGCATGTCGTGTCATCAAGGCAGCTCCTCGATAGAGAAATCTTCGCTAAGATCAGAAACTCCATCCCAATCGGACCATTGTTTCTCAAGCACCGGGTTTTGTGCTGGGGTGGGGGTACCTTGGGAAACCTGGGGCGAGCCACAGCGCCACAGGAGAAGCGTGGTGCAGGTTACCGACAACATTAGGATTAAAAGGATATTTACAGATTTTCCCACCGATCTCTTCTTTCCCCTGTATTTAGGTAAACCTCTCTATCATCCGATGCTTCGGGAGAAGGAGAGGGATCATGATACCTTGGAGCGCTTCCCGTCATTGTAGCTCATATTTTTCGACCTCCCAAAGGGGTACCTTGCTCTTTCTAATTCTCATAGCTACCTCAACTTGGTCTTGTAGTGAGTCTCTCACCGATGTTGCTGAAGGAAATCAGACTCTTATCGTTCGCATGTATTCCGTGCAGGAAAGTGCAGCAGCTTCCTACACCGAGGGGGGATATGAGCCTCGGTGGATGGACGTGAGCCTACAATCCATGACTTTTTACCCAGCCGAGGGCGAGGCCTTTTTGGCCACGGTAGAGGACGAAATTCTTGACTTTCGCATTATCAATCGCTCTCAGATTATTCTAGAAACCCCTCTCAAAGATTACACGGATGTCACTTTCACAAGTTTCTCTCTGGATTTTGCCGCAGATGCCGTCATTGAAGGCAAGCTTGGCAGCCACGAGCTCACACTGGCCTCCCCGATCCTTACCTACGAGGGTGAGGTTCAAGTAGAAACCGGTAAAGAACTGTTGGTTGCCATTCGCGTGTTGTGGAAAAATCTCGTCTCCTTGGATTCTGAAACAGGGGAGGAAGTTGCCGCGCAACCAGACTTCTCCATCGTCCTCGATCGTTAGAGTTCCCTTTTCTTGCCGAAATCATTATAAAATTGACGATTTTAATGGCGAGTTCTACACTCCTGCGTTGTATGAATAGACAACTTCGGCGCTATGTCGAAAGTACGTTTTTTTTGCCGCTGTTGACGGGAAGTTTACGATCCACCTGTCAAACGCGAAGCGGTAGGTCCATCAAAAATGTAGGGAGTATGGGAATTGAGCAGATCACAAACCTCGCTGTGGAGTCGTTTCGTTCGCCTTATTTGGTTTAGTATGAAATCGTATTTTTTCGTGGTGGGACTCCTTGTCACACTTTCTCTCCTTGCGATCGTCTTTGCTATCACTCAGGCAATGAAAGGCGAGTCTGGGTTTTCCAGCCAGCAGGATTCAACAAGCATTAAAGCCAAGCAGATTATTTTGGATATTCACTTGGACGGTAATCTTGACAGCCGCATGCCTAATCAAGAGCATAAAGCGTTTCAAGAGTTCTTCTTTGGCGATGAAAGAAAACTGCTAGCCGACATCAACCGAACGCTGGAAAAAGCGGAGAAGGACAATCGCATCGTTGGTGCGGTTTTGCGCTTGTCCAATTTGAACGGCAGTTTACCCGATATCATGTCGTTACGCCGATCCTTACAGAATCTTCGCAATAGTGGCCGTGGTATTCATGCCTTTGCCCCAAGCATGGACCATACTCATTACTTTCTCGCTAGTGTTGCGGAGCGCATCACTATGCCCACGATAGGCGACCTATCCCTACTTGGTCCTAGTTTAAGCTCCGTGTATTTTGGCGGATTGATGCAAAAAATTGGGGTTGATTTCACCTTGGTTCGAGCGGGAAAGTATAAGAGTTTTGTTGAGCCTTTTCTGCAAAATGATCCTTCGCCTGAAGCTACAGAAATGTATCTCTCTTTGGTTGGGGATTTGGGACAACAACTGGTGTCGCAGATAGCCACGGGGCGTGCTTTGCCGACCAGCCAAGTCGAGTCTTGGTTTCGTCGTTCACTCTTTCGTGCTGATGAAGCTATGGCGGAAGGGATGATTGACGCCACTTCCAGCTACCAAGATTTTTTGCAGGGTGTGAAGGAAAAATGGCCCGAGGCAGAGGTTGTGAGCTTTAAGAGATTTCAGCATGAAATGGGTAGTGCAGGGAAGGCTTTAAACTCCCTAGCCTCAACGGGGGATGGTGTTGGATACATCGAGGCCTTTGGCGACATCGTCATGGATTCCCCACGCAAAGAGCCAGGCATGATCATGCCATCGCGTATGATCGCTGAACTGAAATGGATGGAAAAGCAGGCGTCGGTAAAAAGTATTGTCCTACGCATCAACAGCCCGGGCGGCTCCGCGCTGGCTAGCCATCTCATCTGGGAAGAGGTCCAGAGGATCAATAAAGTCAAACCCATCGTCGTTTCCATGGGTGATGTGGCGGCTTCGGGTGGCTATTATATTGGAGCGGCAGCAACACGCATTCTCGCCGAACCTTCCACTCTGACAGGTTCTATCGGCGTTTTTGGTATTTTGCCTAATTTTGCGGCCTTTCGTGACAAATATGGGGTATCTTTTCATACCCATACTCTCAGTGATAGGGCAGCGTTGCTGAACGCCTCGCTCAAGCCATCTGAGGAAGACATTCGGCTTATTGATAGTCAAATCGATCTTGTCTATCGCACCTTTTTGGACATTGTTGCTCAGGGACGAAATATGGATGCGGTGAAAGTTGAATCGCTTGCTGCAGGAAGGGTCTGGACGGGGCAACAAGCCTTAGAGCAGGGTCTGGTGGATGAGATGGGAGATGTGCAGCATAGCCTTCGTGTCGCCAAGAGCTTGGGCGGTTTGGATCCTAATGAGTTAGTGCCTCTCTATCGTTATCGCTCAGATTCCTCCCTGGAAGAGTGTTTAGGAAGCCTTAGCCAAATGCTCGAGTGTCTGGAGATGGGGGGCAGCGAATCAAGGATTGCTGCGGCCCTGTCGCAGTTTGGGGTAGATCGTGGATTCTTTTCGCTTTTGGGCGGCGATTCACTGGCCGATAGTCTTGGTTATACCTTAAGAAATCAAGGTTTTGCGCTTTCTAGAGACAGGTTCGATATTTTGGCAATCCTGGATCCAGCCATGCTCAGGGATGGGAATCAAGCATCCCGATGAATCTATGACCTGAGAAACCAGGCTGTCTCTTAAATACCTGCCATAAGATCCCAACTTCTCAAGCGCAAGGCTGCTCTTTCTCTTGCTGGCCAAGGAGTCAAACACCTTGGAAAAATCTGTGATATAAAAACGTGATTTTGGGGCAGCAGCGCAGGCTCTAGGGATTTTTTCTATCTTTGAGGAAGGTCAATCAATGTATCGAAAAGGGTACGTGTCTATCATCGCGTTTTTCATGTTCGCAAGCCAGGCTTTTGCAAGCCAGGACCCTGTTATGGCCCTTGCAGCTCAATTTGCCAAAATGGTCGTTCCTGAGAAAAACCAGAATGATCCCTTTTTGCTCCTAGATTCCGTCATTTTAGTTCCCAGTCCTTTTGCAGATGTTACTTCGGGACAAGAGGTTTTGATGCATGAGTTAGGCTATTGGGAAGGTATCAATGGCGTTAACTTTAAACAGCATATTTTTGATTTTTCCGCGACCCTAGAAACCGTCATGTCTTCACTTTTTGTTGCCGGGCGCTCGACACCTTGGTTTTGCGAGAACTTCGTGGCATGGAATTCACAGGCTCCCGACGCTCAGGCGCTAGCATCTTGTCAGCAGCTGACGCGAGAGTTGTTGTCAGCTACCTACGAAGGAGGTCGCCTAAGCTCCATTTCTTATTCCGTGGCCCTTGAAGGAGATGTTTATGGAGATTATAGGGCGGTCGTACTTTATATCCGCTCTAGTTCCAATCCCAATATTTTCGCCCGAATCGCCTTCGACATTTATCACGAAATCTGATGCGGATAGGTCGGGTGGAGTCTTTGGCCCCACCTTCCTTTCTATCTTTCCAATTTCTGTCCTTCCCGTATGCCACTCCTAAACCTCACCATCGGCAAGCTTTGCCCCTCCTGCTTTTGCGTCCATGCCTTAGAATATTCTTAGTGCAAGTCCTGAAAAGTCTTGAGGATCAGTATGGCCACGAATAAATATACCGGCGCGCAGAAAGCGGCGATCTTAATGCTTTCTTTCGGCGAGGACATTGCTGCTGAAATCTTTAAGCACATGTCGGAATTCGAAGTCAAACGTATCGGTTCGGCCATGAGTCGCCTAGGGCGAATGGACCAAGAAATCATCGACAATGTCATTCTAGAATTCTATGAGATCTTGCAACAGAATCGCAAATTCTTTTACGGCGGCAGTGAATTCACTAAGTCGGTTTTGGGTAGCGCTTTTAAGGGCGGCGAAGCCGAAGCTTTGATCGATTCCTTGTCCCTGGATGCTGCAAACCTGGATTCGCTGGAACTTATTGATCCAAGAACGCTATCCAATTTTATTCGCAACGAGCACCCACAGACGATTGCCCTCATTTTGGCCCACTTGGATGCCAAGAAATGCGGGGAAACGATGAAATTGCTGCCCGAAGCTCTGCATACAGAAATTTTGTTGCGAATAGCCAATCTTGATGCCGTCGCGCCAGAGATCATTGATGAGATAGACGATGTACTGCGCGATGAGATTCAAGCCATGGGCTCCATTTCCTCAACTAAGATTGGTGGGGTAGAACCAATTGCGGAAATGTTGAACCTTATGGACAAGGCGACCGAGGAGCAGATTCTCGATAACTTGGAAGAAAGAGATCCTGACCTAGCTGAGCAGATCCGCAATTTGATGTTCGTCTTTGATGACTTAGTGAAACTGGATGATCGCTCGATGCAGGAAGTGATCAAGAACGTTAAGAATGAGAAATGGAAAGTCGCTCTCAAAGCAGCCTCCGAAGGAGTGCGTGAATTGGTCTTTAAGAATATGTCAACGCGCGCCGCGGAGATGTTACGCGAGGATATGGAAGCCTCTGGCGCTGTGAAGCTTTCCGAAGTGGAACAAATCCAGATGGAAGTCATCCAGATCGCCAGAAAGCTGGAGGAAGAAGGCAAGATTGTGATTGCTAGTGGAGACTCTCAGTACGTCTAGCGGAAAATTCTCGCTGTAAAAATCAGGGACAATAGTTCATAAGCATCTGCAATGCGCGACTTGCAGTGGTTGCCGGATCCAGCGCGCCTTCCACTCCTTCTCCCGAAGCATAGACTTCAAAAAACTTGGTGGCATGGATTGTGTAGCCACCATCATTGGCAGCTGGAATATATTGCAGTGCATAGTACTGTTCTGAAGGGACTTGGGGCTTCTTGAACACCCAGTATTCCATCCAGCTCAAGTTCTTCAAGCTTGCCAATTGTTGGTAGAACTCCGACCAATCATTCACCAGATCTGGATGACCTGCATGAATACGACAAACGCTGGTCGTACCGTTATGCTGCAAGTCGCCTTTTACTTTGACCAGAATCGGTAATTTTCTCAAGTCAATCCGCGCAGACATCTTGCCGCCGGAGGATATGGCACCTTCCGCCAATTGCATGAGCGAAGCTATCCCCGCGGCACCAGTCAATTCCATGGTAAAAGGATCTAGGGTGATCGGGGCAGAACGCATGTTTGCAGCATTAGCAACATTAACGTGAGATGAATGTCCGCCAAATATCATGACGATGCTAAGAACAATTTTATTGAGATTCATACATGACTCCTTTACTCGTAACTTCCTTGTTTTGATGTTGCCTTCCCTTTGAGATTTATTGATTCGCGACCCTGGGATCCTGTCGACGTCTCTTGGCGAATCCACCTCTCGTGGTGGCACTGAGTAGGTATCAAATGCATCGTTGCTTTTCCATATATAAATTGTTAAATAATTAACGATTATATTTATAAAACAATAATTTTAACATGCTGATATATATGAATATTTTTGACTACACGGAATATAAACCCTATCTCAAAGATCTTGTTGCTCAGGCGAGTGTCAAGAGAGGATTAAAAACCAAACTGGCAATGGCAGCTGGTTGTCAGAAATCCTATTTCACCAACGTCCTTAATGGCGATTTCCACCTAACACCCGATCATGCATTCTCCCTAAGTCGCTTTCTCAATCATGATGAAGACGAACAGAATTATCTGATTACCATGATCAACCATGAAAAGGCAGGCCAGCGAAAATACCGCTCCTATTTACGTCTTAAGCTCGATCAAATGCAGGAGAATAGGCGAAAACTTGCAAGTTTGGTCAAGAACAACAAAAAGTATTCTGAGGAGATCTACAGCGAGTACTACTCATCATGGATGTATTGCGCCATTCACGTTCTTACTTCCATTCCAGCGTACCAATCCGCTCCGGCAATATCATCCAAAATAGCTGTCGATGTGGGAGTCGTGGAGAGGATCCTTAAGCAATTGGAGTTGTTTGGTTTGGTTTCAAGAAGCGGCGACAAATGGATGATCGCCAATCACAGCCTGCATATTGAAGAGAACTCGCCCTATGTCCTTTTTCATCACGGCAATTGGCGATCCAAGGCTCTTGACTCAGCAAGATTTAAAAATCCAGATGATTTGCATTACACTTCAGTTTTTTCACTTTCTGACAGAGATTTTGCGACACTGCGCGAAATGCTAATGGAATTTGTGAGGAAGAAACGCTCACTGATTGCGGCGTCTCCCGAAGAAGCGATGGTTTCCTTCAACTTTGATTTGTTTAGGTTCTGACTGAGTCCACCTCTAACGGGTCCATTTCTGACTTCCTTGATATCTTTTAATGCCGGCTTTGAACATCCAGACAGCCAGCACCCCATAGCCGACAATCCCCACTGCGTATAATCCGAACTGGCTCCAGTTGAATCGCCTCACGAGTTCGACAGGCAGAAAGCCGATATATCCTGCAGGCAATACTGTGAACAGCATAACCCGAAACAATCCGTCAAAAATATTTTGAGGATAGACACTGAATACCAAGACGAAATCATTCAGTCGATCCGTGAAGGCACCCCAGCGTTCCCGCCAAAACAAAAGGCACTGGAACAGGATGAAGATCGACGTGAACAAATAGCCGCCAATGAACGCGATCACAGGAATGGCCCACAGCTCGTACCATTCTATTCGACCTGATCCAAGAATCAGAATGAAGCCGGACAACAGATCGCCCATTCCAGATGGATTGCTGCGCG
>JBIKVD010000475.1:0-2721 GCA_044357055.1 Oligoflexales bacterium | reverse complement strand
GAATTGTCAACGATCTAGTCACCCCGCAAAACATGATGGAATTCATAAATTTTGAGGTGTTAGATGACGAAGTGCATTACTTGCCATTTCATCATAGTGTACAATGGACCTGCCCTGGCCGTGCATCGGGAAGGTAAGCGGATATGCGAAATCTGTCAATTGCTGTTTTTTGTTGCTCACTTGCGAGCCTAGCCCTCGCTTGCCCTAAGGGGCCAAGCCTTCCTCAAGTCGCCTCGCGCCAAGAGGTTTATGCCAAGACGCCTTATCGCGAAATGGAGGTGGCTCGCTATCAGGTAAAGTATTTCGGAATCTTGGTTGGTTACGGCAACCTCGAAGTCAAACCCGCCCGCAAACATCAAAAGCAGTGGGTGCAAGTTCTCCAAGGATCAGGTGCCACGGGGGACTGGTATAGCGCCATTTTTGTCGCAAAAGATCGCGTCGAGGCTCTTTCCAATCCCCTTACTTTTGCCGCTTCTCATTTTTTTATCGATCAAGATGAGGGCAAAATGTTTGGCTCCCGCCTGCAGCGCCAAAAATGGATCAATTTTGTTCACGATGGCTGCATGGCTGGCGAGAAAGTCGAAGAGAAGGACAAGCCGACCAAGGAAGGGACTTACGAATTCGGCCATGGGTCCTTGGACGTGCTGAGCGCGACATTCTGGCTGCGCACCCATCAATACGAAGTCGGCAAGTCGGTGCGGATTCCGGTCTATACCAATGAGAAAACCTGGGAGCTGGTGGCAGAACCCGTCGCAATCGAGTCGGTCACGGTACCGGGCGGCGTTTTCAAGGCCGCCAAGCTTAAGCTCACGACCTATATTGGTAGCGAGTTACAGCAAAAGGGTGATGTCTATGTATGGATCGCCCAGGATCGCCCCGAGCGGCCCATGGTCAAAGTGATTGGTGAAATTAAGATCGGGAGCGTTGAAATGCTGCTGGAAGAATACAAGGCCGGTAGTCTGTAGTCCTTACAGACCATGCTTTTTGAGGATTTCCACCGCTTCGATTTGTTCTTGGGACAAGGGAGTCGGTAACTCAAAACCGATCACCGCGTAGAGATCGCCGCGTTCTTGGCCGCCCACTTTGGTGGAAAATCCCAGGCCTTTGAGCCGAATCTTTTTGCCCGCACTCATGCCCGCAGGGACCGTGACTTTCTTGGGGCCCTCGGGGGTGTGCACCTCGGTTTTGCAGCCGAGTAGAGCGTCCGAGATCTTAAGATTCAGACGGGTTTCGATGTCGGCACCGTTGCGCACAAAGTCGGGATGACTGGCTACGGTCACCACCACGTAAAGATCGCCGGCTGGACCTTTGCCCACTGGGGAGGCTGCCCCCTTGCCCGCGATCCGGAGTTTGCTGCCGGTTTGCACGCCAGCTGGGATCTTGACCTGCAAGTCCTGGCTCACACCGCCGTGTTGAAAGGCAAGCTTTCGCTCGCCGCCCTTGTAGGCCTCGTGAAAACCGATCGTGAGCTCGAACTCCAAATCCTGGCCGCGAATTTGCTGTCTGCCACCGCCGCCGAACTGGCCACCGAAAGGTGAGCCAGCCCCTTGGCCTCCCATGGCGCCAAAAATCTTGGAAAAAATATCGCCGCCAAGTCCAGCGTCTTGGAAAATCTGGCTAAAATCCGCCCCGCGGAAAATATCTTCAGAACTATAATTTTGAGAGAAACGATTGTGGCCAAATTGATCATATTGCTGGCGCTTCTCTTTGTCCGAGAGCACTGCGTATGCCTCGGAAATCTCTTTGAATTTCTCTTCGGCTTTGGGATTGTCTTTATTGCGATCAGGGTGGTACTGCAACGCCAATTTGCGATAGGATTTTTTGATTTCCTCCTCTTTGGCCCCGCGATCGACCCCTAAAACTTCATAGTAGTCAGCCAATTTTGCCTCCTGCCTGCCAAGCGTGCTCAGATTCTGTGAGGGAAGATAGGGCGGTTTCCGAGCTTGTCAAGGTATCCAGAGCCTTTATAAGCCACTGACAATATAGGCTCAGTCCTGGGTCATAGGGTGGTCTCACAAGTTCAAGGAGTGGAAGCCATTTCAAGGAGGTCCCGCTGAGCTGAAAGGCCTGGGGTT
The DNA here is from genome assembly GCA_044357055.1 of Oligoflexales bacterium. Lineage (GTDB taxonomy): Bacteria > Bdellovibrionota_B > Oligoflexia > Oligoflexales > JBIKVD01 > JBIKVD01. Next base: position 646 of record JBIKVD010000475.1, on the reverse strand, counting down.
CTGTCTTTAGATCGGCCTGGCTTTGCAGAACAAAACAGACGTCCAGATGCAGGTGCTGAGCTTGTTTTGCGGACTGGGGAATGGTGAAGATTTGCAGACCGAGTGGGATGGCAGGCGCCGCTGGTGCGGCAAGCGACGCTGCAGGGCTTGCGGGAAGGGGGGTCCAAAGGGGATGTAAGGTGAGATTTGGCAGTTCAGTCTCTTCCTCTGCTTCGCGCAGGCAGCTTTGCCAGAAATCCTCTCCCTCTTCGATATGCCCGCCAGGTTGCAGCCATTTGTCGAGTTTCTTGTGGAATAGCAGCAGCGTCGATTGCCCAGAGGCATCCAAAATCATGGCTGAGACAGTGCAGTGGGCCTCGGCAGGCTTGGGGTTTTCAAGCGCGTCAATGTAGGCAGTGTATGTGGCGTCTAGCTGAGGCGTTGGGATATCGGTCCAGCGTGGGGAGTGTTCACGCCAGGCTTGGAGTATGGAGATATTTTGACTCAGCATTCAGGCTCCACATAAAGGGCAAGATTGCATCTACTAACCATAACCACTTGCTATAACCAATTCTCTGTCAATTACAGGGAGAGTTATGTAGCGCAAAGATTCGCCTTGCAGCAAGCCCAACAAATTAGCGACCATCGGCTTTATATATAATTTCGC
>JBIKVD010000474.1:0-2722 GCA_044357055.1 Oligoflexales bacterium | reverse complement strand
GATAAATCCGGTGTCCCTGTGCTAAAGGATTGGGTCGAAAAAGTAGAGCAATTAGAAGGTGGATCCCGCCCAGAGCAAAGGACGATGTTTATTGAGTCGTGGTCAGAAACAGGACCTGTTCTAATGAAACTGGCAGGAAAAACATTCAATAAATTAAGCATGATGAAATTAATTACCCAGGAAGAGCTGGATTTTGCAGTGAGTATCAACGGGATTGCGCGAAATTTTAAGAATTCCGAGAAGGAGAGGAAAAAGTTCCTGGAGGATGTCGCTACGGCGCTGCGACTCAGTTTGGTGGTAGAAAAATCTGCAGAGCAATGGCGGGTGTTGAATGCCAAATCCGGCGCCACCCTTTTCAAGAGCAAGCCTCCCGCTAAGAGCGACGACGAAACAAGTGCCTTTCGGTGGCTAAGCAAAGTGTTGGGTTTTCATGGGGTCGTTGTTGATGTTCAAGGCGCTTATGTGCTGGTTGCAGCGAGTCGGGGCATTTTCAATCAGCCTGATTTGAACTCGCTGATTTTACGGGATTCTAAGACGAAAGTGATTATTAAGCCGTCGGATCGGGAAGGCTTAGGCTTGCTCAAACTAGAGCGTTTTGGCGGAAAATATGGTATCTTTTCTGCGCTGTTGATCGTCGAAGAAATTCCTATAGGCAGCAAGGTTTTAATTGAAGTAAAGTCCGAAATAGATTCGACGGACGAGAAGTTGCCACCCAAAAGCAAAGAGGCCGCAGTTGAAGCAAAGGCAAAAGATAACGCTTTTGAGGCCGTTGAGGATACTGATCCTGAAAGCGACAGCTCTGATAAAGAGAACGAGTAGCAGCTTGTCTGCGAGGAATCCCAGGTTCCTTTTTGTTCTGCTGTTAACATTTCAACTATCTAGTTATCCTCTCCTCGCGAGTTCTTGGATGGCTTTTGGCGACCTGAGGGGCTATGTGGAGCCTTGTGGTTGTGATAAGCGCACGGACAAAGGCGGGATTCAAAGAATTTATCAGGCCGTCAAGCAAGAGCGAGATTTTCGCCAGGGAGGAGAGTTTTGGGTTTTTAGCTTGGGAAATTATCCAGATCCAAAAGCTCCAGAGCCGTTGAAGGACAAAGCCTTTGTTAGTTTTGCCCAACTCTTGCAGCCGACGGCGACTCTTTTCAATGCACTGGAATGGAAATTCCGCAGTTCCGATTTTTTGAGGGGTTCAAATGCGGCTGCGATGCACTATGTCCTCAGTAATATGGAAGGGGTGCTGCCGCCTTCGACTTTACCATTTCGCGTGGCTCCAGGTGTGCTGGTGTTCGGCTATTTGAGTCCGGAAGCCATGAACGACTCAAGCTTGTTGCGAATGTCGCCTGCTCTGCTATCGCAATGGCAAAAAATCATGGAGAAGAATGTGGGCCGCTCTCGGGTCATGCTTTTCTCGGGTCCACAAGCTGAGTTGGAGCTTCTTGTTAACTCAAGGCTATTTGATACGGTAATCCTGTCCAATAGGACCCCTTTTGATCAAGAACCTGATGCCCGTGAGTTTCAAGATCCGATGCTGCTATTTGGGAGCGCGGGTGGACAAACTTTTCGGAAGGTACCCCTCGGGGGGCAGGGTATTCTCAGGGGTGGGGATCTCTTGACCTCAAGAGCTCCCGCGTTGGAGGAAGTACTGTCTCTCCCAGCAAAAGATTGCAAAGGCAAAGATGTCTTTGGGCAGGCGAACTGTCCCGGCACTATTGCACCCCGGCCATCCTTAGACGCGGCGAAGGGCTTGAATAGCGGGACGAATCTCTTGATTACGGGGCATCATGATATTGATTGGCTTTTCCCATACTGGCAAGAGCGCGGCCCGGAGATTGAGCCGCTTAAGCAGTATAAGCTTGATCGAGAATTTGAATTTACGAGTGGAATACAGCAAAAGCTAAAAGTTGCGGTTGACTCAGAATTTGTTGGGTCCGCAGCCTGTCAAGGCTGTCATGAATCGGCCTACAAGGCTTGGGCAAAAACCAGCCATAGCACCGCTTTAAGAACCCTAGAACAAAAGGGAGCTGATAAGAATCGGGAATGTGTTGCCTGTCATGTGGTCGGTTTTGATCAAGCTGGCGGATTTGTGAGCGCCGAGCATTCTCCCCATCTAGCGAATGTAGGCTGTGAAACCTGTCATGGCCCACGTAAAGATCATATTCAAAATCCCAGCGGCAGCAAGCAACCGATTGTGGACAAGGTTAAGCTATGTCAGAGCTGCCATCACGCTCCCCATTCGACCAGTTTTGATTTTGATTCTTATTGGCCCAAGATTAAACATGGGCTGGCACCTTAAGGTGCATCTGGCATTCCCGGGAAATGTTCCATGATGCTCAAGCCATATTCATAATTGGCTAGGTAGGCGAGCCCGCTATCGATCGTTATGCCATAGAGGTAGCCAGGTGATGTGTAGGATCCCACTGCGATTACATTGCCAGCATTACTATAGTCGAGTACTTTCACAGTTTTTCCTGCGAAAAAATAGGCATGATTTCCAATGGTTTCTACTTTGCTGACGTAAGGTAGCTGTACCCCGCTTATAGAGATCGAATTGGGAACAGTGGGATTGGAAAGGCCAAACACGAAAATCCCATTCGTTGCGCGAGAGCTGGAGACGAAAATTTTCCCGCCGCCAACTTTTACATCGCTTACGGGTGTGATGCCGGTCGTTAAAGCGGTAAAGCTTATGATGCCTGCCGGATTAGAAACATCGAGAATGCTGACA
>JBIKVD010000158.1:0-9376 GCA_044357055.1 Oligoflexales bacterium | reverse complement strand
CGAGACTACTCCGGCAGTCAGTTTAACAGGGCATTGCAGGCCCAGAGGGCGCCCGGCTCTGCGTTCAAACCCTTGGTGTACACTCTTGCCTTACAAGAAGGGTACAAATGGAGTGATGTGTTTCTCGTAGGCCCCATCAATATTGACGGCTATCGTCCCCGAGATCTGCAAGAAGACTATCTAACGGAAACGACCTTGCTTCGCGCCTTTTATCGTTCCATCAATACTCCGGCCATAGAGCTTGGCTTGAAACTGGGGCTAGATCGATTCATGGCTCTCGCTAAGGAAATGGGAGTTCGGGCTCCACTTAAACGAGAAGTTGGCACTGTGATTGGCAGTTCCGCTGTGAGTCTTTTAGATATGGCAAGCCTTTATGGAGTGATTGCTTCGGGAGGGAAGTCTTTAAACCCACAGTTGATTGAAAAGATCACGGATAACCTTGGCAAGGTGTTGTGGCAGGCCCCAAGTGAGAAGCCCAAGCAAGTGATTGATGAAAAAATCGCGGGCTTAATGCTTGAGGGTTTAAGATCGGTATTAAAATACGGGACGGCTTCGCGATCCTCTCACCTGGCGCCGTTTGCCGTGGGGAAATCAGGAACGAGCGACCAATCCATTGACAATTGGTTCTGTGGTTTCTCCCAAGATTTGGTGCTGATAACGTGGGTCGGGAGCGAGGACCATTCACCTGCCTATGGTGATATTTCTGGCAGCGAAACAGCTTTGCCGATTTGGACCGCAGTAATGGATGCCTATTTTAAGCAGTTTCCTCCCAGCTCTTTTGCAGGTACAGCAGGCTTGGAATCGCGGCAAATCGATCCACTATTGGGATTTGAAGTCGATAAAGGCGGTGCCTTGGCGTGGTTTCTTAACGGCCAATTACCCATTCGGCAAAATCATCTGAAAGAGATGAGCTATTTGCGCTCAGGTGGAGGGCGATTCCGCCATGTCTACTCTCATTAAGTTGCTTGCTCTTCTTCAAATAGCCCTGTGCATGCAAGGGGCCGCTTTGGCGGCAGAGAAAAAGATACCCACCGAAAATGGAAAATTTGTCGTTGTTGTCGATCATGATTCTTTATCAGAGATTCAACGCAACCATCTCTTTGCGGGTCTTAAAAGATCTTTTCGCCACCACGGCATAGATGCAGCGGATGTTTTGATCTATCAATTGACAAAGCCAAGTCAGCTCGTGGCTTTGTATAACTCCAAAAAACTGCAGAAGCATCTTTCCCTCATGTGGATTAGAAGTGAGTGGCTCTCAGAGCTCGAAAAAATTCAATCCCAAAACCCTCATGCGATCGTGTTACTCAATCAGAAGCTTCCTTCCCAAATCAGAGGGGTCGTCTCCAGTCATCCGTCCACCAGAGACTTGGGCAAGCTTCTTTCCTCTGCTCTCCACGCCAATGGCATCGCTTCGGTTGCTGTCATGCAATCCCAGCAGCATTTAGATGAAGCTTTTGTGCAGGGATTTTCCGAGGCTTATACTGCTTGGGGTGGTAAAATCGTGGGTTTGGAGAGATATCATTCGGGGCGGGTTACGGAAGTGGTGGCTACCTTGAAAAAGTTACTTTCCCATTCCGTGGTCTTTTTGCCGGAGACCCCGCAAATCTCGGAGCCAGCTGGACCTTTGACTCCAGAGAGTTCAGGAACCAACACGCAGTCCTTGCCAGGAACAAAGCTGGATGGATTATTAATTCTGGATGATTTCCGCATGGTTCGACACATCGTCAAAATCTACCGATCTCTCACCCGCGACCGCCTAATATTTTTAGGAAACCACCTGTGGCGCTCGACCACTTTGATTGAACCAAGGGAGCCTTACCTAGATGGTGCTATGTTCGTCGATTTTATTGGTCGTTATGATGAGATCCCGATCCAAGTACAAGATAGCGATATCTCGCTAGATAAAATGTCGATCGATCCCATGTGGGTGGACGCTTTTGATTTTGGGCTTTTTGCAGAACGAGGAATTAAAACGGCTCTTGATATTCGCAATTTCACCAGGGGCCTCGGTCAAGTCACAGGGTCTCGCCTCCTAAAAGCCACATCACAGGTTTTGCCCCCGGAGGTGGGTAAACTGATTCGTGTGGAGCGTGGAAGGTTAATGCTGGGCAAAATCTGAGGGTTAATGGGTCGAAATCATGGGGAAAAAATGATCTATTTCAGTCTGCAACGGAAGCGCCGATAGGTTCAGGTGAAAGATATAGAGGTCAATTTTGGACTTTAGGCTCAGCAATAAATCGATTCGTATTATGGTTTTCGCCGTGGACGGCCATTCCATGGCAAAGATCTGTCAAAATATCTCGCAATTGCAAATAAACCATATAGATCTGGTAGAAGTAACTTCCTTTAAAGAGGCGATTCAAGCCTACCGCAGCCTACACCCCGATATGATCATCGCGGAGTTCGTGAATGGCTTCGATGAAGTTCGAGGCTTGAGTCTTTATGTGCGGGAAAGAGACGGAAATCGCCACACAGGGCTGGTCGTGTATCATTCAGGCGAGAATCGTGACGAGTCCTTGGTGGTTTCAGCTTTTGAAGCCGGGGCAGACGATTTTCTACATAGTTCCTGCTCTTCAAAAGAGGTCATCGCCCGGATTCAAGCCGTGATTCGTTTGAAAATGATGACGGATGAATTAAGAAAGGCTAATCATCAACTTGAAATCCTTAGTATGACAGACGATTTGACTTCGATCGCAAATATGCGAGCTTTTAACCAGAGCTATTCGCTAAGTTTTGAGCGAGTAAGGCGCAGTGAAACTGGTCTCTTTGTCGTCATGTTTGATTTAGATAACTTCAAAAGCGTCAATGATACCAGTAACCATTTGATTGGCAGCGCCATGATCAGGGAAATTGCTAAAAGAATTCGCAAGCTCGCCCTTCGGAATGGAATCTTTGCTCGATACGGAGGCGATGAATATATCCTTTATGCTCAAACTCAAGATCCAGAGGAGGGCCGATTGATTGGTGAGCGGGTTCGCAGCATGATTGCGGAGACCCCCGTAGCGTTGGAAGGTCGATCCTTCTCGATTACCGCGAGTGTGGGCTCATGCTTTATACATCCCGGCTACGATGGCGGTAGCGATGATGCGATTAAGATTGCCGATCTAGGATTGTACGAGAGTAAAAGGATGGGCAAAAATTGTGTCCATTCATTTATTTTAAAGGGACTGCAAGACTATCAAAGCCTTTGCAAAATCCATGGTATCACTCAATCTACTGTTACTGACACTGAAGGAACCAGGCTAGAAACGGCTGGAGGAACGCGCGCAAACGATACGGCACGCCTGCTGAAAAAGACGGGTTAGGAGGTTCTCCTCCCTTAAGTGATCAAGCTGACTTTTACCATATTGGTTGGACGCATGGTATTCATGGGAATACCTGCCGTGATAACAACTACGTCCCCGGCCTGGACTAAATCGATGCCTTTTAACATTTCAGGTAGGTTTTGAAGCAGAACATCTGTGTTATAGAAGAGCGGATTCGTGACACCGGTAACCCCCCAAACAAGAGCCATGCGATTGACAACCTCTGCGCGCGGGCTGATGGCATAGATCGGCATTCGAGGTTTTCGGCGTGAGATACTTCGTGCGATCGAACCTGTCAGGGTTAGGCATATAATTGCTTTAGCACTTATGGACTCAGCTGTTTCACAAGCGGCTTGTGCTATGGCTTCGTGGTCTTGCCATGGTTCCTGGGTCCAATCGAGCTCCTCGCGAACGGCCTTTAAACTCCAAGTTTCTACGTCGCGGATGATTTCATGCATTTTCTGTATGCAATTAACAGGATATTTCCCGGAAGCCATTTCCGCAGAAAGCATCACGGCATCGGCTCCATCCAGCACACCATTGGCCACGTCGGTGATTTCAGCTAAAGTGGCTCGAGGATTAGAGATCATGGATTCAAGCATTTGCGTTGCGATGATAACCGGTCGATTGTGCTTTCTGGCCGTTTCGATAATGATTTTTTGAAAAGAGGGGACACGCTCCAGGGATGCCTCTACCCCGAGATCACCTCTTGCCACCATTAATCCATCTGCAACTTTGCATATCGCGTCTATATTGTGGATGGCCTGTAGCATCTCAATCTTGGCGATGACCGGAATGTCGCCGCCAAGGGCAGTAATCAGCTTTTTGCAATGAATGATATCGTCGGCCGTTTGGACAAAGGAGAGGGCAATATAGTCGACTTTATTTGTAACGCCGAACAGAAGATCTTGAGTGTCCTTTTCGGTCATCGCTGGCATAGACAGCTTTGCATCTGGAAAGTTGACTCCCTTACGACTCTTCAGCAGGCCCCCCTCTTTGACTCGCACTTTCAAGTCTTGCCCATGAAAGTCAACGACTTCTAATAACAGCAAACCATCGTCCATCATGACTCGATGACCAATTTTTACGTCATTCGAGAGAGAATCATAGTCAATGGGGATAATGTCTGGATCCGTTTGCGTCTTGCCAAATCGGAGTGTGTAGGTGTCGCCGTCCTTTAGCAGTATCTCTCCATTTAATAGTTTACCGCAGCGAATCTTAGGACCTTGCAAATCCTGCAAGATGGCAATGTGAATTCCTGTGGATTGCGAAACTTGACGTATCATGCGGATGTTTGCCTGGTGCTGCTCGTGATCACTGTGGGAAAAGTTCAAACGCGCAACATTTAATCCAGCCAAAACCAGCTTTTCAAAAGTTTTTGCATCTGACGAGGCTGGCCCAAGGGTCCCAACGATTTTACAATGCCGCCATGTATCGGCTCCCGCGCGGGGAGTTTTGCGATGGGCAGAGGGCTGCTTAACAGCCTTTGATAGTGACTGCGGTTGGGAAACGCTGACGGGTTTGGTGCTTTGCTCGCTCATATTCTGGCCTCGAATCTATTGGGACTGAAGAATACACTCTACGAAAATTACAAGTTTTATTCCAATACATTCATGCGGTTGTTAAAGATTTTGACGACCTGTCACTCACCGTACCTACCTAGGACCTTGAGGTCGATCACGCTAAAATGAAGGGCATTTGGCGTATAAATGCGTCTTTTACAAAAATAGGACCCAGGGTAAGGACAGCTTATTAGAACGCCGAAACTGCCGATATTGACGTAGGACATTATCAAAGGCGGTCAGGACTGGGATGAATTCCCCGATATCAAAATCCGTAGGTCTGCGAATAGCTGATCGCTACAGTATTACTGGCGTCATTGGCAGCGGAGCTATGGGACTCGTATATCGCGCCATTCCCTTCGATGACCCTTCCCATGAAGTTGCCATCAAAATCATTCAAACAGGTAAAAAACTCAGTACCTTTGATCTCATCAATTTCCAAAAAGAAGCTGCGGTGATGAGTCAGCTATATCACAATAATATTATTTCCTTTCATGAGCTTGGCCTTTTGGATGATAAGCGTGATAGTGAGGCTGGTGCCTTTTTAAGTGGCTATTACATCGTTATGGAAATTGCCAATGGACTTGATCTCAAAGAACAATTGAAACGCGCGGGTCGTCGCCCCATAGATGAATTCTTTGACATTGCCATCCAAGTCACGGATGCCCTTGATTATACTCACGGTAAAAACATCATCCACCGTGACATAAAACCGCAAAACATGATTGTCAATTATGATGCTAGTGGGGGCGGGCGGGTTGAAGTCAAAATTCTCGATTTTGGGGTCGCACGGCTTGCTGAAACCATGCATTCCAGCGGTGGGCAAATCCAGAGTGCCAATGGTCTCGACGACATAGCAGGCACCCCTCTCTACATGGCGCCTGAGCAAACCCCGTTTGTCTCGGCGCCGATAGATCACCGCATTGATCTTTACTCCCTTGGGTGTGTATTCTATGAAGTTCTGGCGGGCAAGCCGCCCTTCACACACAAGACGAGAGAAAAGCTACAACGGGCCCATGCCTATGAGGAACCAGAGCCTTTACGAAATCTTCGGCCGGACACTCCGCCTATCTTAGAGAAGATCGTTTTCACGCTTTTAGAAAAGAATCCCAACCTCAGGTATCAATCAGCCTTTGGATTGCTTTCGGATCTGCATCAGGCACGCATAGTCTGTAAGGCGAAGGCGGGCCTAATGTTTCCTCTGGGAACCAAGGACAGATTCAAATCCGTAGCAGCAACGGTGTCCATGGTTGGGCGGGAAGAGGAGCTTGCCTCCTTGCAGTCGACATTTAACCAGCTGCAGACCGATCAAGCCCGCAGCCGCATATCCATCATTTCAGGTCCTGCGGGGTCTGGAAAATCAAGGATTCTAAACTCATTTCGGGCTCATTTGGGAAGCAAACAAGCGCGTTTCATCAGCGGCAGCTTTTCACAACATGAAGCAAATCTGCCATATAACGCTTTGGCGAATGCCTTCAATGACTATCTCGTGCGTATTCTCCAGCATCAGCCCGAACTTGTGGAACAGCTTCGTGATCGCTTTAAAAATGTGTTGGGGCCAGCCATATCCCAAGTCGCAACGGTCGTTCCAAGTATTCTCGCGTTTGTAAAGTCTGATGACGAAGACGAGGCTGACATTTATCCTCCTGAGAATGAGATAAGTCCAAGCTTTGTCAAAGCCTTTTCAGATTTTACCCGGTGTCTAGCTTTGGATGATCAACCGTTGGTATTTATTTTTGATAATCTTCATTGGGCAGATGAAAAAAGCCTGCAATTAGTAAATGAATTCTTCAGCTATAATAATTCACAACGTTTCTATTTGGTCGTCGCCTGCCGCGCTGAGGAACGTGATGCTAAACTAGATCGATTTATAGAAAAATTCGCAAAACTAAAACGCCGCTATCAATTTTTGGAGTTGCCTCCGATCAGCCAAGTCAATACCCGCGAAATTTGCCAGGATATGCTCGGTTCTGATGCCGTGGTCGGTGACGACTTGATGCAAGCACTCTTTGAAAAGACCAAGGGTAATCCCCTTCACCTTGTAGACCATATCAAAGTCCTTGTGGCTCGGGATCTGCTGTCGCCAAGCATTGACGGTAAACGCTGGGAATACGAGATCAATCGCATTCGTTCTTTTACGGTGCCGTTTGATACCATTGATCTTGTTTTGAGTAAAATTCATGAGCTAAGCCCACCTGACAGAAATTATTTGGAAATCGCAGCTACGATTGGGTTGAGCTTTTCGCACTCAACTCTCTTGGCCGTTGCCGAGGGCGATCGTGCAGGGGTTGAACAAGCGCTTTCTTCGGCACATGCTTTTGGTTTAATTGCTTTGGCCATTGAGACCATGGAGTCTGACTCGATTGGCTACCGATTCCGGCATCGCAAAGCGAGGGAGGCTTTATATAACACCATTTTGCCAGAGCGTCGAAGTGAACTTCATCGCCGCATCGCTGAAACTATGGTGGATTTCAGCGAAAAGACGGACAGCCAAACGATTTTTTCGATCGTACATCATTACAATAAGGCGATCGTTGGACCGGGTGCTAAAAATGATGTCGGACTTGCGGGTAAATCTTTGCTTTTCAATGTCAAAGCCGCCCAGAGAGCTATTAATGGAGACTCTCTCTTAACGGCGGAGAAGTATCTCGAGAATGCGCTGAAGATTTCTGCAGTCTATCAGAAAAAGATCATTGATGATGAGAAGCTTGCCTGGATCATGGAACAATTGGCGATGATTTCAGAGCGCCAGAACAAACATGGCGTGGCTCTTAATCTCTATCAAAAAATATTGGCTAGCCATGTGACTCCGCAAGTCTGGGCCAGGATTGCTTATAAAGCAGTGCGCTTACAGCAAATTGGGGGAGTGCTGACAAAATCTTTAAATCTGGTCCGTACCGCGCTGACGCGATTTGGTTACCAGATCCCAAAGGATCGCCCGTTTCGGAATGCATTTTTATATGTGAGGCTGGCGATGGAAGCCTATGCCTTGCGTCGGGGTTCTGGACCTATCCTCACTTGGCTTGGGCGCCTGCGAGATCAAATCATGCGCGGCAAGATTTTACGTGATGAGTATTATTCGCCTGACGATTTCTACTATTTAGGGTCGCAGATGGGATTATTCGATAACGTCTCGACCGCTTTGGCCTATCACACTCAGAGTTGGAAGACTCTCAATGCTAAAAGCTCGCCATTCTTGATTTTCGCGGTGTGTCTCTTTCGCGGTGGCGTCTATGCCCACTTTGGGTATAAACGGACCGCATACTCTATCTTTGATTTTCTCATGCAGGTATCTCGTGGCGTGCAAGATCGCCATTTTTATGGCTTGGTCTGTCTTTATAAATCTTTGACTATTGACTATATGAATGCAAGGTTCGAAGAGGTTGAAACGAATTCTGTTCGCGCTTTAAAGTATATATCTGCAAGTCGGGGTAGAGTCCACTTTGGGTTTGCGATGATGTTAAGAAGCTATATGCTCATGGAGCGGGGAAACATTGTTGAAGCTCTCAAGTATCTCAAGCGCACACCGGATATCTTGCCGATGCGTAACCCTCTGACTGCTCGCGCTTTTACTCTCATATTATTTCTGTTTTTACTCAAGGGAGCCAGAGATTCGATTGTTAAGTACGGTGATTTTCTGCTTAAACGTCGAGATAAATCTGCTGGAAGACGAGATGATCTCTTTATGTACACAAATCAGTGCATGATATCCCTTGCGAAAGGAGATTTTGAGGACGTTCGTCGCTATTTCATCGCCGCTGCGGATGCCTTTACGATGCAAGGGAGAGTGATGTTTCTTTATCCCTTCGAGGAAGAATTTGTGGGGCTTTTTCTCTGTGCGTTTCCGATGATTTTTGAGCAAGAAGTAGGCAAGCGGATTATGCGAGAAGATGAAATTAAAATGTTCAATACCCGATTGCAGAGGAAGATTTTCTCCATGCGTGAACGCAACAGCCCCACATTCTTGCTGTTGCGCGCGAGATTTTTAGACATTTCTGGTCAGAAAATGCCGAATCGTTCTGGAAATGTTAAACGGCTTTATGATGATGCTTTGCGGCGAGCCAATGAAAATAATAATCGTTTAGCTTTAGCTTTTGGCTACTTGTGGTTTGGCGAACATTTTCTTCGAAACGGGAACCAGAATAAGATCCACTATATAAAGCGTTCTTTCGATGCTGCTCATCAGTTCGGCATTAAGTGTGTGGTCGATTACATTCAGACGAAGTATAACAAAATGGATTTTGGACGGGCTAAGAGCGAGGGTGTGGGTAGCTTAGCAGGGGCAGGGCAGTTTCAAGATGCAGTGTCCCCACTCATCGTTGGAAGTTTGAGAAGTCTTACGATTTCCTTGACCAGCTCTCGGACCGTAGAGGAAGGGATATCTGAATGTTTGGCTCAGTTGGAACGCGACTATACTTTCACAAATGCAAGTGTCTTAGTGACGAGGTCTGAGCGATTGGAAATCCTCTATCAAAAAATTGAGAAGCAAGGCATCGAAGCCCTAGCCGA
>JBIKVD010000473.1:0-2743 GCA_044357055.1 Oligoflexales bacterium | reverse complement strand
AAGGAAATCGCCAAATTCGCTTTCAGCACTGCACACCTGATGTGATTAGCCAAATCAATATGATTCCCAACTTTTTGGGCAAAGCTAGAGTCGATTCCCTCTACGCCGACTATTCCTGCAACAGCTGTGGACATCAGACCAAGTTTTTCTTTGAGAAGGGTAAAAATCTTCCTGACTCCTCATCGAATTTAGCTTTACCCGAAGTGAAATGTGAGCAATGCGGCGAGCCTATGGAAATGGATGAAATGGAAGAAGAGTTTTTCTCCTTTCTTGATGCCGCCTAAACTGTGTGAGCAAAACCGTGGACTTGACCCAAGCCAATAGCGATCCTCTCTTGCAGATCTTTGCTGCTCATGAGGCGTTTTGCAAAGTATTGCTGGACGCCTACGTTCTAGTAAGCCCAGAGGGTAAGATTATCAAGTGCAATCAAATGCTCGCGCAAGTGACCGGCGTTAAAACGAAGCAAATCCTGAAGGCAAATTCTCTGGATGAAATCATTCGCTTTGAGCACCATCAATCCGCGCTTAAGATCGAAGAGCTTTTCGAAAACACGCAGCAAAACGTCTATTTTGATGTTATCGGCACGCCAGTACAAAGTGCCGGCTCTAACCACCTGGATCTAAGCCTTGGTGTTTCTCATCTAATCGAGAACGGCAAAAAGATCGGGCTATTCATGGTCCTTCGAGACATCACGGCAGAAAAGGCCCTCTTGGGGAAATACGCAGAGAAGGCCGCGGCGAGCGAGCGGGACGCTCTCACGGGACTTTACAATCGCCGTTTTCTCGAGCAGGCTTTGCTTGCTCTTGACGAGAAAACACCCACGGACAAGCCAGCTAAAGATGCCCTCCTTATTCTTGATATTGATTTCTTTAAAAAGATCAATGATGGTGATGGTGGTCATCAAGCCGGAGACGCCATCTTAAAATCATTGGGCGGCCTGATCAAAAGCACCTTCCGCAAATCCGATATCCCGGCTCGCTACGGTGGGGAGGAGTTTGTTGTCATCCTTCCTGGCACAGATTCCCGAGGGGCTGCTTTAGCTGCAGAGAAGTTTCGTCTGACTGTTGAGAGTTTCCCCTTTCGCTTCGAAGAGTGGAAGATTCCCGTCACGATCAGCATCGGAGTGACGGGCCGAGATTTATTTCCAGAGGCGAGTGGGGAGCAACTCCTTGGCAAGGCCGACGAAGCTTTATACGCGGCAAAACACGGCGGGCGAAATCAAGTGAACATCCATGGGCCAGATGAGATTGTGACTTTGCATCAATTCCTCGGTACCGCTGCGTAAGGGATTAATGCCGAGGTCCGGACATATCCTCTTGCTGCTCCAGATACTCATCCGCCAAATTTTCGAGATAGAGGTTGCGTATCTGCCCACGGGCAAAAACTTCGGAGTCGTTGATCACAAAAGGTGCCCAGTCTAAAGGCAACAAGACCTGTTCGTCATCCGCAAAAAATTCCGCGAAATAGCTTTCGGCAAAATCTAAAAGCAAGGCTACGCGCTCTTCCACCGGCTCACGCACATTGCCACGCACCGCCATGATTTCGACAGGGTAATAGAAGGACTGATCCTGATTAAAGAGCAAGGCCGTTGCCATCACCCGTTCGGGTGCTACTGATAAAGTAATTTTAATATTTCGGTCTTTCAGCTGAGCCTGAAACCGCTGACTAAACAGTTTTTCATAATCAAGAATCTGCTGTTGCTCCATGTTCAGAGCCCTCCTTGGTTAGTTGAACCGCCAAACGGTGTATTTGAGATGAGAGACTAGCCAAAACCCGCTCACGGCAAGTACCCAATCCTGCAAATCGTAGTAAGTCCCATGGATCGTCGACCAGAATCTGACTCAGTTGCTCGCGCGTTCTCTCTTCTGTTTGCTCAGGGCCCTTGGTTTGCGAGCTAGCCTTACGGGAAGCGGTAACGGCGCTGCGCACTTGTGATGTCAGAACCTGATCTAAATTTGTTGATGACGAGTCGGTATCTTTGCTCTTTTGCCACAAGCTAAACCAGGCCAAAATCTCAGAGACTTGATAGAGGAGCTCGCTGTAGGTTTCTACCGAATCCACTGCCACAAATGGCACCCGAACTTCAAAGGTGTCGCCATGCTCTCCAAACTCTATTGGTTTTGCGAGGGGCTTGGAAAGTGCAAGCAAGGGAAAGCGATTCATCAATCCCTTAAGGGTTTCCAATTGCTGCAGATCCAAAACCTCCACGAGGTCTCGCTCCAGCTGGGCCAGAAGAACCCCAAATTTTTGTTGTTCAAAATGGGTCAAGGCTTGCTTAGATAAAGGCGCCACCGCGACTAGCATTTCCAAAACTTGCCGCCGCGTCCCATAAAGAACGCCCATGAGATGCTGCATCAAAATTTTGGGCGCGTGAGCTAGCAAGATGCCAACTCCACGAGAGGCGTCCCCCATGGTGACCAGTTCGAGTACCCATGAAAGTAGTGCTTTGACCTGCTGCAGCAATAAGCGGAATTCGCCGAAGTCGCCCGGTTCCATCCCCGATACAGATCCTAGGGCATTCACTAGGATCCGAACGCGCTCCTGAATCTCGCCACGATCTTGCTCGCTGGCCTGAGATAAGACCCGATCCAAAAAACTTTCCTTGGAGGATTCCGCGTGATAGAGCTCGCGGTCCGAGCCAACCTTGGTTGATGTTTCCTCAGAAGTAGGAACGCCCTGATCTATCTTGTCCCCGAACTTAGCCATGGGCTGCAATTGGGGCAGGAAGTAAAGCTGGGCGAAT
>JBIKVD010000157.1:0-9422 GCA_044357055.1 Oligoflexales bacterium | reverse complement strand
TTCTTGTGGCTCTGGATGTGCGGAACTGGCATATTACGTGTCTCTAAGGAAATAACATTACGGCGATATATGATTTGGGAGTTATTTCGTTCATGGTCGATTTTAAGCAACAGACTCATTCCTACAGCCCAGCTGCGATAGAACCAAAGTGGCAACAGTTTTGGCAGGAGAAGCGGGTTTTCAGAACAGAAGAAGGCAATTTTTCTAAGCCCAAGTACTACATTCTCGATATGTTTCCCTATCCATCAGGGGATGGTCTACATGTGGGGCATCCTGAAGGGTATACAGCCACAGATATTATTGCCCGTTATAAACGAATGCGGGGTTTTAATGTGCTTCATCCTATGGGCTGGGATGCGTTTGGTTTACCCGCAGAGCAACATGCCCTTCGGACTGGAACGCATCCCAAAGAGACCATCGCCAAGAATGTGCAGCGGTTTCGCGAACAAATCATGGCGATCGGGCTGTCATACGATTGGGATCGCGAAATCAACACCACAGATCCAGATTACTTTAAATGGACACAGTGGATCTTTCTAAAGTTGTATGAAAAAGGTCTGGCTTACGAGGATTTCCGTGCCGTTAACTGGTGTCCCGCTTTAGGAACGGTTTTGGCAAACGAGGAGGTCGTTGATGGCAAATCCGAGGTAGGTGGCCATCCGGTTGTCCAAAAGCCGATGCGTCAATGGGTATTGAAAATCACGGAGTATGCAGAGCGTCTGCTAAACGATCTGGACGGGCTGGACTGGCCAGAATCTGTCAAAGAAATGCAGAGAAATTGGATTGGTCGCAGCCTAGGAGCCGAAGTTCAGTTCCAAGTTGCCGGCGCAGATAGCTCCTTTTCCGTTTTTACCACGAGACCGGACACACTATTTGGGGCTACGTTTTGCGTTTTAGCCCCAGAACATCCCCTCGTGGATCGAATTTGCACCGAGGCACAGCGTGAGCAGGTCAATAGTTACAAAAAAACGGCCTCTTATTTGAGCG
The DNA here is from genome assembly GCA_044357055.1 of Oligoflexales bacterium. GTDB lineage: Bacteria > Bdellovibrionota_B > Oligoflexia > Oligoflexales > JBIKVD01 > JBIKVD01. Next base: position 8,435 of record JBIKVD010000157.1, on the reverse strand, counting down.
ATCTGGATCGAACCGCCGGGCAAAAAGAAAAAAGCGGGGTCTTCCTTGGGGTCTACGCTATCAATCCCGCTACCAATCAGAAGATCCCGATCTACATCGCAGATTATGTGCTGGCGACGTATGGTACCGGTGCTTTGATGGCCGTTCCTGGTCATGATGAGCGAGACCATGCCTTTGCCAGGAAATATTCGTTACCGATCGTGCGGGTGCTGTCTGGAGGAGAGTCTGAGGATATTCAGGTTCAGGCCCATACGGGTGATGGATTCTTACTAAATTCTGGATTTCTCGATGGTTTGAGTAAGGATGAAGCCAGCACAAAAATGATTTCCTGGTTGGAGAGTCAAGGTCTTGGTAAGGGCAAAGTGCAATATAGGTTGAGAGACTGGGTTTTTTCTCGACAACGTTACTGGGGTGAGCCCATTCCTCTGCTCAAGCATGCGCGTACAGGCGAGCTACGGGCCATGGCCACCGAGGACTTACCGCTGAAGCTTCCAGACATGGATGATTTCAAACCTAGTCCTGACGGGGATCCCCCTTTGGCAAAGGCCCAAGAGTGGCTTGAAGTGCGTGATCCAGAGGGCGAACTCTGGCTGAGGGAAACCAATACGATGCCCCAGTGGGCAGGCTCGTGCTGGTACTACTTACGTTATTTAGACCCGCTAAATCAAAAACAAGCTTGGGACGTGGAAAAAGAGAAGTACTGGATGCCAGTAGATCTTTATGTAGGGGGTGTCGAGCATGCCGTCATGCATCTGTTGTACGCCCGATTTTGGCATAAGGTACTCTATGACTGCTCCTTGGTCTCGACCAAGGAGCCTTTTTTATCGTTGAGAAATCAGGGGATGATTCTTGGCGAAAACAACGAAAAAATGTCGAAAAGTCGGGGCAATGTGGTGAATCCTGACGCCGTTATTGCGGAATGGGGCGCAGATAGCTTAAGGCTTTATGAGATGTTTATGGGGCCTCTGGAAGCGGCAAAACCTTGGCAAACAAATGGTATTGTGGGCTGCCACCGCTTTCTGCAGCGGGTGTGGCGACTGCTGGTTACTGCTGAAGGAAAGCTGAATCGAGAGATATTGGTTGAGGATTCCGGCGAGAACCGTCGAGCCGTTCATCGCTTGACTAAAAAGGTAAGTGAAGATATCGAGGCCATGCAGTTCAACACGGCCATAGCGGCGATGATGGAGTTTGTAAACTTGGTTTACAAAACGCCTCAACTTACGCTAGCAGAAGTGCAAACTTTCATTTTGCTGCTGTCGCCTTTCGCCCCTCATCTGGGTGAGGAGCTATGGGGCATGGCTGGGGGAAAAGGGACCTTGGCATATGAATCCTGGCCAACTTATGATGCTGATCTAGCAAAGCTCGACTTTGCAACCCTAGCCGTAAGTATTAATGGCAAGCTCAAAGTGACAATCCAAATTCCCATGGGGGCGAATCTAGAAACGGTAAAAGAGATCGCCTTGGCAGAGGAAAGCGTTAAGAAATCATTAGTCGATAAGCAAATCCTAAAGGAAGTGTTTGTGCCTGGGAAAATCTTGAATTTCGTTCTAAAGGGTTAGACATTGACCTATTTGGTATTACGATGGTTACATATTTTAGCCATTATCAGTTGGATGGCTGGTCTGCTTTACATTTTTCGACTTTTCATCTATCACGTGGAGAACCGCGAAAGTATAGATGTTCAAAGAATTTTCCCTGTTATGGAGCGTCGACTCTATAAGGTGATAACGGTACCTGCGATGGTAGTCGCCGTTGGCGCTGCGGTTGGTATTCTTTGGATGTCGCCTGTCTTGATGAGTCAGCTCTGGATGCAGATCAAAATTGCCAGCGCTCTTGGTATGATTGGCTTTACCGCCTACGCGGGTCAGCTTGTGGGTCTGTTCGCTGACCCGCAACAAGCATGGCCCAGCTCCCGCCGGCTACGTTTTCTCAATGAAGGCCCAACGTTACTCATGATGCTCATCGTAGGAATGGTGGTATTTCGCCCCCTCTGATTCTAACGCTGATAGGGATTGCTGCGCCCTTCCATGCGACAGAAAAAGGCATCGTAGCGGCTTTTGCTTTTGAATACCTTTACTTCCCATGCATATTTCTCGAGGGTGGCTGCTAATCTGCGCAGTAGTTCGCCTTGTCTGAAGATCGCTTGTTCAATGGTCCAGGAGGCTCCTGCCGCTAGGTAGATATCGTAACGAAGTTTGGCGATCTCTGAAGAATCACTTTTCTCCAGGGTCTCTCGGCCACCCCAGAAGGGCTCATAGGCTTTTGGATTTTTGTAGCGGTTCCACCTTTGGACGAGGTCTGGCACGAGAGGCTCGAAGAAAATGTCCATAGCAGCTTCGAAGGTGTGGCACGGCTCAAAGACGCTGCGTCCCGAATCCTCTGCAAGGAATATTTTATCTTGTAAAGTCTGTGTGCGTGCGACCAGTTCTTGCACCCGCTTCTCCAAATACTCCGCATTCAACACCGAAACGCGAATATTGAAAACGTCTTCAAATAAGAAGGCATTTTCTTTCAAGGTGAGATCTGCCAGCACCCGATCCATCCTAGAGAGTGTTCCTGCACTTAAAGGTTTGCTGGCCTTGGAGCAGGCTCGAGCTCTGTCTCGATAACTTTCTGAGCCGATAACAGTGTAAACGGCCACTTGATCGCGAATTTGTGCCATGGTGTCCTTGCCGCTGCCCTGAAGGATCTTGTTATAAAAGCTGTCGATGTGTTCATAGAGGGGCGAGGATCTCTGATAGAATTGGCGGTAACCTTGGTGATATGTCCCCAGCAAAGTGAAATCATCTCTGAGTTCATTGATCAGGGAACAAAGCCGCGGGAAGCTGCCCTGGGGTGCACGAACTTGTGCCAAGCCATGCGAGCTAAGTAAGCCTGGAAATAGAATGGTTAGGAATAATCGAACCAAGCGTTGCATGCCTTCGTCTCCCTGAAAGAGACATCGGTCTTTTGCCGCTTTTCCTGCAGTTTCTATGGCCAAAGGGACCAGGGGGAATTGGCGTAACTCATTATAACTTATGTATTTTAGCGGTATTTGCTTCTTTTCGAGCCTTCTTTGGCACTTGCCTTTTTGCCGGGCCTTCGTTATACCTTTTCGTTGCGTCAAAATTGCTCACCCGAAGCCAGCCTGGAAGATTAGATTGTGTTAGAGACACTTATTTTTCGTAGTAAGAAACTTTGGTGGCATCTAAGCCAGCGTGCAAATTTCAAACTCATCGTCGTGTTGCTGTCTTCTTTTGGTCTGGCTGCCCTCGCGATCGCGGGTCTATCCTTCTATCTGCTACAAAAAGAAATGCGAAATCAACTGGCCGATCGGGTCTCAAGCTGGCAGGAAACCAGTGGTTATACGTTCACGTTTGCGGATGTTTCACTCGGATGGTTTTCCATAACCTTGATCAAGCCCGTTCTCTTAGGAAGTGGTGTTGATATGAGCTTGGACGCCATTCGGCTCGATTTGTCCTATTCAGCCCAAAATATCCGCATTCAGAATCTTAGTTTAGACCAGCCAAAATTTGCCATCGAGTTGGATAAGGCCATTCCCATTCTGGCGGAAGCCATGGAACGAGTGTTCGGTGTTCAAGATAAATCAGGAGCGAAGCCGTCGAAAGAGTCGGCATATTTCTCCTATGATGCGACGATACGCATAAACGACGGAAACGGATTTTTCGCCGTGCAAGGCAAGAAGCTTGGATTCAAAGGCATCACTGGACGTTTCCTTCGTCATCCGCAAAAGGAGCTTGCATTCGATGCACACTCCATATTTTGGCAGGAAAAGTCCGTGATGGCGAATGCTTCAGGAACGATGAGTTTATCTCCCAGTGGTGAACTGGAATTGGATTTTGGCAACAGCGGGGGGGATGAGCTTCATATTTCCACCGATTTATCTTTTGCAGATATTTCCGTCGCCGGGACTTTGGTTTCTTTGTCTCAGTATTTTTACCTAATGACGGGATATATGCCGACGCAAGTTGGAGCCCAACAGGCCCAATTTTCTGTAAACGCGCACAGAAAGAGCTCCGATATCATCCAAGGGGATTTTCGCTTCGATTTGGGCATTTTAACGATTGCTCACGAGAAAGTAACCACCATCCCCTTTGATCTCCATCATGTAGAATTGGCAGGGGCTTTTAGCGCCGACGCCAAACGTCAAAGAATAGCGTTTAGCAATGCCCGTATTCATTTGCCTATGGTTGAAAAGGAAGGCCCAGGGTTAACTTTGCCGATTGGGCTCGAGGTACAGCTTAACGAAAAGAATCTGCCAGAGTGGGTCGCGCTCTCTGTAGAACCGGGAGCTATTGGCTGTCAAAAGCTCTTAGAGGTTCTGCCTGGGGACGCTTTACCACTTTTGAAAGACTTTTCTTTTACAGGTGCCATTGATTTGCAAATGAGCTTAGTTTTCGATTTCGGCGAGAAACTCTTCCGAGATCATAAATTTGAATATAGGAACTTTGCTTGCACGGCCGAAACTTTTCCGGAATCTTTTGCTGCAAAATCTTTAAACTCAACGCTCAGTGTCGCACGTACTTTGAGGAACGGTGAGTCCGTTGAGATCTTGGTGGGACCTGAAAATCCTCATTTTGTTCCCATTAATCACATGAGCCCCGAACTGCTAAAAGCCGTGGTGGCCTCTGAAGATGCTTCTTTTTATGGCCATCATGGCTTCGAATTAGGTGCTATCGAAGAAGCTTTTGCTAACAATCTTCAGTCAGGGGAGTTTTCCTTCGGCGGATCCACGATCACAATGCAGATGGTAAAGAATCTCTTTTTAGGGGGCCACAAAAATATCTTGCGTAAGATCCAAGAAATCTATTTAGCAGCCCACATCGAAACTCAAGTTAAGAAAGAGCGAATCTTAGAGATATACTTAAACATGGCCGAGTTTGGGCCTAATCTTTATGGAGTCGGGGAGGCGAGTCAGGTGTTTTTTGGCAAGGATCCGCGAAATCTCACTTTGAAACAAGCGGTGTTTTTAGGCTCCCTCTTGCCCGCGCCGGTGCCTCGATTCCTGCAATACTGCGCCAGCCAAATGAGTTTTGGATTCCAAAACCTGCTGGAGTCCTTGTTGATGAGAATGCTTTCTTTAGGAAGAATTCCCGAAGCTAGCTATCACAAAGCCATGTCAGAAAGCTTGGTCTTTAATCGTAGCCCTGAGGTCTACACTTCCCGGTGTATCGCAGCAAAAAAATCCAGTGATCTTAGGCGAGAAGAAGAGATCGAAATCGAATTGTGAATTCTAAAGTAGAATCGCCTGAGCCATGGGAGAGAGAATCCCTGCCTGGTATTTTCCTTTGGCATCCTTTTCTAGGGTGCAGGCGGCGACAGTGGGGTCATGAGTCAAAAATAGATAGTCGCCCGCCGATAGATTTTCATAGAAAGATTTCTTCTCGTCGATCACTAATTCAGCATAGCGATCATAGCCCATCGTCATGGGTAAATGGATCCATGCCGTGCCTGGAACCAGGTCACCTGCAAAAGCAAGGCGTTTTTCTTTGCCTTGTATGATGGAGTGCATTTGCCCGGGCGTGTGACCATCAGAAAAGCGAAAGCTGAGAAAGGCAGAAAGCTCGGGCGGTGCTTCCTTCTTGATCACTCTTAACTGTCCAGACTCTTGCAAGCTACGATTGAGGTTTGGCAAATACGAGGCGCGGTCTCGCGCATGGGGCTGGAGCGCCCGCTGCCAAGCAGCCTCACCCACAAGGATTTGTGCTTTGGGAAAACAAAGACGCGGGATCTCGCTGTCTGCATCACCCGGGAATATCATGCCTCCGGCATGATCAAAATGCAGATGAGATAAAATAACGTAATCGATATCCTCGGCTGCAAGATTTCGCATCGCTAGGGATTCTAAAAGCAGGTGACGATCAATGGGTTCAATGCCGTAGCGGTGCGCCAGGTCCGGCGAGAAGCAAAGGCCAATTCCTGTCTCAAGCAACAAATTTTTACCGGCAACCTGTACGAGCGCGCTTCTACAAGCCAAGCGTATTCGTCCCAGTTCATCTTCCTTGAACCAACGCGTCCACAGCGATTTTGGCGCATTACCAAACATAGAACCATCATCAAGGCTTTGAGTATTGCCCTCAAGTGGCCACACCTGGATTTGTTCCCGAGTCATTCTTGCCTCCGCAATTCGTTTGTTCAAATATTAAGCTTGTTGGAGAGATGCCGCAATATTCGCGAGTTCAGACAGCTACTAAGCTGCTTATCAACATATCCTGTGGATAAGAAATATGTCAGAGCAAAATTATTATTTGTGAAACACTAAAATCGGCAAAAATCTCAGTAAGAATCAACTCTCCAGCATGATTTGGCATTCTCGAAAAAGCCGATAGCTTTTAAGGCTAGGCATTTTTGACCGATGGGTAAGAATTCTCTTGCCATGGGTAAAAGATGCTTATTCGGAGTCGATTTTTCCTACCGCTTTTGCAAACGCTGGTTTCTGCCTTAGTTGCATTGTTGGCATCGTCTGCCAAATCTGATCAGCTTGCTTTGCAATCGATACGCATCCACCCCTTTTCCCAGGGCGCAGATCCACGTGATGCTGCCATACTGCCACGAGACGTGACGCGGGCAATAAATCTGTCTGCAGAGGGCCCGAAAGCTCTTTTAAAGTCGATTGGGCAGGGTGTCCCGAAAGCGACTCCTTTAACTTGGCGAAACATGCGCGATAGCCGCGTTGGTCGCATTTCCCAGCTTGCTCTCCATGGCATTGCCTTTTGCGACTCTTACCAAAATGAAGGCCAGCTTCCCAATGGCCAGACCTTTGCTTTTGGGCGTTACCCTGATCTAAGTAAGGTTGAGCTGAAAGCGAATGAGGAGATTCCACCTCCCCCCAGTGATCAGGAGCTGATCAGACTTTATAGGGCCGCGAAGGGAGGATTGCTAGGAGGGGCGGCCGTGGTTGCAGGTCGGGATCCCTGCTGGATTCTGAATGGTAGTGTTATCGACTTAGCTTGGGATGTGATACTGCGGTTCGATGGTTGGGCTTATACCATGCGTTGGCATCAGGGGGTACTTAAGCGAATCTCTCCGCTGTTTTTTCACGGAAGCCCCCAAACACAAGGGTTGATGAAAGCTTTTCGGCAGAACCCGCTGGATGGCGAACTCATCGACTTCTCTATCTCTCTCTTGAATCCGTCGAGTCTTGAATCGGAATACTTTGTCACCTATCCCGCTGTTGATGGTCCAAAAGCCACTTCGGATGACGGAACCTTCCTCTACGAGCCTAGCGACCCGGAGTTTGCTGAGGTGAGTACTTTCGCTCATGCTCACAGTATGCTGAGTTTTTTCCAGGAGTATGGGTATGAATGGGGTGGTCCTAAGCCCCTCGTTATAGAAACGGGGCGAACGATTGGCGGGACTTTAAACAATGCTGTGTACCAGCCAGGCGAGGCTTTCGATGACGGCCAGCCGCGGATTCGTATCGGCCGCGGCGATGGGATATTGTTACAAAATCTCGAATTGGATGCCGATGTGGTCAGCCATGAATTTGGGCACCATGTTGTGTTTACTAACCTCAAATCCACCCGCGGTGAATCCTTGGTTCTGCACGAAGGGCTTGCTGATTTTTTTGCCTTCGCACGCACGCAAGATACTTGCCTCGGCGAAAGCATATGCCCAGCAGGGTCTGGAGCATGTTGGGTAGAAAGCCAGTGTCTACGCAAGGCAATTGAAGACCCTGCAGAATTAAACTATGGCGATGCAACCTACAATAGTTTGAGCCAGGCCCATTTGCAGAGCCAGGTGGTGTCTGGCATGCTTTGGCAAATCAGGGAGGAAATAGGCGATGTTGCCATGATCAAACTCACTTTGAGCGCTATTGGAGAACTTCTCCCTGACAGCGGCTTTCGTGATTTCCTTCTCGCTTTGTTTTTGGCGGACGCTTCCTTACATGAAGGCGTGCATGCTTGCGTTATGCATAGCATCATGCTGCAAAGGGGCTTTGCCGCGCAGCTCTCCGACATTGATTGTAACCTCGTTCAAGCCAGCTCTAGTCATATCCCGCAGCTTACGGGGGGGCAGAATGCTCCCCAACCGAGCCATTCAAGTAGCGGTGGAAAAGGGTATAACCCGCTTCAATGCGGTGTTGTTGGCGGGAGCCTCTCGGCTGGACAAGACACATGGTATTCATGGCTCTTGCTAATCCTGCCAATAGGGCTGATTCTTGGTTATGCCCTCGGTTTCCGACGCGACTAGCCCCCCTCCTTCAGGTATCATTCCACCTGAGATTTCGGTGTCTGAGGTGAGGAGGTGTTTGGGCCATGCCAGATGCATCAGTGGGATTTAAACAGCAAAGCCGTGTCTATTCGTTTTTGGCTGAAGCGGATCATATGCTTTGGCACTTCTTGGACGGCCGGCGGCTTATCGCCGATTTGGCGACAAGAACAAGATTGCAGGGGTTAGCCTTCGGACAGTTTCGCGATGCCGTTTTGACATTT
>JBIKVD010000472.1:0-2760 GCA_044357055.1 Oligoflexales bacterium | reverse complement strand
ATCTCCGCTGTTAATCATTCTCAACAATCGATCCGCCGAGGTTTGGAACAATCTCAACTGCGTTTGGAGTCGCTCGCACAAGCGGCTCTGGTAAAAAAGCGAAGCGTGCTTGATCGTCAGACCTTCAACTTAAATAGTTCTATAGATCTATGCATGCAAAACTTTCGATACAAAACCGAGTCCTTGCTTCAGTCGTTACGGGTCAAAGACCCTAGCCCATGGCTAAGCGCTGGTTGGACTCAAATACAAACAATAAACGGAAGCGTGATTAAAAGCACCTCCCAGGTAAACTTGGACGAGTTCGTTACGGCTCAGTTAGGTGATGGAAAACTCACCATGCAAATCAAAAAGGGAAATCCAACATGAAAAAACCATCGTCACAGCCTCAAGAGGGCAAAGTTTATGAAGAAATGATGTCTGAGGTTGGTGAAATCGTTCGCCAACTTAATGAAAACGAAGTTGGCTTGGACGAGCTCGTCAAAAAGGTGGAAAGAGGCTATACCCTTATTCGTTCGATGCAAGAGCGGCTGGACCAAGCGAAAATGCAGGTCGAGGAGCTAAAAGGCCAATTTTCTGGAGGAGGAATCCCCTAAATTTTTTTGACCACGCACTCTCATCCGAGAACACAGGCTCACTATCACTTTGCTTTGGAAAACGGACATTCCTGCCACACTTTGGCAATGGCGGGACGACTCATGAGACCCCGCAGCCAGCGATCAACGAAGGGTATCTCTCTCATAGGGAGCCCGCGGGTCGTCATCATAGGCAAAAAGCTGAGAAGATTTAAATCTGCAAGGGTGGGATGTGCTCCCACAATCGTCCGCCGGCTCATCAAATGTTTGTCGAGAATCTGAAGATTCGGCATAGCTAACTGGATTCTCTCCTGCACCACTTTGTGATCGATGGGGCGACCGAACATGGGGTTAAACAAAAGTTGACCCACGACTATTTGTAAATGTGCATTCACATGAAAACTCACAAAGTCCGTCCACATATCTACCTCATAACGTTCACGCGTCGCAGAGGGATACCACTCATCCTTGTTGTGGGCCTGAGCCAAATACCGAATCATGGCATTTGATTCAAGATAGGTGCCAGTTTGGTCCTGGACCACGGGAACTTTCATAAAGGGATTGAGCTTTTGAAACTGTGCGGAGCGATGCTCTCCTTGATCCAAACGCACCAAATTTGCTTCATATTGCAGCCCAGATTCAGCAAGAAAGTAGTGTACCTTTAGGCAGGGTGCGGATGCTGGATGGTAGTACAATGTGATCATCGATTTGCTCCAATTGAGGATAGATAGGAATACCCCATCGCGGGGGCCGATCCTTGAACAGAGAGATTAGCGCAGGACGGAAAGGTTCGAAATGACAAGATTCCTCATCAGAAGATATTCCAAGAAACCGCAATGGTTATGGTTAGTAGACGCGCCTTTGGCGAAAAAGCTTGCCCTTTGTCTGGCGCAACCATTACAACAAAGAAACTAATTACGCGGTGGTAGCTCAGTTGGTAGAGCGGTAGCTTCCCAAGCTACAGGTCGCGGGTTCGAACCCCGTTCACCGCTCCAGTCATTTCAATAGGCTACGGTAGGCTATCCACAGCCACAACTAAATGGATTTTAGTAGCTCGGTAGCTGTTGGTAATTGATCTCCATTGGGATTTTCTGATGGAACACCTATGGCTTCCTGGAACCGAAAATATCGCCTGATCCCCAAAACGACGAATGGGTCCGCCGCTGGGCTGAGCAATACGAAGAGAAAAACCTCCATCCTGACTCGATTAATGACTCCAACTCTCGCCTGACTACCCTCGTCGACGAATTCAGGGCATTTTGTAAATAGCGCGGGTGGCAGAGGATAACTTCGCCTTCAGAAGGCTTCCCAATGAAATCAGACTTCATGAACTCTCCATCGCAATAATGACGAAGAGCATCACCAGTTCATAGTTTCTGCACGAGCGCCTCGGAAAAAAAGGTAGAAATATAGAGACGCAAAGGCAGTAGCGTTTCCTTGACTGCCAGAACACTCAGAAAAGCAGCTCAGTTCGAAAAATATACCCGCGCCCATGCATGGTTTGAATGACGGCGCTGTCCATGCCTACTGCTTCGAGCTTGTGTTTCAATCTGCCCACCAAGATGTCGACGGCCCGAGGATTAACCTGCCGGTTATGCCAGATGGCCTTCTTGATATCCCGTTTGCTCAGTAGACGATCTTCATTTTGCGCAAGATAGGCGAGCAGCGAGAATTCCTGACCACTCAAAGGCACGAGTTGTCTGTGAAAAATCGCAGTATTTGCGAGTGTATCAATTCGCAAGGAGCCATAGATCCATTGACCAAGCTTTTGCGAGTCCCTGGGCTCCTCCAAGATATCTATGAAAAAAATGCGTTCGCTTTCAGACGGCGGCGACAAAGCGCGGACTTTGAGCGGGATCACAGAGCTACGCGGCAAGTCCATGATGCGCATTAACCAAGAGAGCTTATTGCCATTGATTTGGCAAGCTTGCACAAACAAATCCTTCGCTTTTTCCAAGCTACCAAACTCTTGTTTTGCAATCTGCATCAGTTGCGAGAACTTTTTGTTCTCGAATACAATTTGATCGTCAGCATTGAGCACCAGTAAAGCCGAAGGTAAAATATCGTAATATTTCGCTCTAAGCTGATATTCTGATTTATCTTGCATAGTTAAATCTCTAATAGATGATTCAATCTATATTCATGTCTGATACGTATATGATACATAAATCAAGATATCTTGCCCATT
>JBIKVD010000156.1:0-9441 GCA_044357055.1 Oligoflexales bacterium | reverse complement strand
TGTGAACGACGCAGCATCAACAACGCCGAACGCCTGCATTGCTTCTGGGCCTCATCAACCGATCGTGCAAAAATCGCCTCTTGCCCAAACTCCTGGCTCCAGCCAGCAGAGGTTTTTTGGTATCCAGGTGCTGTGGCTTGGGTTTGTCCATCCGTCCTTACCACCTGTGGAGCCGATCTATCACGATGCTTCGTTGAATATACCAACCAAGAAGAGGCACGGAATGCGGAACTCGGGACTACGGAAATTTTTGACACCCGCTTTGCCGTGGTCAAATCACTGGCAAAGCAGCCGGCAGGGATTGCCGCAGCTGTCGTGATGGAGAACTATCCTTACACAAAAATCTTGGAGCCTGGCGTTACTGCCATTGACGGATCCATTGCACACCTTTATCGCCAAATCAATCATTTTGATCTCGCGAAATTAAATCTGAGCCCAGATTTGTTGGGCGCGATTCAAAGCATCGATATGACAGACACGCGCTTCCAGCTCGTCTATTCGGGCAGCGCTTATGAGCAAGCAGGACTCTTAACGACCTTTGGCTGGTTGCGCCGCTATGAGAAGAACAGAACGCGAGCCAACCAGCTCTATGAGCGTCTCTTATGTCAAAAATTCACCTCCGAATTACCAAGAGTCTTCCCGGCCGATCCTGGAAACTTGCGTACCACCCCGGGATGCATGGGGTGCCACGCCACACTCGATCCCTTGGCTGATTTCTTTGCTGTGTGGGGCGAGGGCGGTGAGCTCTATTCGGGGAACCTCGATCCAATTGCTACGACCTTTAATCATACCGATGGCAGCTATCTCTCAGAACTTTCACAAATTATTACTGGAGACGATGCCTTCGCCAGCTGCACCGTGGAAAATGTCTGGAAATGGCTTATGGGCCGTGGTTTTCACCGTGACGAAGCCGATTTGCGCCGAGCTTTGGCCGACTATTTTGTGACGACAAACTACAGCTTTAAGGAACTGGTCTACGCCTTGGCGACCCATCCAGCCTTTATGGTTCACGCGAGGGGGAATGCCTTAGTTTCTGATCCACTAGAAAATCCACCTTTGGGGGAACCACCCGGAGGAGGCGAAGAGGCTCCCTGTGACGACGCGATTAGCTTTGCGGGCGACATCTCTCCATCCTTAACTCTCTGCACTTCCTGCCATGGAGGAAGCGGTAATCGACAAGACCTCAGCAGTGCTGCTGATTGGCAGAGCTGGGCCAGTCAAAGCATATCGATGATGAGTTCGGGTCATATGCCACCGGGTCAATCAGGAGCCCCGCGGATCGGGCCGGTCTTTGAATTTAAAGAAAAAGTCCGCTGCTGGGTCGAACAAGGCAAACTGGACAACTGAGGGATAAGATGGCAACCAAAAAAATCAATGTGCAGCAGAGTCTCAATTCGCCAAGGATGACGAAATTTTGCTTACCTGAAGAACTCACGGCCATTTCTCGACGTCAGCTTTTGCAGTCAGGATCCTATTTGGTTGGATTTGCCCCTTTGGCACCACTGCTCCTGTCTGGACGGGCGAGCGCGCAAACGAGCCTGGCTGGTTCCAAAAAGCTTATTTGGATCAATCTGAGTGGTGGTTGGGATATTCTAGAGGCCACTGATCCTAAAACAGCTTCTACATCCGGTATAGACATGATTTATGACTGGGGTTTGGCACAAACGGTGACCGGCAGCACTGCACGCATTGGCAGATTCCTACCAAACATCGCAGCTATTGGCGAGGATTTACTCGTTATCAGAGGTCTCTCTATGGGTACGACCTCCCATGAAGCGGGTTCGGTCTATATGAATACGGGTATTCTCAGCAATGCAGGTACTGTCAATGCAGCATCCATTTCTGCGATCGTCGCTTCGGAATCCCAGGCGACTATCCCAATTATTCAATTGGGAGGTGGAAGTGAAGTCGCCACTGACCGTGGCCTTCTAAACCCAGTGAGTGTCGTGCGGGCGTCCAACTTAGAGCTTTACCGATCCATGTATCCCACGGAGGACAATCTCCGTGAGCGGAATTTGCGAATCCTTAGCTATTTGCGAGACTCAGCCCAGCGCGCCACCGATGAAGTTGGGGACACAGACAGACTGCAAGAAGTCCTTGCCGCCGAAAGTAAAATCCGCGTGCAGGTCGAAAATAACGTGGGGGAACGTCTGCAGCTCTCTGACGAAGATCGCGCCGTTTTTCGCGGTTCCGCTGCAACGACCATGAACGGGGGGGGAGATTTTGATGCTTTCGCCTTGACCCTAAAGCTTATCAAAAATGACTTGGTAACCGGCGTCAATTTGGGAGTTGGTGGTTTCGATACTCACGCCAATCAAACCACGCGATTGCAGCCGATTCTGGAACGTCTAGACTTTTTGATTGGACGCTTGGTTACGGAGTTAAAGGCCGAAGGCAAACTCGATGAAACTCTGATCGTTCTGTACTCCGATTTTGGTCGCACTCCGAAAATTAATGGCTCAAATGGTCGTGATCATTGGCCCACTGGCGGAGCGATGATGATCGGTGGCGGTATCGCGGGTGGCCGCGTGGTCGGTGAAACAGATGATAATCTAATGGCTGTAGGCACGAATAGGGACACGGGTCTGCCCGAGACAGGCTCCGATCCAATTTCCCCTATTCACTTAGGGGGAAGCGTTTTATCTTTGTTGTTAGGACCAAGCTATATGCAATACCGCCCTTATCTTGAGGCGATACCGGCGTTGACGAGATTAAAGTGATTTAGATTGGTGTTATGTGAATGGAATCATAGGTAGAGTTAGAGGACCCGTTGTGAGAAACAGAAGAATCCTGCTACTGGCATGCACCGCTTTCTTGGCTGTCATTCCGCATTCCCTTGCAGGCCCAAAAAATCTCTCCAGCCCAGTACAAGAATCGCTGGATTTGCCCGGGATGAATGCCCATCAGCAAGTATGGTTGCTAAATCCGGCTGCCTTCAGTGAGAAGAATCATCGCTTAGGCTTTTTGGTGGGCCGTGCCTTTCGTCACACAAGCCTTAAAGATCAGAACCAAAACGAAACGGAATCAAACAGCAAACAAGATTCCTTGGGGGCCTCTGGCCATCTACCTTTACCAGATGGGCTATCCGTAGGAGCGAGTCATGATCGACATTTTGAAGAAATTACCTCAAGTCGAACAGATCGCAACCGCGAGGTCCGAGAAACCTATGCCCAACAGAATACCAGAGCCCGGCTGACCTTAGATTTAGCTAGCCAAATGAAACTGGGCCTAGTCTTTCGTCACTTGCAATACCACCATACAATTCTAGGATCGTTCGACACGCAAACCGTGACCAGAGTGAAAGGATCTCTAACCGGCCTGGGAGCTGGCTTAAACTTTGACTTTACAAAATTCGCGGTCAGTCTCGTCTATCTTCAGCCCATGCAAGGCAAAACAGAAATCTTGCGCGAAGAGAAGCGCTTGGTGGAACCAGGCATGGCGCAGGTCGGCGCTAACGTCTCTCCCAACGAGAAAATTAGCGTGGGTGCGAGCATCAGTCGCTATTTCTACCGCAGAGATGATCTGGCAGAAGCTACAACCGCCGATGATACAAATCAGACTCCTATCGACCTGAGAGGCGTCGATCCCAGCAAGTACCTTTTCCCCTTTCAAGATATCGGGGCAGGACTTAACCTAAAAGCAGGTGAGCGGGTCAACCTTGCTCTTGTCCTTGGACAAACTTACTTGCAAGCTATCGACGACGTCGCCACCCTGCCAGATCCAAATAACGAGTCCACAGAACGATTCACGGTCAACTACTTCAAGCTAGGCGTGAGATTCTCCAATGAGAAATTTCGATTTGGGTTTACCGGCCAGTATCGAAAATTTGCTAGATCGTTCACGAATACAGCTTTTATCTCCGATACTACTTTGACCCAAACGGAAAGATCTCTCCTCATTGAGTTGAGTTCGCAGCTTTAGGGGTGGATAAAGTCCAATCGCCTATATTGAGGGATGGCGCGCCGTCCAGGCTATTCAAGGCAAAACCTTGCAGATCTTGATGAACCAGTGCCGATCTTCGCCGGAATCCCAGCGGCACATAGGGAAGCTCTTCAGACAAATAAGCAAGGATTCGCCGCTCTAAGGCCAAATACTCCGTAAGATCAGCAGCTCTACCCTGCTCGAGAAGCAATCCATCAAGAAATTGTCGTGAAAATCCAGCGAAATTTTGACCTTGATAGTTATTGCCGTGGGACGGTATTTGCGCAGAATGCAAAATACGTTGAAGCGACAGCCAAGGATCGAGTTGGATAGCAATGAGGGCTAGATCCGGAAATTGCATTCTCTTTAATGTAGTGCCAAAAAAAACATCGGGGATTTCCCCATGAGGCTCCACTTCTAAATGCTCTTGCCGCAAGGCGCGCATGAGATCCTGGGCCAAGGCTGCTCGCAAAGGTGGATCTTGCGCAAAGTGCAATGATAAAGACTTCAAAGGTTCCCCTCCTGCAGTGGCCAAAGATGAAGACGAATGTTTTGCAGGCTGCACCATATCGCTTGGACTCTTTGGGTCAGGATCCCCAGAAGTAGAATCGCCAATGTTTACCGGCTGGGCTAAAGGCAATAGGCGAAAGCGTATATCCTGAGGATGCAGCCAGTCCCTTAGCGGTTCAAAAGCAAATTCTTTCTTAGTGGAACTCAAACTTGCCGCTGAGAGCCGCTTCATCAGCGCTACGCGCGTTTGGCGAATGGATAAAACAGGATTGCGTGTATTGAATACCAGCAAGTCTAAGACATTGGAAATGGCGCTCGTCTCCCGCAGTTTCGCTCCGGCAAACCGACTTAAATGCCCAACTGGTTCTCCTGGGACCTGGCTAAAGATAAGGTGGAAGTTCATTTTTTCCACAACTTTTGCCAAAGCCGCCCCATCTCTAGGAAAGATATGCAATTCAATCCGGTCCAACTGGTCTTTTGACATTTGTTCCCCATTAACGGCCGTAAAAATCAACAAATTGGCTGACTTTAACTCTAAGCGATAGTTGCTTTGGCGAAATTTCGCCGCCCAAGGGCTTTGCCAAAACTCCTCGCTAAAATATGCGGCCTTACCTTCGGGACTCTCGATCCAACTGGCCATGGAGCGGGGGAATAAATATAGCCAAGACAGATCGAGATGGGCCAAATGCCTTTCACGATAATAGACTTGGAACTCCTGAGCATTGACGACGCTCGGCACAACCTTCTCGATATTCCAAACTGGGTGGTGCCTATCAACTGGAATGATCCCTTCTTGCAATAGTCGCACCGTCTCCTTAACATCCTCACCGACAATATCCGCTCCGTCAGGCCACTTCTGCCCTGAACGCAATCGCCAGGTGATAATGGGAAGGGTCCGTGAATCCACCGATTCACTGGATATATCGGTAGGCCCTGGGATGGCGGCACACATGAGGCATTGCATTTGCCAATCATCTTGATGGCTAAGAAATGGTTTAAAGAGAATATTGCGAGCAAATTGATCCGCGTACGAATTCGAACCATAGGGTTGTATGGCGGCTACTTCACCTAGAATGGCCACGCGTAAGGTTGCCGCTGTAAGCTTTGAAGAGATCGAAAAAAACGTAATCACTAATATTATTAGAGTGTTATAAATCCATCGCCACAACCTTTTCAACTTTACGCTCTCCTATTTTCAGCTTTCCAAAATTCTAACCGAATATACTCTATATGAAAGCAAAGTTCCGCATCATCCTCCAATCTCTCCTGCGAAGCCAATATCCCCTTCCTTGGCTAAAGGCAGCTAGGATTCATTTTGTCGCATTATTGGTTCTTCTATTCTTACTCCCGTCACTTCAGGAAAACTCATTCTACAAGAGTCTTGCTCGCCCCACGATGTTCGCCTTCCGCTCTTGGTTAGGGTCGCTCCCGAAAATGGATGAGCGGCTCAAGATCTATGTGATTGACGACGCCACTTTTGAAGCCCAGGGGAACTGGGTTCTCTCAACCGCCGAGTGGGTCAAGCTCTTAAAAGCCATAAGCGCCAACAAACCCAAAGCCATCTTCATCGACGCCATATTTTCAAAGATCATCGGCACACCTGGACCGACAGCGATGCCCGATCAATTCCCAACTCCCATCTACGTAGGTGGGTACATCTCGGAGTCGCCTATTCGCTTCAAAGTGGAATATCCCTTAGATTCTTACGACCGAGCACCTGGTACATTACCAGAGAATACGCGCTATTTTTACTCCCATCACCCAGATTATTTAGGTCTCTTTTCCGAGCCAGGCCAATTTATGTATGAAGACGACTTCACCATTTGGCCTATGCTGAATGTAAGGGGGCACCTCATTCCGCACCTTGGTCTTAAGGCAGCGGAAAACCTTAGCTTGACTGCCCAAAACCTACTTGAGGTTGAACATCAATCTATCCGCCTGCACAAAAATGGGTCCCTGACCCTTAATTTTATCGATCCCAAAACCATGGCAGCAAGGTCGTTCAGCCTGCTTGGAATCCTAAATAAAGTCCGCGATGAAAAACCGCTAAACTCGATTAAGGAGGGAGACTATGTCTTCATCATTCCACAATTCTACACAGGCAATTCGGACTTAAGACCAAGCCCTTTTGGATTGCTTCCCGGAGGATATGTCATTGCCTCCGTCATCAATAGCTATCTCACCAAGCAATGGATCCAAAGTTACTTAGATTTAGAGACCCTGGCCTGCATCTTCGCCGGCATTTTAGCCTTTATCTGTGTCTATCACCTTTCTAACCTCGGCTACGTTCTTTCTTTACTGTTGTTCAGCCTCGTCACAACAAGTCTTTTTCTCTTAGGATTCGCGCTAGCCGGATATGAAATGCCTTGGATTGGACCTTTGACATCTTTTCTGTTGCCAAGTCTGTCTATATCCTTATGGCAGCATCGCATTTTAGAGAAGCGCAATGACAATTTAAGAATGGCCTTTACCGGCCATGTTCCGCCCGTCATACTCGAGAAAATGATGGCTGCTCCCACGCAGCATCACAGTCTGGAAACTCAAGAACGCATCATCACCGTCGTGTTTATTGATCTCGTAGGATTTTCGATCTTTTCCAGCAATATGCCACCCAAAATGGCCTTCGAGCATCTGAAGAAAGTTATGCAATTTATCACGGGGTTGATCCATACCCACGGCGGTGTCGTCGACCGGACTCTCGGTGACGGCCTCTTATGCTACTTCGGTCATACTTTCAACAAGCAAGCCACGGAGCTTAATTCTGGGCATGCCGATCGCGCGGTGCAGTGTTGCCTGCAAATCCAAGAGCAGAATATAAGGCAACTCGTTCAAGGCAAAGACGTCAACATAGTCTTTCCCATTCGCATCGGAATTAATACCGCTTCCTGTTACATTGGCAACATGGGAAGTTCGGACAGAATCGATTTTACAATCGTAGGCAATGGAGTTAATTTCGCAAAAAGACTTGAGAGCTGTTGCACTATGAATCATATTCTGATCAGCGAATCAACATACCGCTATCTTCACGACTTACGCTTGCCAAAGGACGCTGTTGCCAAGCGCAGCATACGCATTAAACATCACGATCAAGAAATACAAACATTTGAGATCAATCCCGTTAGTGACAACCCAGCCTTGCTCGAGTACGCCTCCCGCAACTTTGAAAGGCTTACAAAAGCAGAACTAATCATCGAAAGCTGGCATGTTCTGGACAGCAGGGGAATCCGCGTTCTCGTCGCCAGCAAGACAGCAGAGATCACCCTGCTGACGAAAACCTACCTTCATTTAAAGACTTTTGCTGCACATTCTGATGGCACAATAATGTTAAAAATAGAGGATTCCAAGCCCAGCGCCCCCGACCGCCAATTAGATGGAATTCAACTTTCAGGAACATTGCAGTTTCTTACTGACAACCCAGACAAATCGCGAACCTACCAATTCACCCCGGCACCCGAGGCCGCACCTCAAATGCAGCAATTTAGCGCCCTGTTTCTTAAACGTGCCGTGGTTGACAGCGTTACCAACAGTCGCCACAAAGGAAAATTGATCTTGTTTGGGGCTAGATCTTAATATAATCAGGTAGCTATTATCACCCCTGTAAAGATTTGCAACTTTTGACCGAGCCAGGTCCTAACACTCTGAATGACAGGCAAAATCATGTTGGCTTGCAAAATCATGCTTCGGGACTCCCCTTTCTATACTCCCCACTTACAATTTGCTCTTCACCTCCTTTTTCTTTTCAGCTGCAATGTTGGAAAAGTTCAAACCAACCCCAAGACCTCTGAAGCAGCAAAGGAAGCTGATGTGCCGTGTGCAGATCCTGATCTAGATTTGGTCAGTGAACTAACGACGGTGAATCTATGCGATGGTAGCACGAGTCCTGGCCAACTCAGATCCTGCTCACTTGATGGGCAATCCTCTTGCCTTGCTACCCAAGATTTTCCTGCTATTGAACCAAAAGACCTGGATGCTAAAAACCTAAGAACGGGTATCACTTTCGCTGGGATCAGCGGCACCTATCCCAGCCAAGACAATCCTTTAGCAGGCTCCGATTCCTCTCTGTTTGATCTAAATCAGATTGCTAGCTTGACCTCGACGGGTTCCGTTCAGTATTGGACCTCCGCTGGGATCAAATCAACACTTAATGTTGTCCCTACAGCAACCTTAGATCTTGCAGCGAATGCTGATCAAATTGTAAGTACAGATACCTTCTATGCGGGTATCCTGGTCAAGGGACTTCCGGGCCTGCTACCGAATAACATCAAGTCTGGCGTTAGTATCTTTGGTGTGACTGGAACGGCAGAGTTTGACTATCTGGACCCTTGGCATTTGCGCGCCGGCATCACGGTTGGCAATATTACGGGGAAATTAAAGCTATCTTGCAAGAATATGGCTGATCTATCGACTTGGGATATGCCTGCTATCGCAAGCATTACCAACAATGCTAGCTCTGGAGATCCAATGACCGGTGATGGCATCGCTCATTGGTGGGAAACGATTGATGACTATAATTTCACTGGCGCAACCCTGCCTAGGGACAATCCATGGGGCAATGACGACTTTCTTTGCGACGAGTCCAACTGGATGGCCGCGGGACTGGATTCAGGAGATACCGCTGGCCTTTGTAATGACGTCAATGACACTTGTGCCTATTTTGATCAAATTTCTCGAACCTATTGGTCCGAAATCCAAGGGACGGCCAAAACATGGGCCAACGCGGTCTTGCATTGTGATAGCTTAAACGGAGCAAATTATGCGGGCTTTTCTTCTGGATGGCGTTTAGCAACGATCTTAGAGTGGCAGACTGCTGTGATAAATGGCCTTGCATACCTTGAAGGGCCAAATTTTCTACCTAATAGCCACCTCTATTTTTGGTCAGCGACTTCTGAGTCCGGGGCATCTTACCGAAACACCGGCCCCTGGGCCCATATCATAAGACCCAGTAACGGACGCATCGCCAGTGGCAACTCTCCAAAATCTAGCTCGCGAGAAGTCATGTGCGTGAGATGG
>JBIKVD010000471.1:0-2765 GCA_044357055.1 Oligoflexales bacterium | reverse complement strand
AGAAAGCCAAAGCCCGCAACCGAGAGCAGAGACGACGCCGTAAGTCCCAGGGAACTAGTGCAGCCTCCTGCGATCGCCGCACCGATCCCCGCCAATATTCCCCCAGTGCCAGCCAGTAGCAGTCTTAACTTTGAACTTACGCCGCGACCGCGTTCAATAATAAATTCAAAGCTCCGGGACCGCAGCAGATGGGAAACCAGGCCACCCAGAAAAATACCTCCCACCATCCAAATCAGCCAATGCTTGGGCGCGGACTCGGAAGCCGGGCTTTCGCTGACTAATGGTTTTGAGGTGTCTAACCAGGATTCTAGCGAGGATTCTGCCGAAGATTCTAACGTTGAGCTCGCTCTGGGCGGGGCACAGATGCTGCTGTCGTCGAGTACTAACTGGACAGCGATATTGCGAGAGGAACATATAAGGGAGAAGAGGCCCGCAACATGCAATCCCTTACCGCTCCACGTCAGCGATAAGGCAACCACAAGGCCCATATATAAGGCCAGCAGCAAAGTCGTGGCTTGCCGGGATGGGCATAGTTTTTCAATTAGGCTCTTCACCAAAACGACCCCCATTCAGAGAAAACTTCGGCGTACTGTCAATAGAGCGTTTGACGAGGCTGCTCTTTGCATTAAATCGCCAGTCTCTTTTTGAATTTTTTAGCCAAAAAGAAGAATCCAACGATCACGAGGACGCCTAGAATAGCGATCAGGATTCCGTGTTTGGAGGTCGTGAGAATCGCTTGCAGGCGTTCTAAGTTTTCCGCAAAGAGGAAACCTAACCATACGAAAAGCGGTACGGAAATGATAGCCGCAGTGCCATCATATAATAAAAAGGTGCGAAAACGGATTTGATAGACACCAGCGGTCACGAAAATAGGCATGCGTAGACCCGGTAAAAATCGGGCCACAAAGATGATCGCTTCACCTCGCTTTCTGAAGGCGTCTTCGATGCGATGAGAGAGCGTAGACTTGAAGACGCGAGAAAAAGGCCAAATCCGCCTAATCCGCTGATTGCCGAAGCGCCCGGCGCAATAGACAGTGCAGTCGCCAATGAGGACACCGAAAAAAGCCACGATGGTCATGGGCACAAAGTGTTGACCTGCCGCAGCAGCTAAGATGCCGCCGGTGATAAGAATGGTGTCTTCGGGTATGGGCAAACCAAAGCCACAAAGAAGCAATAGCACAAACACGCCAAGGTAAGCGTTGGCGGCATTATTTATAATCAGGTCAACCAGCTGTTCCATGCTTCAGCCCTATTTAGGAGTCGATGTGCTTTTGGGTTGGGAAAGGGACGATGTAAGAATTCTAGCGTAACACTAGATCAGGGCAATTGCGCACTCGAATTCTTGCAGCACCGACCCCTCCTAGCTCCATATTGGCCAGCTTGCCGTATCGAATCAGTCATCATGGACGTGCCCCGGCCTATCTTGCCAATTATTTGCAATTTTTTTCCAGGAGTCATTGGTAGTCATGGAAAGAACGCGTTCACTAGGGGCATTGTCATTTAAGGTCAAAGCTACTTTATTGCCAAAAGCGTGCGATAGATCTCTACCATAGCTAGCGTGTCTTGGAGACAGTAGCGATGCAAATCCGCATAGATTGTGGCTCGCTCTGGGGCACTCGTCTGGGTCCTTAAGGTTTTGGCGAAGGAGTTAGCAGCAGTGACTCCATCGGCAATGGCTAACCCTTGGTAGGACAGATGTGGGACGAGGGCTGGCAACACGGCTTTGATCGAGAAGGAGCCACCAAACTGCGGATGATAGGCATGGTTGCGGATCAAGTTGTATAGATCTACGAATCGTTTAATGATTTTATGCAGCAGTTCCGCTAAGTCAGGAAACTGGATGGCCAAGGCATTCAGACAGCTCTTTTCGAAGGACGAATACACGACAATCGGGCCTGGGGTGGCTAGCGTGCGAATCAGCGACTCGGCGAAGGGGCGTCGGGGATCGAGATCATTCTGCGACAAATAGGAAAAATGCTCCAAGTGGCCCTTTGCCTCAAGCAGATGATGAGACCATTGAAAGGGTATCTGCTGATAGGGACGTGTGCCTGGGAATGCCGGCAGGGCTAGATTAAGAGTCTCAAAATCCAAAAAATGGACGGCGCCCTCAACCGGTCCATGGAGCTGACCTTGGAGGGCTTTTAAGCCCGTAAAAAGTCCCTCGTCATATTGTGCTTTGTTTTCGACCAAAGCCATTCTCATGCGTCGCTGTGCTGAGCTTAGACCGGGATAGTCCTCGGGGATTTGGCTGATGTTCTCAATCCCATCACGTTTAAGCTGTTCTAGAAGTTTCTGTGAGGCTCTGGGCAAATAGCTAATGTGATCGTCGGCGATGGATTGATGGCAGTAGGCATGAAAAGCACAGGGATAGGGTTGATGGCAATGGTTTCCAATTTCTCGGGTGGGAATTTGCTCGCCACTAAGTGCTTCCCGCATAGCCTTAAGTCGGGTCGGTACCTTTGCCAATGGTTCTGCTATTTCTGTGGTAAGTTCGTGTAGATGAAAGAGCTGATCTAGCTGATAGGCGCCGCCCTGATATAAATAGCTCGAGTTTATGTGCATCAGAAAGCATCGACGTACTTTCATACCTAAGCCACGCAGCGCATAGACTTGAATGGCCAAGTCATCCAGGTGTTCGTTTTTGACTTTAGTAGAGGACTTGACCTCGATAAGATCGAACCCATCGCTGTGCTTGTTAAGAATATCCGCGCGTACCTTAATGTCCTCAAAGAGGAAGGCGGCCTCATAGAGCGAGGGAATGGCCG
>JBIKVD010000155.1:0-9456 GCA_044357055.1 Oligoflexales bacterium | reverse complement strand
CTGTCCACCCCGTGGAATTGGGATCAACTTGCCACGGCCCAGTTGTCTTACTTGGGGCGCTGTGAGGAAGCTCTTTCCATTATCGCCCAAGTTCTGGAGAACTCTCCGAATATCAGGGCCCTAGATCCCGCCCAAGACTTGCTGCAGATCAACGCGGTCACAGGCGCGATCTCTATCCGTGTTCGCAGCGAGAAAGCTTACTCAAGCATCATCGTGGAGGCTGCTTCGAAGGATAGTCATTTTGCAAGTTGCGACGTGGCCGACTGGCCGTGGTCCTATTAACCTGCCCCTTTCATTGCTGCTGACGCGACGGGACCTGGATGAATTAACGCCGAGTGGACTGATCGAAAGCGACGGCAGTTCTTAATCTCCCCCGACCAAATTCCCAAAGCGTCTTAAGATCGAACCCTCCCCTTTTTGCCGTCCCCCCATTTTCGGTGCCGCGGCAATAATACGATCTGCGAGCCGAGAAAAAGGAAGACTTTGCAACCATACCGTGCCGCTGCCACTTAAAGTTGCGAGAAAGAGACCTTCACCGCCAAAAAACATGGACTTCAAATTGCCAGCTCGACGAATATCGTAATGGATCCCAGCTGTAAATCCAACAATGCAACCCGTGTCCACATGTAAAGTCTCGCCATTAAGCTGCCTCTTGATGACAGTGCCTCCCGCATGAACAAAGGCAAGGCCATCGCCGACAAGTTTTTGCAAGATAAAACCTTCACCCCCAAAAAGACCAGCACCAATTTTCTTATTGAAAGAAATAGAGATCTTCGTCCCTAGTGCTGCGCAGAGAAAGGAATCTTTCTGACAGATCATCGGAGTTCCCAGCTCCCCAAGATTGACGGGGATGATCTTGCCGGGAAAGGGAGCCGCAAAAGCCACTCTTCTCTTGCTGGAGTGCCGGTTGGTAAAATGGGTCATAAAAATAGATTCGCCGGTAAGCACTCGCTTACCAATATTAAATACTTTTGCTAGGAACCCCTCATTCATTGTGGAGCCATCACCCATTCGTGCTTCGAAAGTGATGCCATCTTCCATATAATTCATCGCACCCGCCTCGGCGACTACCGTTTCGCCTTGGTCCAGCTCTACTTCTACAATCTGTATATCGTCGCCATGGATTTCGTAGTCAATTTCGTGACTTCTTTTCATAAGTACCTTTCCTAACAAGCTAACGGGAAAATAGATCGCGTTTATAGCACAAAATCTTAGATTAAAGCTATTTCTTGCATGCTAAAGATGTTTCTCTTAGGCGATGGCAATTCCCAAGCGTCTCATCCACCGCCAAAGGGTACTGCGGGTGATCCCCAGTTCTTCCGCTGTCTTTTGCATATGCCAGCGATTTCGCTCTAAGGCTTTGAGAATCAGAGGCTTCTCCCCAAGACGCTTCTTGTCTAGATTTTGCACCACCGACATCTGCTGATTCGTTTCTGACGGGCTCCTAAGCTCTAGATCAGAGGGAGCGCGCAGTAGGTCTTGATTGAGATGCGGCAAGGCAATGAGATCTCCCTCACCCATGACCAAGGCATATTCAATAGCATTACGTAATTCGCGGATATTTCCGGGCCAAGAGTACGAAAGAAATGCATCAAGGGCACTTTTTGTGATTCCAGTAATTGCGCGATAGCCTTGGAGATGAAATTCATCCAGAAACTGCCAAATCAAGATTTTCACATCGCCCACACGCTCACGCAGCGGAGGTAAAAAGATGGGAATGACCCGGACCCGATACATGAGATCTTCGCGAAATCTGCCAATGGCTACCTCTTGCCTGAGAGACTTATGGGTGGCAGCTAGAAGTCTCACATCAACCTTCCGTGTTTGATGAGAGCCAACAGGAGTGACCAAACGCTCTTGTAGGACTCGCAATAGGCGGGCTTGAATATCCACCGGTATCTCGGCAATCTCATCCAAAAAAACGGTCCCACGATGAGCCAATTCAAATAGGCCCGCCCTACTGGACGAAGCGCCGGTATAGGCCCCCTTCACATGCCCAAAAAGTTCAGACAACATGAGCTCGCTGGATAGGGTGGCACAATTGAGTGCTTGAAAGGGTCCCTTTTGCCTGGGACTTAAGTTATGGATGGCGCGAGCTACGAGCTCCTTTCCCGTACCGGTTTCACCGCGAATAAGGACAGACGCGTCCGTGCTTGCGATCTTCGTGATAACTTTAAAAAGTTCCAGCATACACGGAGCGTTGCTAATCAAACCATGAAAATTATGGGGGCTAGAATTCTTACGTCCAATGATAACTTCTGTCATGAATTCCTTATCCTAAGTAAGTCTACTGAACTGCTCCACCAAGATGAGAGTCCCCATGCCAAGTACAAAATACCCAAAGGCGGTTTTTAACCCTTTCTCAGGTATACGCCCAGAAACTTTCGATCCTATAAATATCCCAACGATGGAAATCAGGGACAAGGTCAGCATGAGCGTCCAATCGAGATCCGGTGTCTTAATCATATCGCCCACAAATCCAGTGAGCGACTTTGCCGCGATAATCATCAATGAGGTTCCGACGGCCAGTCGCATCGACAGTCCCCCGAGAATTACCAATGCAGGGATGATTAAGAAACCTCCACCAGCTCCCACAAATCCTGTAATGGCACCAACTCCCAAACCTTCAGCAGCAATAAGAGGATAATTCACTTGCTTTCTTTCTGAAGTCCCCGAATTTGCAGGTCGTGACTTGATCATCGAGAAAGCGGCAACGACCATCAAAACAGCGAAAGTCAGCATAATAAGGATGTTTTTTGTGATGATCAGGGAGCCCAAAGTGCCGATAACTTCTGGCAGCGAGGGAACAATCCAGGCCCTAGCGAAAAATACGCCGAGAAAGGCAGGAATCGCAAATATCGTGCCGACCTTAAGATTGACATCGCCTCTTTTGTAATACGAGACGAATCCAATTGCTGATGTGAGTCCAACGATAAAGAGCGAATAAGCTGTTGCCTGAACAGGTTTTACCTGAAAGAGGTAGACTAAAATTGGGACAGTCAAAATAGACCCACCTCCACCCATCACGCCCAAGACAAGGCCCATCACTAGCGTTGCTAAGTATCCTATCATTTCCATTCTTCACTCCTTCACATTCGCACCATTAAGTTGATTTCGCACTCACGGGCAGCCCTTGGGCTACCCAATCCAACATTCCGCCCTTTAGATTTGCCACGTGTTTAAAACCTATTTTCATAGCCATTAAGGTTGCCACTTCAGAGCGGGCGCCACTGCGGCAAACGAAAAGAGTCTCTTTCTCACGGTTTCCTTCAGCAGCTAGCCACGCGTCAAATTCATTTCCTAACGTGAGCAGCTGCGCACCTTCTATGTGTCCCAATTCCCCCCAAAATTCATCAGATCTTCTGACATCGATGATTCGCAAACTGCCGATGCAAGGAAAAATTTCTGACGCAGACACCTCCGGCACTCCGCGCTTATAGGTAGGTTGCATTCGAAGTTGGTTCATGAGTTCGCTCCTCGTACTGATTTTTCACTCTCCTGATCGTTCCTATCTTCCAGACTATCTTCCACACCATGTTCAAGAATCATGCCGAGGGGCAATTAGAGCGTTCAAGCCAAAGCTTTCCCTAATATAAAGAGTTCAGAGCCTAGACTTTGTGATAAACACTATGGACCACTCAGAAACATAATGTAGCATAGTAATACATAATGTTGCAGATGATCTTTTCGGGGGTTGCGCCGATACCTAACATAACTATCTTAAATTATTGTTATAAATATTATTCGATGATTGGGGTGCGGACTGGCCCGTTCCTTGAAATACTGTTAGCGTCAGATATTACCGGCTGTAGCAAAAGCGCGGCTTTGAGGAGGAGAAGACAATGGAAGATTCACAGGTCATCATGCCCTTATTTGGCGGCATCCTGATTGGTTTAGCTAGTTCCATCATGTTGCTGTTTAACGGCAAAATTATGGGCGTAAGCGGCATTCTGGGAGGCATGATCAAACCCAAGCGGGGCGACTATCACTGGCGACTCGGATTTCTGTTGGGCTTGGTGTTGTCTGGCGTTGGATTCATGTTGATGCAGCAACCAGTCTTCGCTTTTGATGTGCAGCGAAGCATTCCCGTTATAGCGCTTGCGGGATTGCTTGTTGGCTTTGGCACGCGGCTTGGAAACGGTTGCACGAGTGGTCATGGAATTTGCGGCATCAGCCGATTTTCACCACGGTCCATTTTAGCGACGATAACCTTTATGATCGCCGGAATAGCGGTGGTCTACGTCGTGAACCATATGCTCGGAGGTGTCCTATGAATCAATTTATCATTTCACTCTTGACTGGAATTATATTCGGTACAGGACTCATACTTTCGGGAATGACCCAGCCCGCTAAGGTCATCGGATTTTTAGATATTGCGGGAGCCTGGAACCCGTCCCTAATGTTTGTTATGATCGGCGCCATTGCAAGCCATGCGCTGGCATACCGCTTGATCACGAAGAGATCATCACCCTTGCTAGCAGAAAGTTTTGCCATTCCAAGTCTGCGCAAAACCGATCCTCGATTGCTAACAGGCTCATTCGTCTTCGGCTTAGGTTGGGGCTTGGCGGGAATCTGCCCTGGACCGGCCATCGTTGCGGTTACTTCATTGCAGAACGAAGCTGTTATTTTTATGATGGCGATGTTAGGGGGTATGTTTCTTTTCACACTCTACGAAAACTGGTCTGTTCGCAAAACCATTCTGGCTGACGCATAAAAAAAGGAAACAAACTATGATTCAAGTCAAACACTTTTTCGACAAAGACACTTATACGCTTACTTACGTGGTCTATGATGCTGCAACCAAGGATGCTCTTGTCATTGATCCCGTTTTGAATTTTGATGCCGCAAGTGGCCATACATGGACAAATTCCATTGAAGAAGTCATTTCTTTTGTTAAGAAAGAGGACTTAAAAGTTTACTACGTACTCGAAACCCACGCTCACGCTGATCACCTCAGTGGCTCTCAGGACCTTAAAAAGGCGTTCCCTAACGCTACCCTGGCGATAGGAGAGCGAATCAAAGAAGTGCAATCCGTCTTCAAGGGAATTTTTAACTTACACCCAAGTTTTAAAACGGATGGGTCACAATTTGATAAACTTCTTTCTGATGGTGAAACCGTTAAAGCCGGCTCCATTGTTATCAAAACCATCTTTACGCCTGGACATACCCCAGCTTGCGCTAGCTACTTGATTGAAGATATCCTCTTTGTCGGTGATGCCATCTTCATGCCTGACTACGGCACTGGACGCTGTGATTTTCCCTCAGGTAGCGCTGAGGCGCTGTGGGATTCGATTGCCAGCAAAATCTATAAATTGCCAGACTCGACGCGAATTTTTGTCGGTCACGACTATCAACCGGGAGGCCGTGAGCTTAAGTGGCAAACCACCGTCGGGGAAGAGAAAGCCGCTAATATTCAATTGACGGCTTCCATGTCTAAAGAATCTTTCGTGAACATGCGAAAGGCACGCGATGCAACCTTAGACGCACCGCGTCTTCTTTTTCCAAGCGTCCAAGTCAATATTGATGCCGGTCGCCTCCCAGAACCTGAGTCCAACGGTCTCAGCTTTCTTAAAATGCCTTTAAATCTTGGCCAAAGAAAACCGAAGTAAGAAAATTTAAGCGTGGTTTACGCCCCGGTTTCATCTCATTTGATGCATGATAATCCGGGGAGAACTGAGGAAATGGCGTAGGGCAGCAAAATCTTTTCAACCTCAAAAATCTTGTCAGCAAGCAATTGGGCATCTTCCAAGCCAGAAAGCATGATTTTGAACTGTGCAATCTGCATCCCGGAATCGAATTCCGCATCAGCCCAATGAACGGTTGCGCCACTGGAAGTCTCTCCCGCGTCAATAACGGCCTGATGAACCTTTAGGCCATACATACCACGACCACCAAATTTCGGTAGAAGAGAGGGATGAATATTTATGACCCGTTTGTACAACCAAGGCGCCAGCGGCAGTTTGCGCAAATACCCTGACATGACCAACAAGGATATAGCATGCCGCGCGCACAGTTCGTGCAGCCAAGGCAGATCCGCGTCCTTGTTATCAAACTTTTTCAGATACCACGGGATGCCGCGTTCAGTTAATTCAGCAAGGACCGGGCTTTCTTCATTGCTGGTCACCACACAGGCGACCTTGAAGGCCTGATCCTGAGCCGAAATTCGCAGAAGGTTTTGCAAGCCGCGACCTTGCCCAGAAATGAACACCAAGATATTCGCTGGATTCATTTTTCCTTCGTTCCTATGCATTCTTCACCAGTCTCCAGCCCACGAAACGTCACTCTACCAAACTATGAAACCGTGCACTCTTATTTCGTAAGCCATTATAGAATTCCTTTGCTGTCAGAATATTCTTGCCAGCTGGTTTTACTTGCTCAATTTGGATCTCACCTGCGCCACATTTGGCGCGAAAAACCTGCGAGGCCTCATCATATAGGAAAGCGCCAGGAAGATCCGATGTCGACATTCTTTCTTGAGAAGGCAAAGACATGCGAATGATTTGCAGCCGATGATTCTCAAGATAGGTGAAGGTGCCTGGCCAAGGGGTATAGGCGCGGTAGCGATTGTAGACCATAGCGCTAGGGGAGGGCCAATCAACCTCTCCATCCTCTTTGGTGATTTTTCCACAGTGCGTAACGTCCTGTGGATCTTGAGCCTGACCGCTAAAAGCGGCATCTGCCAGCAGCAAAAGAGCCTGATCTAGCATATTTGCCCCAAGCTCAAAGAGCCGGTCGTATAGATCGATGGCTGTCTCATCGGATCCGATATTCACACTCTTTTGGCAAATCAGATTTCCAGCATCCAGTTTGCGCACCGTAAATAGAATACTAACGCCCGTGACTTTGTCCCCCGCGAGCAAAGCCGATGGGATCGGTGTCGCTCCTCGGTACTTCGGCAACAAGGAAGGGTGAATATTTATGGTGCCTCGGGGAAAGAGACTCAAGAAATCCTGCGAAAGAATCTGCCCATAAGCGGCAGTGATCGCAAGATCAGGTGAAAGCTCGCGAATAGCAGCAAGACTCTCCAAGCTGTTAATGTTACTCGGCTGCAAAACAGTCAGATTCTTATGTTTCGCATAGGCTGCCACTGGTGGGTCTTCCAAGGTCGATCTATGTCGCCCTACATGTCGCGGCGGTTGGCTTACGATTCCAACCACCTCGCAACTTTCCAGTTGTTGCAGCTTCTCTAGAACGGGAACGACATAAATCGGAGATCCTAAGAAGAGAATTCGCATGATGGACTCATTCCCAAATCATCAAAACACCAAGGATACCTCACCCCGGCACCAAAGCAAACTTGGCTTTCGCTAAAAAATACTTCAATGTTTTCAGCAATCTGCGAATTTTCCTTAATATTTTCAGGGCGCTACCGAAAGAAGAGAATGTTGGTGTGCAGGACAGACCGCACCCCCATAGGATTTTTGGGAGGGTTCTCTTTTGAAAAGCTGTTGGCAGATTGGTAGCATCTGTAAGGTCATTTCCCTGTCCACGCTCACGGCTTTAAGCCCTAGCCTAAAGGCGCAAGAGAAACTTAGCACACCTGAGGGACATCTCCGTGTCCGGCAGGTCCTGATCGACACTCAAAATCGTCAAGAAATGCGGATGAAAAAGGACGTTTACTTGCCTCGGCATTTGCGGACTAGCACTGAATCACATCTCGGGCTTACCCTCAAAAGAAAGATGATCACTCCCGCCGCCAGCAAGAGAGGGATGGGTCAGGACCTTCAGCGGCAAGACTTCGATATTCATAGAAACGGCAAACCAGTCCGTGGCTATTTTCTCGCTGAAATCCATGATGCTAAAGGCCATCTCGTTCAAGCCTTGGGTTCCATACCGTCTTTGTCAGTAACCGTCGTGGAGAGTCAAGCGACATTGCCAATAGAGGCCATCGGCCAGATTCTCCAGCAAGATTTCGCGCAGAAATATCGCACCATAAACCTTGAGTCTGTGAACGACGTCTATTGGTATGATCGCCTCCATACCATCTATGCAGCCCAAGAGTTAGGTCTATCCTTGGATGAAAGACCTTATAGAGCTTATCTCATTAACGGTGGCGTTCAGGGTCTCGTACCACTTTATTTTCATGCCACAACGGGAGTCGCTCAAGTCTTTGCAGAGAACCCCTTTGATAGCCCCTTAACCGAAGCCGAGTTACCGGGTTTGCTTGGAACAGGAAAACTAGAAACAGCCCATATTGTTACTAACCCTGGAGGAGGTAATCCCTCGGCAGAAAGTGACACTCATCGCTTTATTTACGACGTAGAAGATCCAAGATTTATCGAGGTAAACGCCTTTTCCCACCTCCTCGACTTTCAGCAGTGGTACGAATCCTTGGGGTATCAGTGGCACACCGATGGCAGACTTCTGTTAAGTCTCAATCAAAGCCTCAATGGCGACACCAATAATGCCTACTACCAACCAAATGGAGGCAATCCGCAAATCAAGATTGGGTCCGGCGATGGGAAAATCCTCCAGAATCTTGGCTTAGACGCTGATGTTGTTGGTCATGAGTTTGGACACCATATTCTCTTTCAGTATCTCCAATCCACTTCTGCGGAGGAGTCTCTGGTTTTACATGAAGGGCTAGCTGATTTCTTCACCTTCGCAAAAACTGGAAATGCCTGTCTCGGGGAGTCCATTTGTCCAGAAAACTCTCCCGTCTGTGAAGTGAGGGGCCAATGCCTACGGACGGCAGAGAATAACATTCTGTATTCCGACCCTTCTTATCGTAGTTTGATGCCCCATCAAAAAGGTCAACTTATCTCAAGCATACTGTGGGATCTTAAGGATATGGAAGATCTTGACCTGAATCGAGTCGCCAAGATCCTGTTCGCTGCCATAACGTTCTTACCCGCTGAATCCATTATCGAAGACCTATTTCTCAGCTTATTGACCGCAGACGAAATTCTTCATGCGGGAAAATACTCGTGTGCTATCACAGATGCGTTTAGCGCTCGTGGCTTTTCAATGTTCACAGATCTCATCGATTGCACGACTGTGGAACCGAAGGAGACTTATGTGGATGCCAGTGGCACGGTTGATAGCACTAGCATTGCACAAGTGCGCCTCCCGGATGGGCCGGGAACTGAGAATATCGCCTCTGGAGCTGGTACCGCAGGTGGCGCTGGATCCCCAAAATCCCGCAAGAGCAGTGGGGGAGGTTGTGGAGTTATCGGCGGTCAGGCTGGACAGATTGTCGGTTTGGAATATCTATTACTCTTGGCTTTGCCGATTGTATCTCGCATAAAGCGACGAAAGTCTTCGCAGCTTAGAGCCTCTTTATCGTCAAAGCTGGGATAGGAAATCAGTCAGCTCACCCTCGGTTAAGCCCCGCGAATTTGCCAGCAATTCCGCTTCAATCTCAGCTTTCATAGCTGGATCTAACTCAGTAGCCCGGCGAAAATCCGCAAGCGCAAAATTCTTTTCACTCATTTCCAACAAGAGTAGCCCTCGTTG
>JBIKVD010000154.1:0-9469 GCA_044357055.1 Oligoflexales bacterium | reverse complement strand
CTGTGGTCCTTTTCCCGGGTTCAGGATTGGCCGACAGTCTAAGGGATTTTCCTAGATAAGGGAACACAATTTCGGCTTACCCGAATTAGGCCTCGGCCGGAGGGGACTAGCAGCCAACGCCTACGATAATAATTTAAATAAACAAAGAAAATGGGTACTTAGAATTAAAAAGCTTAACTCTCAGCGGGCAGGTCGGAGACAAAGCCCTCTTCCACGCCCGTCCATAGCTCAGGCATTTCCAACCAATTATCCTCGCTCAAAACACTGGATGCCACTGCCCCACTGAGGAAAGGGAAGGCTCCGCTTGCCAGTTTTTCTAGACAAAGCTGCACAATATGTTGAGTGAATTCATGAGGCTCTTTGGTTTGCGCTCGGATCGCATAGCGACCAGAGCGATCACAACTGAGTTCGATGCAAAGGTCCATACTCGGATCCCCCGGATGAGAGCCCTTAGGCGCTAGTGTGCTGCCGGTCATATAGGGGATCATGCCGACCAACAAATCGCGAAACGGCGCCCACAGTAAAAATCGCGCATTACGTAATTTTCGCAAGAGCCAGACATGCCAAACAGGCATACAAAGATAGGTTTTAATGTTGGCAATCTTGCAGGCAGACCAAACGGTAATGAGATCTGCCATAGGAAACGGTAAGCATGTTTCCTCTTGTCCTGAAAAAGGGCTGAGTTGTGCTCCCTCGCCAAAGCCTAAAGACACGAGTTTCCCGCCTTGGCGTTCTAAAGCCCCCACTCTCATTAAAGACATTAAGCCTTGGGCCTGTCCCTTGCTCAAGCGTTTTTGCTGAGAGCGCAAGAAAATTTTGGCACAGTCGGCAGCAGGAAAGCGTCTCTTGCCATAAGCAACCAGAGTTTCGGTTGCTAGCGAACTAAATCCAATGGCGGGAATAGCTAAAATTCCGGCGCGCTGCCATCGCTCGTGATTTTGAAACACAAACCTTAGCGCCTGGACGTCGGATGAGAGATCTAAGTAATGTACTCCTACCTTGGCAGCTGCTTCTAAAAGAATAGGAACGGACTTGGCGAAGGGAGCTGCACAGTTCAGCAAATAATCCGCGCCTTGAAGAAAGGTAGGCACAAGCTCGGGGTCGTCGAGACGAAAAACGCGCCCAGGTAAACCCAAGGACTGGGACATAGCCATAATTTTTGGAAGATTACGACCGGCAAGTATAAGCGAAAAAGCCGGATGACGCCGCAGTCGCGAGACGATCTTTCGCCCACTGAGCCCAGTAGCACCATAGATGATGATTTTTAGTGGCGCAGGGGCCTCACGGGGAAGCCGCTTCCCGGTCTCAGCACTGATGAAGTCTTCATTCATAGGGTCTGCACCCAGCGGACCATCTCTCGGGGATAATTCGTGCAATGGCCGTGGACGCCCAACTCGTGCAGACGCCTCCAACTTCGTTCCCTTGCAAAGCGCTCAGCTTTCATGGGGGCCCAAGTACAGACCTCCCATTTTTGTCTCTGGGCCAGCTCCATTAACCTAGATGTAGCGTAGGCCATATGAGGGTGTAAAATCCTTGCGCTGCATCGATTCATAAAGTTTTGAATGGTGCCGTATTCCTTCCTCACTTTGGCATTGGAAAGATCCAACAAACAGGCCCTCTCGAAGGAAGGACCGAGCCGCTTCAGGGTTTCCAGGCAGGGTCCTGAAAACGAGGACAAGATTAACCGCTTGAGGCCCTTGCGCCTCTTAAGACATTGGATCACAGCGGCAGCCGTTGCAGGAGCCTCAGGTTTGATTTCAATGTTAAATTCAATCTTGCGGCCAAAAGACGCTAAAACATCTTCGAGCGTAGGGACTAAGGCACCGGACTCGAGTACCAACTCAGAGTGTTTGCAGCTACCTATGGGCACTGACTTTTTTCCTAATCGCCAGCGAAAATCGTGATAAATGACCAATTTCTGATCGATGCTTAAGTGTACATCCAGCTCAATACGCTGGGCTTTTGCATCTACCGCTGCCTGAAAAGCTTCCATGGTGTTCTCTTGGGCCTCGCGATTGGCACCACGATGAGCAATAACGATCATAGCGAATTCCTATTAGCGGCTGTGAAATAAGGGAATCTCGGTTCTCGACTTTAGTATCTTAGCCACTCTGGGCAAAGCAAATAATGGCGAATCGTGCGAGAAGGCTCCCTGCTCCGTAAGGTTCACTGACAAGTCTTCTGAGATAAATAGAGACCGCACCCTGCTATAATATTCATGCATTATATTAGCATGTTATACATTACTAATTGAAAATAATGCCAAAATTGCATTATAGTGCGCCCACCTGACAGCGGAATCGACTGATGAAACTCTTTATCCAAGATCTAGTCCTCAAACCGGATGAACCTAACGTGCGCCTGGCGTTAGCTCGTCGTTTGGGCTTGCTGGAAGAAGATATCCTGGCTCTTGATATCCTAAAGAAGTCCTTGGATGCGAGAAAGAAGCAGCAGATCATCTATCGTCTGCAAGTGGCTTTCGATGTCCGAGATCATGAAGGAGTTTCCCGAGCGAATCCTGACCTAGTCAAACCTTACGATACAGCAGCGACTCCCCATCCACTCGCTAGTCTCAATGCAAAGGCAAAAACCCTTGCTTGCCCACCCATTATCATTGGTTCCGGCCCTGCAGGACAGTCCGCTGCTTTTCTGTTTGCTGAAGCCGGTATTCCCTGCCTGGTGATTGAAAGAGGCCAAGCCGTGGAGCAACGCCTGCGAGATGTGAATCACCTCAGGCGCGACGGCAAGCTGGATCCAGAAAGTAACTATTGCTACGGCGAAGGAGGAGCTGGAACCTTCTCAGACGGTAAGCTGACTTGTGGCCGACGTCACCCACTCATTCGCTACCTTTTCGAATCCTGGGTTCGTTTTGGAGCACCACCGGAAATCCTCTGGGACTCTCATCCTCATATCGGCACCGACTACTTGTTGCGCATGACCAAAAATATGCGGCTCTATATGGAAAGCAGGGGAACCCGCTTTCTCTTCGGTTCTCGACTCGTCGATCTAAGACCCGGTACCACAACGAAAATTCAAATCGAACTCGCTGACGGTCAGACCTTTGACAC
This sequence comes from Oligoflexales bacterium, assembly GCA_044357055.1. Classification (GTDB taxonomy): domain Bacteria; phylum Bdellovibrionota_B; class Oligoflexia; order Oligoflexales; family JBIKVD01; genus JBIKVD01. The sequence goes on along the minus strand of JBIKVD010000154.1, from coordinate 6,401 downwards.
GGACCACTTGATCCTAGCAACAGGGCATTCCGCTCGAGAAACTTATCAGATGCTCTGGGACAGAGGCGTTAGCATTCAGCAAAAGCCTTTTGCTATGGGGGTCCGCGTCGAGCATCCTCAAGATGTGATTGATACCATTCAATATGGAACTTGCCACGCTGACTTAGGCATCCCTGCTGCCGAATATAAACTCGCCGCCCATGAAGGGCAAAGGGGCATATGGACCTTTTGTATGTGCCCCGGTGGTCATCTCCTGCCAACGTCTGCCGAACACGGCCACCTTGCGATCAATGGGATGAGCTACCACGCTAGAGCCAGCGGCTTTGCAAATGCCGCCCTTGTCGTCAATATTTTGCGAGAAGACTATGACCGCGGCCATCCCCTCGATGGTATGCATTTTCAAGCCAAACTTGAGCGCGCCGCCTACGAGATGGGTGGCGGTAACTATGCTTGCCCCGCACAGCGACTGCAAGATTTTGTTGCCGGACGCACTAGCACTGGTGAAATGAAATCTACTTACAAACCAAAAATCGTTCCTGGACGCCTTGACCAGCTGCTACCTGATTTTGTCGTTAAGAGCTTGCAAGCAGCCCTCTTCGATTACAACAAAAGGATGCGGGGATTCATGACCCCTGAAGCGCTGATCGTGGGGTTGGAATCCAAAACTTCCGCACCCGTGGTCATTCAAAGGGATAAGGAATTCCAATCTGTATCTCATCCAGGCCTCTACCCCACCGGAGAAGGCGCGGGTTTCGCCGGTGGCATCGTCAGTGCAGGACTTGACGGTCTGCGCGTGGCGCAGCATATCATTATGGGTTTGCAAGAGCAGGTCGCGATTGTCCAGCAGCACTAAGGCCTTCGCGCTGTGAACCCCTATAGACGCCTTTTGCCTGCATTGGTACAGTTTCCCTATGATGCCTTCATAGAAGCCTTCATTCGATTGAGTACCATTTTCGTAAAATCGATCTCCCAAATCACCAATAAGTCCATATAAATCAGGATTAAAAATTGGCCCTCAGAATCTAGCTATTTACAACCGATCCGATTCGGGAGTGTTAACAATAAAAGAGCGCCTACGCAAAATAGCAAATGGGAATTGGTGAAGATCCGTCTAGAAAGTATCGCCATACATCCAAGCGCCAATGGCCCAAGAATAATTGGCATTCTCATTGGGCGTGGTACCTGAAACTAACACCCCAATGACTTCTCCTGAAGCAACGTCGATCAACGGCGAACCGCTGCTACCACCGTCGGTAACGTTGTTGGTTGAAAAATCGAGCCAGCGACATTCAAAGCCGGAAGTGCCGCAATCTTTAATATTGTTTGAATTTACAGAACCCAGATCTGAATAGAGCTCTTCAAATCCGAGTGGAAAACTCATCGAAAGAACCGGCGTTAGTGCTGCCGGAAACGGCACACAACCCGCCGCCTCCGATGCACATTGGGCACTGGGTTTCTGGCTCGTGAGGGTCATCACAGGCATATCATCATCGAAGATTGCTGGATTGACAATCAGCTGGGATAAGTCGACACAATGCTCCATGGCGCTCGGATTGTAATAGACAAACTTTAAGTCGGAACAGGCTGAGGCTTTTGCCACAGTTGGACTATTTTCTGACACCAGCACATTCGCTGTGGAGTCTGAATCAGAGCCTGTATTCACAAAGCGAACACTGACATTGGAAAGAGTGCCGTCACGGTCATTTTGAGGATCGTAGCAGGTCAACACATGGCCGGCGGTGCAGATCTTATTCTCCCCGCAGCGAAAACCCGATCCTGCGGAACTTCTGGAAGCGGGCAAACCAGTTGCGTAAGAACAAGTCACGTTGAAACGAAAAATAGACCGACGATAAGTCTGGTAAACCTCAAAAGCCTGCTGCGCCGGTCCTTTCCCGTCATTACTGCACAAAATCTGCTTTGTGTAGTTCTCGTCAGATTCCGTCAAGATCCCGTCGCTATCGGTATCGTTTCCAGTCGAGAGTTCTTTGCAACCCAAACCAAGATCCTTAACTTCGATCAAAGGTTTTTTTAGACCCGCGATAGACTCGGAGGGATCCAATACTACGGTCCAAGCTCCTTCCTTACAAAGAAGAAATTTCTCCCCCTCAACGGAAAATGCCAACTGGTTCTGCAGAGTCTCGTCGCAGGTTGGCAATTCACTCTCGCTTGCAACTGTCATGGCAAAAGGGGCTTGCGCTACAGCGCCACCAGCACCAGCTTTGTTTTCATTTTTTTTCATGTCGCCGCAAGAAAAGACCAAGAAAGGGCTTGTCAGACAAAGAAATCGAAAGGTGCTGATCTTAAAGAGCCAGAGATTTTTCATGCTGGTATCCTCTTGCTAGATTCCCTTCTTCTTATCGGCTGCCAGCGAGAAAAATCGACCAGGAGCTGATGATGGGTGTAATATTCTGGAATGTTTGATAATTATAAGGGCTTCGCAGAAACGGATTCTGCCCTCATGATAGGTTTCTTCTTTTTGTTTTTAAGGAAAAGCTCCCCTCTAGCGGTATCGTCGCTCGGCATAACGATGACTTGGGGGCTCGATTCCCAACTTCGCATTGACCGCTCCGTAAACTTGGATCATCTCCGGCGTCTCACACTGAAAATTGCCCTGCTTGTCTTTGTAGGCCGTCACTGACCAAATCCATTGACTTTGTTCCGAACTATGCCAAAGTTTTGCTTCCCGACGACGTACCCGACTACTAGCCTGGGTATAATCATTGACCCATAAGACAAAATTCTTCGATATGTTGGGCTTTTGATGAAAATTTGCTGTTTCCCCAGTTAAATTAGCAAAGATCTCGGAAAATTGTCCGATGCCTTGCATAGCGCATTGTTTCACCTCAGAACTGATGCTCCGCGGTTCAAAACCCTTAATCGCATCTTTGCCAAAAAAGAAAGGCTCAACACCTTGATAGGGTAGGTAATAGGCTTGACTGAGTTGGGTAGAGCCAACCGTTGTTTCCCCAAGTATGACCGGAGCCGTTTGGGGTGCATTGACTTGGCTGCCATCTCTCACAGTACGACAACCAACTGTGGCACTCACGACAGCCACACCTAACAACATGCGCAGATACCCTGGAAAGCTGAATATGGTCACAAGGTCCCCCAGTTTCGGATCAAAGTCTTTAGCCATGATGCATTCCTGCAACAAAGCGTTCTATCGTCCATTGCCCGACAAGCTTTAGGAACATTTATCTTTATCGAGAGTTTTTAAGGCTTTAACGAACAAAATTGGCCAGCCGTCCAGAAGTATCGCCCGTGTGGTTCTCAAGAGCCACCTTTTTCCTTAGAGTAATGCCTTTTAGCCAAACCAGGCACTCACCTAACTTTTATAGACAAATTTTACCCATCCCAACCTGTACAGGGGTTCAGGACAATACCCGAATCATTCCTGATCGCAGAAATCACTTCCAGCATCTTAATGGGACCTCACGGAGATTACCTATGAATAAAATCATGTTGCCGGCGACGTGTTTGCTGTTTCTTTGCTTGGCTTGCGGCACCAAGGAAGCTCCCACCCAGCTGCCAGAGTGGTCTTTGACCGCACCCTCAGCAGGTCGGTGGTCAGTGGTTCAGGGACAAATCCGCCGCCCTAATGGCTCAGTCTGGCAAGGCGTTGGCACCAATCTTACAAATCTCATGGGGCGAGACGGCTCGTTTATTCGACAAAGAGTGAAAAGGGAGGCAGATATGGGATTTTCCTTTATCCGCCTCTGGACGCCCAACCATAATTCGCAGGGTCCTACAGATATGCATGCAAGGGCCAAGCAAGTCGTGCAAATTATGGATGAGATAGCGAGCCACAATATGCAAACCATGCTGGTGTTATGGGATACCTACAAAGATCTTTGGGGAACGGAGCACGCCTATCATCGGGATCCCTCTTGGTTCCAAGATGGCTTTCGCCAAGATTTTTTAACGTGGGTAAAGGTATTAATACCTTATGTCAAAGACCACCCCAGTTTGTTCATGTATCAATTTATTAACGAGGCCTCCTGTCGGGAAAAATGTGCGCAAGACTACCTAAATCTCTATGCCGAAACCAGCCAACTCATCAGGAGTCATGACGACAAACACCTCATGTCACCTGGAGGCCTGTCCTTGGCCCACGCCATTGAAGGAGGTAGTTTTTCTGGCAATCGAGATGATTTTGTGGAGGCCATGAAGCAAACAGATGATCAAATAGTCTGGACCAATTCTATCTATAACCATCAGTCTCCAAATAAGGAAGACTTGGCTATCATCCAGAAGAAGTTAGCCGTGATCGTCACCGAATACGGCTTGTGTGCGGGTGCAAATCCAGAAGCCTATGATCCCCTCACAGCTTTTCGCGATCAGAAATGGGGAGCAAAGGCTATGTTCGATCGTTGGCAGGTGAGTGGTATCGCGGCCTGGGAAGCTGATGAATCGGACTGTGGGTACGCAAATAAAAAGCACGGAAAATTTAACCTACAGGCCGAATGGCGCCAACTGACAAAATCAGTCAATCGCCGGTAACTTCCCTCACTGTCAGGGGGCTTATTGAATCGGCACCACATTTAGAACAAATTGTTGCAGGGCCGTGGCTCCATTTGCGCTCGTAGCTTTAATTTTGATCGTGTGATTTCCAAGATTTGCCATACCTGCCCGCCAGATAACGAGTCCAGTGTTGGCATCAATCGTCATGCCTACCGGACCAGCCAGCAACTCATAGGTTATACCAAATCCCTCATCACCCACCGCCTGGGCTTGGTAGCGATAATCGGAATCACTGCGCAACTGAATGCTTGTATCAATTCTGAAATTTGACTGGGTTGTGTGCCGTTCGGCAAAGAACATATCAAAACTATACGTTTGCCCCGGTGTTAAACCCAGGCTATCTAGGTTGACATTGCCGCTGATGGCACCGTGTACACCCCCGAGATCAACAACGAGACGGTCATTGATAAAGACCCAGACATCATCATCGCCGGTGAAGGTAAAAACTTCGCCCCCTTGGTAGGTAAAGTTTGTGTGAATTTCAAAGGTAAAGTGATAGTTATGGATTCTCCCTTGATTTCCCAGCAGCTTTTCGTCTAAAGGGAAAAAACTACTATTACTGTAAGTGTAAATGTTGGAATCAGCGCTTTTGTTGAGAGTAATGGTCAAAGGCTGAGTCAAATTCGTTCCAGTAACGTCACGGTACCACTGATCAAAGGATGCAGATCCCGCCACCCCTCCGAAACCAGGGGCACCGATAAAGCTAGGTTTTTTGCTTTGAGAAAGGGTCTGATTCACCATCCCTTGCACATGACCGGTAACGATGTTTTCAAAGTCCGAGTGAGTATCGCGAAAGTCTCGTAAAACTCCGGCTAGCTGAATTTGTTGGCCTGGATTCTGATAAAGTCCATGGCTTCCCAGAGGACTGGAAACAAATCTCAAATTGGCATCGATGCCTGGATCAGGATCCCCGTCGTTGCCATCGGCATCGTCCCCAATGGCGTTGGCATCTTCGTCACCAGATGTTCCATCTGTGCCGTTGGTGGCTGCGTCGCTACCTTCGCCAGACTCATCCCCAGCTTTGGCGGCTTGTATCTCGCCAATGGTGGAATCGCTGCCAATAGCGTCTGCCTCTTGCTGCTCCGCGGCTGCCAAGCGATTGTCTTTTTCTTCGAAACTTGGGTTTTGTTCTCCACAAGCACACAGCAGAACAGTTGCCAGGGTACTGGCGATTTGCGACGTGATTTTCATGTTCCTCTACTCCGTCAAAGGCCCAACTCATTAAGAGTGGAGCTACAAGCTGGTCGGGGATTCGCAGGGGTATCCTTAGCAGGACCCCTTTTTTCAGATCATTCCGCAACCTTACAGGGGCCAATTTTCTCACGCCTTACCACGGACCGCCTCCTCCGGAATTGCCCACTCGGGACGCTGCTTTCGTCTGCAAAAGACGCTTTGGCAATAACATTCATTACTTAGCATTCCTCAAGAATTTCCCCATCTTTACCGACAAGAGCGTTTCATCTTGCTGAGATTTGCTTGGGCCCAATAAGGGATTTTTTGCATGAAGTTCGCATCGCTCGCATTCATAATCGCCATTGGCATCTGGTCCTGTGCAAAAAAAAATGGAAAGGATGAGTGGTTACAGGAAAACGCCCTGATGGTTGCAACAGATACTCAGCTTAAACGCATTGGGGAAATTCGTGCGGGTCTGGCAAGTTTGGGCATGACCAATCCGTTATTGATTGCCGGTCTTGCTTATGGAGAAAGTGGTTTGGCACATTGTCATTCAGAATCACCTAACTTTTGCAAAGGACCAAACTCAAACTACTGTAACGGACCGGTCGCTGCGGGAAAATGGGACGTGCCGAAGGGTTTCCAGGCGCCGGATAGTGAATGCGAACACAAGATGGGTGGCTTGGGCCTTATGCAGCTTGATTCCG
>JBIKVD010000153.1:0-9480 GCA_044357055.1 Oligoflexales bacterium | reverse complement strand
CGACGCAGAAGCAGGGGAGCAAGGCAGGTTAGACCCGCGATCGCTCCCCGCCTCTTATTGGAAAAACTTGGGCAATAAGGAAAGGCGCGAAGGACCTGGGCGTCAATTACGTGAATTAGCCTTGTTTGAGCAGGATTTCCCTTCATCTTGGTAGCAGCAAGCCCCGAACGCGTTCTCAATTTCCAAGATCCCATAACCGATATATTTAGCAGTGTTGTAATCCACTTTGATTTCAGTCCTTGATTCAACGTGCTTAAAACCAATCGGTGTGCTGGTATTGTGGTGGGATAGGTATCGGTAATCGTCCAGACCAAATTGCCGGCCATTTTAGGTTTGAATTGAGTACTCCCGAGAGTTTACCGGGATCAAGGAAGGCCTGGCAAGCCTTTGCTCTAGCGAAGATTTGCTATGGCCAAGCTATCGAGGTAACCCCTGACGGATTCCACCTTTCCCTTTTCAAGTCTTTGCTGTCTCCATTGGAACCGATAATCTGCCCCCACGTTTTTTCCGTCGAAAAAACCAATACGCGGTCATAAAGTATACTAGCCAGGAGCTTGCGACAGGGAGCAAGAGGCTGCGAAAGCCAAAGTGAATTCCCAGCCAAGCAGAAACAGCAGCTCCAAGGAAAAAGCTCATAAGACTTCCGAGGCGCAACCAGGCCAGACGGCGCTCCATCCTCACTTCATGCCCTGTATGCTTGTGGTTCAAAATGCGCAGCAAATTTGTCGCAAAGTCTGTAGCAGTACCCGTCACATGCGTGGTTCGTAAGGCCACACCACGCTGCACCGAAAAAAGTCCATTTTGTATCCCGCTGGCCACTGACAAAGGTAATAAGAAACCCCAGGGAAAGGGACCCGTGGCACGAAAGTTGCCAAAATAACCCAGATCTGCCAATAGCCAACAGCTACTTAGAGTCCCGAAGATAGCAAGCAGCAATAAGTCATAACGCGGGATAGAACCATCTTCATCGCGCAAATGTCGTTCTATCACCCAGGCGCTCAACATCGCCCCGGAGATAAAAGCGACCACCAAGGCAAGAACATGCACCATACCCATCCAAATACCCAATCCTAAATCCACCCCGGCAAGGGTCAAGTCCCCGGTAATATGGGTAACGAAACGATTGCAGTGCAGGAAGGCCACTCCATTGATGGCTCCCGCCTGAAAAGATAAGACGAATAGGTAAAAAGCAATACGGCGGGTCAAAAAGGGCTGGGCTAGCTTCTTGAACAAAAAGCGACTCCGCTTCTGAGACGCCTTAGAGGCGAACATTCCATTGGAGGAGGCATATCCTACAGGCAATTGTCCCACTTGAAGGATCTATGTCAAGGCAGGTCTAGGCGATTTGCGAAAATGAGATCAACGAAACAAGCCCAAATCCGCTTCCGCTAATCTCTTGGAACCGCCGCTTGACGGTGCATCGTTTTTGCAACCATGAGCAGCTTCTCTTTTGATTGAGGCGGTCCCAGCAGATACAGCTTCTGCAAGTCTTGCAACAGGCGCCCCAGCTCTTTACCGGGAGCTATTCCCAATTCTTGAATGAGGTCTTCGCCCCTCAAGCACGCCCCTTGACCCAATCTCATTTCCGCCTCCTGAAAAACCTCGATGGCTTTCGCCAAACCCTTAGCCTCCATAAGGGGCTCTTCCGCCGGATAAGTCACCAAAAACCGGAGCAGCGGGTTGAGCAGCTCGGGAAATAAAGGGAATTGGTGCAATCCTTGGCGATTTGCCCACTCTTCGTAGAGCAGGTCAGCTAAAGGTAGCCCCTCTTGCCAGTGGCAGAGGCTCTGGGATAGGGCCACGAAAATGTTTAATTCTTGTGCAGACAAGCGCCATGTCCTCAATTTCTCTGTCAAGGCTCCCGCTGGGAAGTCTAGGCTCAATTGATTATTTTGGATGCACATCATCAGGAAGAACCTTAGGCGAAATCTTCGCTCTGGGGAGTAAGCCTCCCTCCCCAAAGCCGGGTGATCGATAAGATTGGCGAAATCCCGTGGCAGCGCCTCTCCGAATAAGAGCGCGAAGACTCCCGTGGAATCCATCGCTGCAAGGACATCAGCGACGTGCCTCGAACCCAGCGTTTTGCGAAACTCGGAGGTCACTCGCTCGTGGCTCAAACGGCCCAGTCCAGCCTTTTCGCACGCAAGTGAGGCCAAGGTTGAGTCATCGGTCAGCATTTCATATTGGGCCCAGAAGCGAAAGAATCTCAGAATCCGCAGGTAGTCTTCCCGTATGCGGGTTGTAGGATCACCAATAAATTTCAGCCGCCGGTCTTTGATATCCGCCAAGCCGCCCACAAAATCGTAAATGTTTCCTGCCAGGTCTTGATAGAGCCCATTCACGGTGAAATCGCGGCGGGAAGCATCAGCAGCCCAATTTTGCGTGTAAGATACTTCGGAATGCCTGCCATCCGGTTTCAGGTCCTGCCTCAAAGTGGTTAATTCGTAAACAGCACCACCGATCAGTGCACTAATCGTACCGTGCTTCTCACCTGCCAAGTGAAAGCGGATGCCGCTTGCTTGGAGAACCCCCTTGGTCTGCTCCGGACTCGCTTCTGTAGCCAGATCATAATCTTGCACTGGCAAGCTCCAGAGTTGATTGCGGATGCTCCCGCCGCAGAGCCTTGTCTCAAAACCAGCCTCTACCATCACCTTCATAAGCTTTTGAGCTTGTATAAAATTACCAGCGGCCATGCACGTCTTTCCCCCTTAACAACAGCATAACCACGAGCCGAGCGAAGAGAAAGATCAACCCTTGCTTTTACGACCTTCACCCCTCAAATTGCACCACAGCACCGCCATTTTTACTGCTGCGCTCTTAAATAGACCGTAACGATAACATTTATGCTGGTGCTGTAGTGTCTGGAACCCCTGATTTTGGCGCGATTCAGCGATTCTAGACATAGCCCAACCGCGCATTCAATAAACACCTGTATAATGAACAATCTGGAATTCTCTATATTTCTTAATAATATCAGTTAGTTAAAGCAACTTGGTGGGATTAATGAATACCGAAACCTCGCTGGGAAGGGCATACAGTGGCACAGGATCAAATCTGCTTAAAAAATAAACATTTAGAATCCAAGATACGGAGGGAAAAAGTTCTCTGCAAAAAAGAGGATCTCAGCAGACTTCCGAAGAATTTTTCTCAAAAAGTAGCTGTAAATTAAGACCTCGCACGAAAATGATCAAAAAAGAAACAAATGAATAAAAACCCCGCCCAGACCTGGTTTTGAAGAATAACACACCAAGGCCCAGCTCCTTGCCCGAGCCACAAAACCGTTGTTTTGCCGTAAAATTAAGCATAGTCTGCTAGCGTCGGGGTTCCCATCGAGGAAAACCAGAAATAATGTCGTTATTCTGAAAGGATGTGCAAGATGTGGCTGCGACTGATGATCGGAACATTGTTGTTTTTGGGCGCACAAACACCAGCTTGGGCCCTCTTCGAAGCCCACGGATTGGTAGGACGCAGATGGAATGAAACCGAGGATGCCGCAGGAGAAAAACAAGGGGTGCGCAGCGATCTCTTAGGAGTTGATGCTTATTTTACCCTTCCACTGCCAATTCTTACCTTGGGATTTGGTCCTGGCATCGAATACAGCATGTATAATGAAGGCGACTTGGGCTTGAGCAGTGTTGATTCCGCCACTGCGACCAAGATTAGTGCCAAGGTACTAGCAGGTATTGCCCTTCCACTGACCGGTTTAGACGTTTATGGCAAGTTGGGCTATAGCCTTTGGTCCTCGGCGGAAACCAAAGGACAGGTTCTTGGCGTTGACGTCAAGCAAACCAACAAAATCGAGGGGACGTCCATAAGTCTCGGTTTGCGCTATAGCCTGGTTCCCCTGGTCGGCTTACTGCTAGAAGCTAATTTTGCGCAAGAAAAGTTTACCGAGAATGAGACCAATGGCGCCAAGAGCGATGATGTGGATTCACCATCTACGGCCGTCCTTCTAGGCATTAACGTGGGGATCTAAGAGCAAGAGAGTCTCTGCCCAATCGGGGTCACGAAGCTAGGTTTCCCGCAACTTGACCCATGCTGCCCACCTGACTATCCTTATGTATAGCTAAATATAGCCATAGCTCGAGGCCCTTTACCTTAAGGGCTTCTTGAATAACTTGTTCCAGGTAGGGTAGACTTCCATGCGCAATGTTGCCGTTTATTATCGGGTTTCGACTGAAAAGCAGGACCTCGATAGTCAACGAGACACCATTGAAAAATGGTTGGAAGAATTACCCTCCAGCAAGCGGCCCGCCAAGATCCTTACCTTTCAGGACGAGGGCTTCTCGGGCAAGAACTTCCAGCGTCCCGGTTTTCAATCCATGATGGAAGTGGCCTATGCGCGGAAAATCGATACCATCGTCGTGTACAAACTAGACCGTTTTTCCAGAAATGCCACCGATGCCATTCGCACGATCCTAAGTCTTGACGATGTTGGCGTCGCATTTATTTCCGTCACCCAACCGGTGCTGAACCTAGGTCACGAGAATCCTTTCCGCCGCACCATGTTGAGCGCTTTTGCGGAGATTGCCGAGATTGAGCGAGAGACAATTGTTGCCAGGGTGAAATCCGGCTTAGAAGCGGCCAAACGTAGAGGCGTGAAACTCGGGCCACCGACGAAAATATCTCCCGACCTACGTGTGCAAGTGCTGGAAAAAAGACAGCTAGGCTACGCCATGCAAAAGATCGCCGAACTTACAGGCCTCTCGGTGGGATCGGTGCACCGCATTGTCAAGGATAGTCAGCAAACCAGTGAGCCATGAACTAAACCTCGATGGGTCTTCCTCCCAATAGAATGGATCACTGCCCAAAGGTTCGACACCAGGTGTCACTTTTTTAAAACTTTTCCGCCTACCTCAGCCTCAAATCCGCTGCTGCACAGGCGCCTGCGTGAGGGCTGCCCGCATAGGTTTAGGCTGCGACTCTTTGTAAGTACCAGGAATCGTTGCCAAGCTCTCGCCGCCCGAATTCACCTGGATTCATAAAGCCCGGGAAATCATTCCATTGGCACCAACTCTCACGCTGAATTTGCAACCATGCCGGCGTGAACGCGAATGCGAAACCCACTAACAGTAAAGAGAAGGTGCCATGAAAAGAAACTCAAGTAACATGATTCTAGGACTCGGGATGCTAACCGGTGTGTTGTTATCAGCCTGTGGCGGAGACAAGAAGAGCTCCCCAAAGCCTGTTCCCCCACAAGAACAGGTCGCCTGGACGGAAGAACAAAAAATCGAGGCGATCGAATTCTATAGCGATTCAGCGATTCTATTGGATTCTGCTGAGCAATCTCTCTACGGGGAGTGCATTTTTAAGGTTATCGAAAGTAGAGTGGACTACGCTGAATGGGTGGCCTCTGACAGTGATGATGCCTTTCTCAATGACTCTGAAATCACCACTTGTATCAATAGCAGTGTGGAGAAACCCAAGCCTGAAAGCAGCGCTTCCGCGCCGCTATTGCCGACCTCAGATGATCAAGCTGCGACTGATGACACGAGCGAAACTTTCGACGGCGCCACCTATGAGAAGGACCTGATTTCACGAATCAATGCATATGATTATGCATATGTGGACCGCAACTCATCCATCGGTGAGATCGCCACGGAATTAGATAAAGACGACAGAAAGCTTGAGCGGGCGCAGCAAATCATCACTAACCAGCGAACCACACCCATAAAGCTATTCAACCTGATCCTTTCCCTCACGCGACTGCCTGGAGAAAAGGCGTGGGCCGCAACCTATGATTACGAAAAATACGAAACAAATATTGGATATTTGGGCATCTATTATGCCCATTTGACTAAGATTCATAAGGAAGAATGGCGAGCCACGCGATTGTCATTGGGCTATAATCGTTACAAAGACAATGGTAAAGCAGAGCCTCGCTTAAGTATTATCATGGCGATCGGTGAATATGGCTTTGACGAATCTTTTGATATTGCGATACCTCTGCTCGCACAAGATGCAAAGCGACTGTTCGGCTACGCGATCGGTACAGAAGCCATCAAGACAGCAGGTATTTTATATTCAACCTTGCCCAGTACAGCCAGTGCCATCGTCAAAGAGCGGTTTGATGATCAATTTGAAACATTCGTCGCTCTAGTCGATCGCTATGAAACCGTCTATAAAATGAAAATTGAGGGCCAGAACTTGAGCTCACTCAGTGAAGACGAGAAAATCTGGTTACTAGAAAACGACTTTCTCAAAGAAGATTTGGAAGTGATCCGCAGGGTAAAAAGGCAGCTTGCAGACTATAAGTAGCTGTAAGGATGGTGAGACGCAGACCCTGATTACAGGGGTCTCAGAAACGAATCCATGATGTCCCTCACCTTAAAAACCTCTGCTCAGCAACCCCAGCCTCGAAATGCTTTTCTTAAATATCCCCAGTCATTCTGATGTCTCTGGCCAGGGGGCATTTGCCATTCTCGCATCACTGGTGTTAGCTCCCCACCCACACACAGCTTGCGTTCCCGTACACTTATAGCCTCACACGCCACGCTTTGGAAGCTACCTGGAACTCCACTGGATTCCTGAACGATTTTCGAACTTGTCAGACAATGAGAATTCTTATCATGAGCTGGTGGCCAACGAAGCGATTTTTGATTGATGATTATAGGGGAAAATGGGAAGGGATTGCAGTTAAGCTAGGGAGATTTTGGCCGGAAGCTAAGGCGCAGATCACTGCTGGTGCATTTTTCCGCCACCGCCGCCACCGCCACAAACAGTCTTGGCCACCATATTCGTGCACTGTTTTTTGGCATTATAGGCGGTGCATACCCAGGAGGTCCAGCAGCGGGGTTCATTGGTTACAATGGAAGCGCCTCCATCAATTCCGGGGCCCAAGCAACTAGGACACTCGGTGGATTTACCTCCACTCGCTTGAACTTTGCTGTCTTTGCTGTCGGATTCCCCACAGCTAAGGAAAAGGACGGCAGACATAAAAATGGTGGTCAGGGTTTTCATAGGATGGTTCTTCTTTCTTAAAAATGGTTTCGTCATTGGCAGTGTCCATCGATCTCTGTAAGACACTTGGCTAAAGCTGCTTATAGGAGCTGCAAAGCCCGTTCCAAAGCTATCTATGGACCAACCAGATTTTTTTCCCAATATTTTCAGATAGTTTTTAGCTGCAGCGAAAGGCCTCTGCCAAAATTTGGCCAAAGCTTCGATCCTCGATGGATAGATTTTGGACACTGGGAAAATAGAATCGACAAGGCTCCTGGCCTACCGCCCCCGCTCTCACATCAAATTCCACCCCAGGCCGCTCTGGGGATAATCTGCGCGAACTCTTGACCACATGCCAACTCCCTGACACACCTCGAAAAACGAGCCTTCTCGAATTCGCTTGGATTCAAAATCATGGGAAAAAAGGTCTGTTGGCACCTTGTCTCGCGACGAAATTGCACCTGTCGTTATGTGAACACGACGGACAACCCATGAACAAATTGGAGAAGGTGTGATGAGAAGAGATTTCAGACTAGTGATCCTGAGTTTAGCGATCCAGGCGGGAGTGATGGCTGCTGCGTGTGGAGCTAGCAAAACCAATAGAAAGGCTGAAGTTCAAGCCTCTGAAAGCTGGGCAGAAATAGAGGCTCAGTTACGCCGCGAATCTGTGGACAATTGCAGTGAGGCCGCTAGCTTTGCCAACCCCGAGGCGGATCCAAAAAAGATCGCCAGCGCCTGCCAGTGCATGATCGAAGCTCTCCATAGAAGAGTCGACCAGGACAAGGTTACGAGCTTATGGAATCAGGAACGCTTTGCAGAACTCGAACAATATCTTAGTCAGCAAGAAAGGGATCTGACCCAGGACCGTCAGGTGATCGAGACCTGCACCGCGCGAACGCCGAGCAACCTAGCCAACTAGCACAGTTCGGTCCACGCTCCGAAAGATAAAAATCCCTGACTGGCGCCACTTCCATGGGTCTCTTATGATAAAATCACCTCTAGATTGTCATCGACGACATTATCCCTCTGGACTTGGAATGCTCATGATGAAGGATCAGCAATATTACGCATTTTCAAGCTACCGAGATCTACTGGGGCAGCTCCTGCCCATGCTTCTGGATCAGGGCAAAAGCTATAGGGAAATCGCTAAAGATTGTGGCTTCAAGAGTCCCAACATCCTCCAGCAAATTCTGGCCGGCAAAAGAAACCTTACCGACGCGGCCGCAGAAAAGCTGGCTGTAGGGCTCCAGCTTGGCAAAGATCGCGGGGCTTTTTTGCGCGCCTTGGTGCATTTAGAGAATCCCTCGTTGCGCAAGCAAGAAAAAGCCATGGGCGAGATCAAACGGCAAAAGCAAAAAATCTTTCGGCATCAAGTCAGCTCTGGCTCGATTCACGAGTCTTGGACCTATGGCCTTATTCTGCAACTTGCGGGCCTACCTGGATTCGTCTGTACACCAGAAAATATCCAGAAATCCCTTCGTATGCAGCTGAGCAAGCAGGAAATCGAGGATGCCGTCCAGTTTCTCAAGAAGTCCGGCTATCTGGTCCCGACAGAAAAAGAAGATGTTTATCAGCAAAAGAATGTCGAATTCGCGGTACTAAATGATATTCGCAGGATCGATTTGCAGCAGAGCCATTTGCGCTATATGGATCAATGCAAAATGCGCATCAATGATGATTTAGATGATCGCGAATTCCAGGGCCTCACAGTCGCTATTGCCAAAAGCCAGTTTGCTCAGGTTAAAGAACAGATTCGCGCGGCAATGGACGAAATTTTTGAAAGTCTTGAGAGTGGACCTCATCCCAAAGATGAAGTCATTCGCGTGCAAATGTGCGCAGTAAAGTTGACCAGACCTAGTTCCTAACGCCCGCAATAGCGGTGCTTACTAGCAATTCACAAGTCCTATTCATTTTTGTGGGCCCGGCCCTACTGCACGCAGGGGACCTTGCCAGCCCCGGGGGTGAACCCTTTAGCTGCTGGCTGTGTTCCAGGCTCGTCGGAGCCCTCTGCCTCCGGCGGAGTGGAGTTAGGCGGTCTAACGCCTCCGGGAGGATTTGAAGCCCTGGGAGGAGTCTGGTTCGCAGCTGCTTCCTTTTCCACAGGCTGCTCTATCGCTCCTGAGGGCAGGACGACCTCTTTCACCTCTGCAATCGGCGGTGCTCCTATCTCGTCCGTCGGCCTTTCCGCTGCCGACTCAGCAGGTTCCTGATAGAACACGATACATCCCGTTTCCAGCGTATAGATGGGCCAATGATCGACGGTCACCATAGCAGTGCCATCGCAGTGATTTTTCTCCACTTCACTCAAAGGTTCTTTCGGGCCTAGGGTTTGAAAGTCCACTAGGGGCCCAGCCCATTTTTCTAGAGATATCTCGCTGTTTTCTGGCCAATCCCCAATCAAAGCGTGCGAAATATTTGAATCACCACTAAGTCTATATTCTTTGAGACTGATGGAACTAAACCATGTCTGTATTTCTTGCTGGGATCCAGTCTCTTTTACCAGCCGCATCATCACTGTCTGAATTTCGGGACTACTAGTGC
>JBIKVD010000470.1:0-2787 GCA_044357055.1 Oligoflexales bacterium | reverse complement strand
CCGCCATCGCGAGCAGATCCTTGGGAACCCGATAATGTTTTGCTACTTCCGTGGTAAAATCAGCCTGCTCAGCAGCCTTAGGCAACTCGCCAAATAGAAGCAGATAGATCACTTGCGTGAAATTGCAATGCTCCGCCAATTCCGCAATATCGTAGCCTCGATAGCGCAAAATACCGTTTTCGCCATCCAAATAGGTGATTTTTGATAAACACGAAGCTGTGTTGCCATAACCCCGATCCAGGGTGACCATCCCCGTTTGAGCCCGCAAGGACTCGATATCCATGGCAACTTCCCCTTCTTCACCGATGATGACTTCCAAGGGATAGCTTGAACCGGCAAGATTTATGATGGCTTGCCGCTCGATTTTTTTGACTGCACTCATGCCGACTCCAATTTAACAAAGGAAGGATCCCAAGGTGACCTCGACCATTGTTCGGCAATACTTCTAATTAATTTAGTGCCAAGCAGCCTCTTCTAAATAATTTCAGGGTCTTTCCGAGGAGAATAATGTCTAGAGGAGGGGTGCATGCTGCGTTGGACCCAAAGAAACTCAAATATAACTATCCTAGGATTCTTCTTGGGATGCAATTTTGCATCACCTAGCTTGGCTTTAGATGGTCATTTCTCCCGCTACAGCAGCGGTTCTGCTATGAGCCGTATGATGAGCGGTAGCTATTCGTTATCGGATCTCGAATTTCGCCTGTTTGAAGGTGAGATTTCCCAGTCTCAGCAGGGCATTGCCACGGAAGAAAAGCGATTACAGTCGAGCGTCTATCAATTTTTCGCCGTCCCGCTCGGGGATACCTTCGGCATGCACTTCACGATGGAGCTGGATCACGAAATCTCTGCCCGAGAAGAATCAGGGGGCGGTGATATATCCCGCACAGATTGGACCCAAATGGATGCTGATCCTAGGGCATTATTCCATGTAAAAACTCCGACCCAAGTTTTCCTTTTTGCGGGAATGGGGTGCAAATATCTGCCCAAATACGCTGTGGAATACGAAGTCGCGGGTATTACTGGAGCCACGACCTTTGGGGAAGCGAAGATCATCTATCCCGTGGTTGGCCTCGCAAAAAAGACAGCAACCTGGCAAGGCTCAATTTATGGCATCTTGGGGCGATCTTCGGCGCGTAGCTTCGAAACCCTGGCGAACCTATCCGATCAGACGCCCATTACAGGAACGGAGCCTGTCTACCAAGCAACCACCTATGGTCTGACAGGATCTACGAATATCGGTGTAACTTTGCTGAATATGGACATTAGTAGCGTACAAGCCGGCGAAGGCGGACCGCAATCTGATGATGGAACCACAGTAAACGAAGACTTCAATCAGATGGCCTTTCAATTGACCTATGGAATCTTAGAAAGCGGTATAGCCTATCGTTCGCTTTCGTATTCTAGCAATGCCTATATGTCTCTTGATCGCATTGCCCAGTGGCGTCTACATGGAGCTGTTAAATTTGGCTCTGAAAATCAGTTCCTCCGCGCGGGAATCATAGCAAGCATGGGGCGTGATCGACAGAGTTTAACGGAGTTCAATGCTTCGTATGAGTTCATGACTTATGGTGTTTTTGTGAGCGTAGGCTTATGAGAAGGAACCAGAATGACACGGAAGTCCATAAAGATAACCGGGGCTTAGATTTGGAAATTAAGTTTAGGACCTGTTCACCGAAATCATTTAAGTGTCTGGCCGAGAGCCAAATGGCTCCACTAACCTGGAGCGACGGCAGAGATGGAGGATTCAAGCGATGAAAAAGCTCGGTACCATATTTATCCTGCTCATTGCCGTCAGCACTTTGTCTTCATGCTCGCTATTTGATTTCTTTGCTAAGAAAAAGTCAAAATCCAGTGCCAGTCCCATATCCGGCGCCATGGGGCAACCCCCGGGGGGGCGAGCCGGGACCCAAGATGATGCCGCCTTAGCAGCCTTGTATGAGGTCGCTTCAGCGCACGCTCCCGCTCCGATTAGACCCGATCCCGATAACTATGTCCGTCAACTGTTGCGACAATATCATCCAGAAGGCATTACTATTGCGCAGCAAATCGCTCGGGTCGAAGCCTATCGCACACTTTTGGGTGGAGCTTCGGAAGATTTTTCCGTTCCGCCCCAATTGACCTACGATGCTACGTCCTTGCTTGCCAGTATCAAAGTTGCGGAGGAAATCTGCACGAGCCTCGTCGCTCCCAATGCCAACGACCATCGGGATTGGGTCTCTATACTTCCCTACCAGCCTAGCGAGACGACTGAAAACGTACGCTATCTTGCCCAACGCTTTATCGGTATTCCTTCAGCGGAAATCAGCGAATCTGTTTTAACAGCTCTGCTGGAGTCATTGGAACTGGAAAACGGGAACGTTACCTATGAATCCTATATACCCGTTTGCATGACACTTGCGGTCGACGTGGAGGCATTACTGTTATGAACATTCTCCGGTCATCACATCTCTTGCTGCTTGTGTTGGCAATGGGCATAAGTTTAAGTCCACTAGGCGCCCAAAATGCTAGAGCCTTAAAGCGCGCTCAGTACCTTCTCATAGGCACCATCCCAACCGATAGCGAATTTGCCTTAGGCGCAGAATCCGAGGATGCCTACCGAGCTCGGGTTCGGCAATTTATTGATTCACCCGACTTCTATAACTCCGTCTTACGCTATCATGAAAAACTCCTTGGGGTAGGATTACCCACAGATTATCTGGACGAACTGCTGAGAGACGATATCGATAACAAGGCCAACAAAGTTGCAAAAATTCAATGTGAACGACGCAGCATCAACAACGCCGAACG
>JBIKVD010000498.1:0-2790 GCA_044357055.1 Oligoflexales bacterium | reverse complement strand
TGTTTTGTGGTTTTGTTCTCAAAATAATTTTTATAGTCAGAAAGTTTTTTTCCACACATTACGTAAGTTGCAATTCTAGCGAAGAAAATATTATTATATTTTGAGATGAATGGTATTGTTCTACTTGCTCTTGGATTTGCTTCAATAATATAAATTTGGTTATCTTTAATTGCCATTTGAATATTGATTAGCCCGATTACATTTAAGGATTTTGTGAGTTTAAGTGCGATTTCCTTGATTTCTTCAATTATCTTTTCATTTAAATATGGAGGTGGAACTATACATGTAGAGTCTCCTGAATGAACTCCAGCTTCTTCAATATGCTCCATGATTCCAGCGATTTTGATTTCATTTCCATCAGAAATTGCGTCAACATCTATTTCTGTTGCTTGATCTAAGAATTCATCAACCAAAAGATTTCCATTTTCAAAAACATATGGATTTTCTTTCAAATAATATTCTAGTTGGTCTTTTTGATAGATAATCATCATTGATCTGCCACCAAGTACATTTGATGGGCGAACGAGAATAGGATATTGCATTTCTGTGCTGATTTTTTTTAATTCATCGGAATTGCTGCAGATCATGCTTTTTGGTTGTTGGAGATTTAATCCATTGAGGAGTTCTTTGAATCTTTTTCTATCTTCAGCAATATCAAGAGAATCCGAATCAGTTCCAAGAATTGGTATATTGTAAAATTTTAAATCATTCACAAGTTTGAGCGAGGTTTGTCCACCAAATTGAACGATGACACCAAGAATTGAGCCATTTTTCTTTTCAGCATTCACAATACTCAAAACATGTTCTATGTCTAGAGGTTCGAAGTAAAGTCTATCAGAAACTTGATAATCCGTTGAAACTGTCTCTGGATTGCAGTTAATCATTATCGCTTCTAATCCTAATTCTTTTACTGCTGTTGCTGCATGAACGCATGAGTAGTCAAATTCAATTCCTTGACCAATTCTGTTGCACCCACTTCCAATAATAATTACTTTTTGTCTGTTTGTTGGATTAGATTCGCACGAAAAAATTTCTTGCTTAATATCACCATCATAGGTGCTATATAAATAATTAGTTTTAACATCAAATTCACCAGCGCATGTATCAACTCGTTTAAAAACAGGATTGATATTTAATTTTTGTCTCAATTCATAAATCTCGTGACGAGTTTTTCCAGTGAGAAAAGCCAATCTGGTGTCGGAGAAGCCTTGTTTCTTGTATTCAAACATTTCTTCTTTTGTGTTAATTCCATGAGCTAGAATTTTTTTCTCATTATCGATTATATTTTCAGAGATTTGGCTAATAAACCAAGGGTCGTATTTAGTTATTTCGCATATTTCATTGTATGTACTTCCATTTCTCATAGCATCGCAGGTTTGTAATAATCTATCAGGGATGTTCTTAGAGATGTTAGAAAGTAATTTTTTCTGTTTGCTCAACAGTTCTGTAACTGAGAGGTTTTTGTTTTCTTTTGTGTATAAACCATCGATATTTTCTTCTAAAGAGCAGATAGCTTTTTGTAAAGCTTCTGGGAAATTTCTTCCAATTGCCATTGATTCACCAATAGCCTGCATCGAAGTTGTAAGTTCGTGAGATTTTTGATTTGGGAATTTATCAAAATTAAATCTTGGAGCTTTTACAACAACATAATCTATTACAGGCTCGAAAGATGCAGGAATTCCTTCTGTGCAGTCATTCATAATTTCATCGAGAGTGAATCCTACAGCTACAAGTGCTGCAATTTTTGCAATAGGATATCCAGTAGCTTTTGATGCTAAGGCAGATGAGCGCGAAACTCTCGGATTCATTTCTACAACTAATTGCTCGCCAGTTTTTGGATTCACAGCGAATTGTACGTTAGCACCACCAGTCTCAATTCCAATTTCATCAATAATCATTTTTGCAGCGTTTCTCATTTCTTGATATTCCTTATCGGTAAGAGTTATAGCTGGTGCGATTGTGATACTATCTCCTGTGTGAACTCCCATAGGATCAAGATTTTCTATCGAACAGATAATTGAGAAGTTTCCGTTTTTATCGCGCATAACTTCCAGTTCGTATTCTTTCCATCCTAGGACTGAGCGGTCAATTTGAACCGAGTGAATAGGGGAGGCGTTCAATCCTTCAGTGATAATTTTTTCAAATTCTTCAATGTTATAAGCAATCCCGCCGCCAGTACCTCCAAGAGTGAAAGATGGTCTTATAATTGCTGGTAGCCCAATAATTTTTAATTGTTTTAAAGCTTCTTCTAAATCTGTCACGACAACACTATAAGGTAGCTTTAGTCCTATTTTATCCATTGCTTCAGCAAATAACTGTCTGTCTTCTGCTTTTTCAATTGATTCAACTTTTGCTCCTATCATTTCCACGTGGTGCTCCTTCAAGAAACCAGATTTTGCAAGTTTCATCGCAATGTTTAATGCAGTTTGTCCTCCAACAGTTGGTAGGATTGCATCCGGCCTTTCTTTTATAATTATTTTCTCAACAAATTCTGCTGTTAATGGCTCGATGTAAGTTTTATCAGCAAGCTCAGAATCATTCATGATTGTTGCGGCATTTGAATTTACCAAGATTATCTTATATCCTTCTTTTTTTAATGCTATGCATGCTTGTGTTCCAGAATAGTCAAATTCGCATCCTTGACCTATAACAATTGGTCCAGCTCCAATTATTAAAATTGTTTTTATATCGGTTCTTTTTGGCATATTAATATTTTATTTATTAATTTCTTTCATTGTAACATTTTTTTAAGAATTATAAAGATAAGATCTTTTTGTAATATAATTTATT
>JBIKVD010000469.1:0-2801 GCA_044357055.1 Oligoflexales bacterium | reverse complement strand
AAAGCAGGTTCAGACAGCTTGAAACGTTATCTCATGACCCAAATCAGGGACTTGCAACATCAAGATCGAGACCTTGCCCGCAAGCTGCCCCAGGATGCTAAGCTGAGTCCAGCAACTCAGGCCGTCTACTACTCGGATTGGTCCTACGCTGCAGCCCGGGTGGCGATAGCGTTGCCAGGGGTTTCTTCCAGTCGCGACATTGCTGAGCGCCTCAGCATCTCGAAAAGCAAGGCTAAGGAAGTCTGCGATTTTTTAATAAAAAATGGGTTGCTCCTTGCGAAGAAAGATGGCCTGAAAAATGGACCGATTCGCCTTCATTTGGAGGCGCAATCCCCATGGATTAAAGCCAGACAGCTGCAGTGGCGTCTCAAAGGATTTGGAAAAATGGAGGAGTTCCACGACGAAAATCTCTTTTATACCGCGCCCATGAGCCTGTCGAAAAAAGCTGCTGCGGCTATTCGGGCCAAATTAACCCAACTGATCCAAGAGGTGGGAGCCGAGGTCACGAGTTCCGAGCCGACGGAGCTGTTCTGCCTTAATATGGATTGGTTTGCGTTTTAGCGCGGGGCTCACACCGAGCAGGATAGGCAGGATGGACTCTTCTGCGTCCGCGAAGCGCGGATTATATCGGCGGGCCGATGGCTTCCAGCCTGGACTCTTGTTATGACTGGGGCGATCTTTAAAACCAAACCATTCAGAGGGACGCTCTATGAAAAAAATCATCAATCTTATTTTAGCAAGCTCAACCATGATCTTTTCGCTAACAGCATTTCCTTGCAGCTATTTTATCAATGAAGTGGCGGCACAGAATGATCTGATAGCCAGTGCCAGCACGGAGCTGCAAGCTGGACTCCAGGATTGGAAAAGCATCTCGCTTAAGTCTTTTCGCTGGTACGAAAGTATTTCCACACCCATGTGCCCAGAGGAGATGACTTTTGAAGCTACGGTAATGTTTGAATACAAGACCAGCGGCGTGGCAGATTGCTATCAGACGATCAGTGTGAAGCGGGTGGATAACTGGACTAACCAGGATCAAACTTATACCTTCGGCAATAGAGTTCTGAGTGGCGCTTGTGTAACGACGATCGATATCGCAAAGCCATAAACGTAATCTCCATCTCACGATATTGTTTTGCGGAATGTCCGTGACTCCTATCCGAGACATTCCGCGGAACTCTCCGGGCCATAATGGTATTCATCTTGTCTTGCCGGCGCGCTAATTCGGCGCCCATCTGCGGCGGCCGTTTGGAATAATCACAAGAATATCCCCAACGTCTCCAGTCATATTGGCTAAAATGTATCCTTCTTAGAATCATCTTAAAATGAAACTTCGCCGGGACAGCTGCTGGGATTTACAATGCTCGTAGATCTGGTAAACCAATCCTAGCATGAGGTATAGGCACTCATCGGTGGTGCAGGAGCCGCCCCTATTTCTTCCAATGCCCCTTCAGTATATTATTTGCTAACAAGTTCTGAAGGTTGTGCTAGCATTTGCTTGCACCCAGCTTTCGAGGTTATGTCGATGCAGTATATCCCTGTCTTAGTGATGATGGCAGCGGGCCTTATTGTGGCAAGCGCCGGAATTTTTGTTTCCCACCTGATGGGCCCCAGGATCAGGAATAAGCTTAAGGAGTCCGCTTTCGAATGCGGTGTGCCTCCTCTCGGAGATGCACGCCAGCGCTTTTCTGTACGTTTCTACTTGGTCGCCATCTTGTTTTTATTGTTCGATGTTGAGGCTCTATTCTTTTTCCCTTGGGCCATGGTTTTTAAAGAGTATTTAGCTTTCGGCCCCTTTATTTTGATAGAGATGGCCGTATTTATCGCCGTGCTTTTGGTCGGCTATATTTACGCCATTAAACGTGGTGCGCTTGAGTGGGATTAACGTTTATACGTGAGATTCCCTCGTAGCGTTTTGGACTCTAAAGGCAATGTTGGTCGTGATTGAAGGCGAAGATCTATGTCAAAAGACGGTAATGCGGGTTTTTTAACGACAAAACTGGACACCATAGTTAACTGGTCACGGAAAAACTCTATGTGGCCATTTCCCTTTGGCACGAGCTGCTGCGGCATCGAGATGATGGCAACATTATGCTCAGACTATGACATGGCGCGGTTTGGGGCCGAGGTGGTTCGGTTTTCGCCGAGACAAAGCGATATGCTGATCGTCGCGGGTATCATTACGCAGAAAATGGCTCCGGTATTGACGACGGTTTATGAACAAATGAGTGAGCCGAAGTGGGTGATGTCTTTTGGGGCATGCGCTTCTTCTGGAGGCATTTTTGATGTCTACAGCGTTGTACAAGGTATCGATACGATCATTCCCGTAGATATTTATATTCCTGGTTGCCCGCCATCACCAGAGATGGTGCTATTTGCGCTTACGGAGCTGCAACAATTAGTGCAGAGCGGAGCCACGCGTTCGCAAATTCGCGAGAAGGGCCTCCGCTTAGGCCGCCCACCCGCAGAGCTATCGGGCGGTCCCAAGTCATCCTTATTGGCCGACAAATAGCCACACGACGCAGATAGAAAATGGGCTAAGAAGCCTAAAGCGATCAAGACATTGAACAAGAGGTGATGGGATCCATGCTAGGTAATAATGACATTAGGACGGTATTGCCACATAACGGCGGTAACCCTCAGGAGAAGTTTGGTGCCCTGTGGTCCGCGCAAATAGAAGGGATCCGCCAAAGGTTTGGCCAAAAGATCAGCGAAGTCTTGACTTGGCCGAGCTACCCCACTGATGTGCCCATTCTATTTGTTGCCCCCGCGGCACTGCTTGAGCTTATGCAGTACCTGCAGAC
>JBIKVD010000468.1:0-2811 GCA_044357055.1 Oligoflexales bacterium | reverse complement strand
ATCGCCAGGCCTATGTAGGTACGCGCTTCCTCGAACTGATTGCTAACCCAATAAACATGGGAAAGCTTTTGATTTACTCGTAAATCTGCCACCCAACCATGAGATTTAACAAGTTGAGGCCTTCTTGCTTCCCAAAACTCAACCCGC
Organism: Oligoflexales bacterium; assembly: GCA_044357055.1. Lineage (GTDB taxonomy): Bacteria > Bdellovibrionota_B > Oligoflexia > Oligoflexales > JBIKVD01 > JBIKVD01. The sequence goes on along the minus strand of JBIKVD010000468.1, from coordinate 2,664 downwards.
TCCTTCAGCGCACCCTTACGCAAACAACGGCTTACTTGCTCATAATGATCAACGACTTCATTCAACGTGGAACCTTGCAGTAGCAATTGCTGGTCAATAAGCAGTGCAGCCTGTTGACACTGACCCTTCTTAAGGAAGCTCTTGAGGTTATCAGCAAAGCGTTCCGCATCGCTTGGGACGGGTGTGGATCCCCCAAGGCCCAACCATGCCGCATTCTTCGCCAAATCAGGAAGATCCAAAAGCAGAAGTTGAAGGTCCTGCTTAAAAATAGCTTGGTAAGATTCGGGCATCTGAGACATAAGCAAACTTAGACTTTTCCTTCTAGCTCGCAAGGAACGGAAGTCGGCGATGATTCTCAAATAGAGCGTATAGGCTTCTTGATCATGGGTAGCTGTAAAAAGCTGACCATCCACAAAATCCTTGGTTGCACAACTGGAACCGCCAATCACATGAAGGAAGTCGCTTGCAAGTTTAGTATATGGGTCTTTTGGCGATGCAAGATTGTAAAAAGACAAGAGCATATGCGAGATCAATGGATGCATCGCCAAGCCGCGGACATCGCCCGCACTCAGCTCATCCATAACCTCAATGGCTAAAGATCGACCATCTTTTTGCTGCTCCGGCAGAAGCGATTTAAGAGCCACAAAGGACTTTGTCACTTTGTCGTCCTTGGAAATCCGCTCCATAAAAGCCGTGTCTTGGCTATCTGACTGATTTGCTTCTTGTGCATGGGCGGCCTCCCACTGGGCAAAGTCTAATGCTTCGGCACCCCCGACCGTAGCACGAGATAAGCAAACCAATCCAAGGAAGATTGGAGGAAAATATTTCTCGAATTTCATTGCCGAACGCATCATTGCCTTCTTTATGGATCTAAGACCCACTCTGCCATACTCTTTGCTTTTCGCCAGGAGTGCGTGTTCGCACGTTGAGCTTAAGCTCATCAGTCTATCTAATTGTAGCAAAGTCTCTGAAATTAATGAAAATAAAAACAAGGGGTGACGGTTAGTAAGATGAGACGTGACAAGGTTGCTGAGTTGAATGGCAGGACGGTTGGTACCACAAAGGCATGTATGATTAAGCCGACAAAATTCTTCTCTCAGCAGTAAATATCCAAGTTCAATTTTAGAGTTTAAAGACAGCCAATAATGCGAATTTCACAAACACTGGCGGTGTTTCACACATGAACCTTATCCAATCCAACTCGCCAAGCCGAATCTATCACTAGCTACTGCGCCAAGCGGACCAACTGAAAGCTCAGTGGACTTTATGCAGTCCTGCGTTCTATGGATGTATGTCTAGCGCTGACAATATGAGAGGCCTGGTATCCATTGTTGGAGGCGTAGCAGCCTATATCAGGGTTGCTTTTTAGGTCGGCACGGTGACAAAGGTATTTGCCGACAACAACGTAAATGGATTTTTTCTGAAAGGACCTTTAGCGGTGGTCGATAAGGCAACGAGTCCATATCTCCGCACCATGCTGCGACAACGCCCGCAAACTTGGTTCACAACAATTTAGCAGAATTCGTGCCGTTTCTTCTGCATGCTCCCTCAGCAGCTGCTGCCGAAGTCTCGCCACATCCCGGTGTAACAAGATCATTTCCGCCGAGAAGCCGACGAATGGATCCTGACGAAAATCAGCCAACTTGGAACTACTTTCGAAGAGCTCAAGAAGAGAATCCGCGTCCAGGATAAATTCCCGTAGATAGACCTTATAATCACCAGATGGCCTGGTTAGAACAGCATGCGCGAGCGGTTGAACCTGCCCAAGCAGAAGAGCCACATACTCTTGCATCATTCCAATGGCTTGCTGCAGCAGCTCTTGCGGCTTCTCACCGCGAACGACAACTTGGTCCGATGCTGCCAACACTTTAGGAAACTCCTTAGGTCTCTCATAATAGTCGTCAGGTAAAGGTGTCGCGTTTACCGTAACCTGGGATATCTCTGCACCTTCAGGCATCACATAACTCTTCAACCATTCAAACAAATGATCCAAAGAATCAATGGGAACGGGTATTGGCAACACCTGCCGATTGTATTCGACGAAACGCAACATTCCTTGATTCTCACCTAAGACACCTTGCCGCCTGCCAAGGATGAAGAAGAAGACAGCTGTGCCTTAAGCTCCAAGGCTCGGCTATCCTGAGGATTTCCGACCAGGATATTATCTACCAGCCTACCGGCATCATCGCGCCGTCCAGCACCAAAGTAGATACCAGCCAATGCATACATCATATTTGCATCGTTAGGTACTATCTGCAGATATCTCTCTAGCGCATCCCGTGTATGCTCGTAGCGCTTCGTTTTTCCCGCAATACTCATCAGAGTATAGATACCAAAGGTACTGACGGGATTGAGGGAAAGGGCCTTGAGAATCCACTTCTCGGCTTCGTGAAATTCCTCCAAGCCTTGGAATGCTAATCCTAGTCCAAGGTTTGCCATGTCATCACCGGGCGCGAAACCCACAGCCTTCTGAAAGAGGATAATAGCCTGATTATTTTCTTGTTGCATCAGAGCGATCGTTCCCAAACCAATATAGGCCTTTGCATGCTTCGGATGCAGGGCAATCGCCTTTTCATAAGCTTCACGACCAGACTTTGCATCACCAAGTTTCGTAAAGCAATCACCCACTAAGCGCAAAAGTTCGGCAAGAGTCCCTGCTGGTAG
>JBIKVD010000467.1:0-2815 GCA_044357055.1 Oligoflexales bacterium | reverse complement strand
GGCAAAAGCATCAACCTATTGCATCACTTCATGGCGCCTTTTGCCCAGGATGCCACACTCCTCATCGGTGATTTTAATATGACCACCAAGGCTGTCGAGTTCCAGGGGCTCTTTGGCAAAAACCCTTTTCAAGATGCTTTTCTCTTGTCCAAATCTGCACCCTATATCAATGCACAGAAGACGACCCTGACGGCTTGGACCAAACTCGTGGGAAACGGCTCTCATATTGACCATATTTTTGTGAGATATCTGGGCGATGTCCTGGATTATCAAGTGCCAGACGAGCAGTATCCGGTGGCTAAGACCATGATCTATCCTTCAGACCATTTGCCGGTTCTGTCGCGAGTTTGTCTGCCAGGTCTATAACAGCAAATCAAAACTAAGGGTATTAAATATAGTCCGCAAGTTGATCGCAGCACGGCGCTTGCGATACGACGGCAGTTATTTTTTTGACGAAGTGCTTTTTATGCGAGACGATATTTGTTGAATCCAAGAAAATCTGTTTTTTAGTAAGATCCGCTAAGCCAACTCCAAAATAAAGGAACAAGCTTGAAACTCACCCTTCTAGTTCTGAGCCTGTTTTGGTTCAGTACATGCAAAATGGCTAACAAAGATTTAACCAGTTCAGCAAATTTCACGAATCTTAACCCCTTTGACTCCAACAAAGATTCAGATTCTGATGGGCTATCCGATTTTGAGGAAATTCACAAATATTTTACAGATCCTAACTCTGCGGACTCAGACGCTGACGGGCAACCGGATGGGGACTGGAATGAAAGGCGCGAATATGCCTATACGGTCGAGTTACTTGTTGAGATAGTTGACCCAATCGATATAACTGCAATGAATAATTTTGAGCAAGATGCAAGGCTCGAAACTGATAACGGCCTTTCAAACGTGATTCGAGTTGTGGTCTATCCCTATACCACTATTTATGAGCAAATGCAGAGCAGCTCGAGCTGGCAAAGTCCATCGGAAGCCATGCAAACATATTTGAAACCTGGCTTGACAACTAATTGGGATGAACAGCTTCAACAGGCTGTGCTGAAATGGTTGGCTGCCGATGGAATCGATCCCAAACAACTGACAGATGTTGAATTGGTTAAGGCTGTCAGCGACAAAGTCCTGTCTGAATTTGCAAGCGACGCCCCTTACACTGCCTATCATGTGGAATTTACCGAAAAAGACTATCGAATTATTGAAGCATTGCGCTCCCAAGTGTTCACCGAAGAGATCAACGCTCCCTATATAGGTCAACCTTTGGAGAGCTTTGCATCACTTGGATTCATGGGTAAGGAACTTTTTTCCGCTCGCAAGTATGGATCTTGCACACCTTCGGCAATTTTATTAACGACCATCCTGCGAGCATTAGGAATTCCCACGAGAATCGTCTTGGCTATTCCGCCCATTGACTCATACAGCGATCAGCAAATGGACCTACTTCGCTCCGGCATTCAGGATAATAAAACCCGCATGACTATTACTGCAGGGGTCGGAAAAAGCAGGAGCTCCTGGAGTAGTCATACATTTAATGAAGTCTTCGTCGGAGGTAGATGGGTCAAATTGAATTACAATCACCTTGGCCAGAAAATTCTCGATAAAAACTATTTTGGCCTTCTTATTCACGTTAATACTTTCACCGATTGGTCGCAAGGAAATATAGGAATGACTTGGGGCATGAGGCAGTCGCAGGAAACAGATCCCAGTCAACTCACACCCCTTTTGAGTTCGCGAAACGCATACACCGCGCTTAGCATTCGCGATCAATTTCCGGTTCATCGACCTTGGGAAAACCCTCCCTTAATATTGACACCGAACGAATTTCATTGGATCAGCGATTCTGGGCTCGAAGAGGAAGTTCGAAGAGTTTTGCTATCCCCAAATTATGACGTGATTGTCTTTTCAGCTAAGGAAATTGACAAACCGGACGCTTATTATGCCGCATTTCGAGACAACGCTGATCCTAATATTGAGATTGTAAGTGCAGCCGGACAATCCCACACTGTCCAGTGGACGGGCACTTTTTATACAGGGCTGAACGGGGACAACAAACCTTATTTCGTGGTAAGAGTCGACCGCAGCCTAGACCTGGATCCATCTGACGGTTATAAAGTCCGTTTTGCTAATCAGCATGATTTGCAATGGAATGTAACCGGATTAATGCCTGTCCAAGGAAAACCGTCATCTGTAGCTGCAAAGAATTCCGTGTCTGGTTTGCAGGCGAGCGGCAGTGGTCAATTCCATCTGGTATCAGCGAATTGGCACATCGAATTTAGCTGCGGTTTTGAATCAAACCTTGCCAGTGAGTGGATTCCTCAATTTACCATTGGCGCCCGCCTCGAAAACTTGACCAGTGGGGGATCGATGTTCGCCGATATCGAATCGCTCGAAATGATTATCGATGACGAGACCCGATTAACTGCCTATGCATTTATGTCAGGAGTAGATCCGGTGACTGGCTTGGAATGCGTCTCTTTTCACATCAAGTCAGGCGGTATTGGCATGATGAATAAAGGTGTAGATTATCCAGTGCAGTTAAATGTCAAAACGCCGTCACAGTGGAGCGGTATCAATAACATAAAGGTCAAACGTCCGGTGTTTTCATGGGAATAGTGCCGTCTGTTCAGAGAAAAGAGTGGCTCTATATTAGCTAATCACACGCACTATGATGATTTGCGTGAAATATTGACTTCGTCGGAACTACTTTAACAACAAATCCTCGGTCACCTGCTTCGCTACCTTCATGCCGCAAAGCGCCGCTACCAAAGCCACCGCAAAATGTTGAGCCATGGCCGGCCCCTGACCGGTAACGATA
>JBIKVD010000466.1:0-2835 GCA_044357055.1 Oligoflexales bacterium | reverse complement strand
CCAACCTAGGCCTGGATCCGATTTTGAGCCAGCTTCGTGCAGAGCTGCTTAAACAAGATCGTGAGGGCCTGCTGGCTGCCATGCTGCGAAAAGGAGATCAGTATCGCAGCGATCGCGGCCAGGCTCCGCAGCCCCACAATTTGGGACAGAAAGAAAGCCCATGAGTGCTAACAAGGCTCTCGTTTGGACCCGCAGCTTGGAAACCTGGGAACAGGACCAAGATATCCTGGCGCCAGAACTGCCAAAAAATGTGGACCTTATCCATTGGCCAAGTCAGCAAATCAGCGCGCCCAGCGCTGAAAGCCTTAGCCAAGAAGCCCTGCATCGGCAAAACGAGCAAATATTAGTGACTAGCCAAAATGCGCTGCGATTTTTGCAGCAAAAACATTTGGACCGCTTGCAAAGCTGTAGCTTTCATACCTTTGGTCCTCAGACCGCAAAAGCCTTACGGCAAGCGGGCATGACCCAAGTGACTTGTCATCGAGAAGCCGAGGACGGAAAGCAATTTGCCAAAGTTCTCGTCTCAAATCTGGATCCTAAAATCCCTTTGGTGTGGTGGCGGGGTGCGGATGTCGCCTTCCAAATTGGCGAGACACTCCAAGCCCGGGGCTTTCAGCTGCGCGAGTTCATCACCTATGTCCAGGATTGGGGGCCTTTTTTGGATGACGGTCATACCAAACTGCGCGCTCAAGATATTGAAAGCCATTTGTTTCCCTACCAAAACCGCATCGTCTTTGCTTTTGCCTCGCCCCAGGCGGCAAGAACTTTTGCACCCTTGGTCAAAGCCGCAAGCCTGAGCAAAAACGCTTTAAATGCCGTCGCCATCGGACCCAGCACGGCAAAGGGCTTGGATCCCACCCTGTGGCAAGGCATAAAACAAAGTCCAGAATCGACGATCCCTAGTCTGGTGAAGACTGCCATAGAGCTGCTGACCTCCGTCTAAAATACAAAGCTGCGTGGAGTGAAATGCCATGAAAAAACTGAATCCTGGGAAGAAAGGCTCTGAAGCGAGATGCCTATTGCTGATTGCCTGCCTTTTTTTTCTAGTCGGGTCGGCCATCGGTCTTGTGGGTTGCAAGACTCCCCACGGCGATTCCAAGTTGAAACACGAATTTGGCCAGACCCAGGTACCTAAAACCGCCGCTGCTTGCGCTACCACTGCCGATGAACACGAGGCCGACACGCAGCGCTACCGTGTGGCTACCGATTATGTGGCCAAGCTTGCAGCTTTTATCATCGAGCACCCGGAGAATCGACAAACTTTCGCGGGCCCTTACCAATTGGACGACTTTTGTTTTTCTATGAAGCACGATCCCATGGAAAATGCTTCCGGCAATGCTAATGGCCGCATCACCTTTTGGACGGGGAGAATCCTGCGGGCAAAAAATGATACAGACCTTGCCAGCACCCTTAGCCACGAACTCGCTCATGTGACGATGCAGCATGGGGAGAGAACCATTGCTGTTTTCAAAGCTTACCACTCCGATTTTGTCGCGATGAATGCACACATTGCCACCACCGAAGCGCAATTCAAAGGCATGCTTGAAACAGCCAGAGCGGAGTGCCAAACGCCCTCGTGCGAAGAGATCTTGCAAGAGCTACGCAACCTTCTACCGCTGCGCCCAGCGTCTTTTGGTGACGAGGACTTCAACTCTCCTTTACAGAAGCTTGAAAAGCTATGGGGCCAATCAACTCAAGCCGAAGCCGTGCTCCCGGCCTTGCGGAAAAACATGGCAGAGGGAGATCTCCTTAAGGAGCGTTGGCTAAAAAGCATGAAAGAACATCTTAGCCTGGCTCGACGCCATGAACTCGAAGCCGATGAAGTCGGTTTTGAGATTTATTTGCGCGCCGGCTTCAAGAAGGAAGCCTATGCCAGTAAGCATCTGGCCGAGGGGCAAATCATGGATTCGGATCCAGAAACGGCAACCGCCACTTGCTTGGCAAGGCTCGCTGAACAAGGCGAAGATTCCGGCAGTTTTGACACCCATCCCTCAGGGTGTTTTCGAGCTCTCAACATCAATATCGACGAAATGCAGAAACATCGAGACCATTATAAAGACTACGTGAACGAGGCCTTTGACGGGAACCTGATCGAAAATCCCTCCTTGCCGGAAGCCATTGCGGAAATTAAAAAATCTTCCGAAAATCGCTAAAAAGATCTTCTCTCAACCCGGCCAATTAAGCAGTGCAAAGCAAAACTTAACACAATTTACATTTGACCTAAATCTTTGGGTAAGACACTCTCTTCGACAATTCGAAACACTGAAAAATCGAACATCTAGAAATGCTAAACAGGAGCACCCATGTTTAAGGCGAACTTGCGCGCGCTTTCAGGCCAGATAGCGATCTTTATCATGGCATTCCTAATCATGCCCACAATCTCAAGGGCTGAGGCCTGCTTAAAAGTCATGACCTACAATATCCGCTTTAACAACCCTAAAGATGGCCCTTATGCCTGGAACTTCCGCAAACATCATGTCGTGGATTTGATTCGCAAACACGATCCCGACATTATCGGCTTGCAAGAAGTCTTTGCTGATCAGCTTTCCTATTTAACCGAACATTTCCCTGACTATGACTACCTGGCAGCGGGTAGAGACGACGGGTTATTGGCTGGCGAAATGGTACCCATCTTTTATAAGCGCGACTCCTTTGCCAAGGAGGCTGGCGGCAGTTTCTGGCTCTCTCCCACTCCCAACCAGCCCGATCCTGCTGGGGGTCCCTTTCCCTGGGGTACCTCGATGAATCGCATCGCAACCTGGGCTTCCCTGCGAGATCTCGCGAGTGACACCCCCATCCATGTCATGAACACCCACCTCGACCACCAAAGCGCCG
>JBIKVD010000152.1:0-9685 GCA_044357055.1 Oligoflexales bacterium | reverse complement strand
TGATGGCTCTAACCCTTGCTATGCCTAGGTTTCGTCGGGGTATGGGGCAGGATTTTCTCATAATTACAAAACGATAGCACAGAACAAAATCTAACTCAACTTATGAATAGGTCAATAACTTTTCATCATATGGGGCCGAGCCTAGCCCTCATGACCACTGGAAAATATCGATTTCCAACCCTAACAACAATAATGTTCGACAAACTTTGGACAGAACTGTTTCAACGACTCTTGAGATGCGCTAGAGTACTCCCTTTGAAAAGACAGCTCATCTATCCCATCTTAATGTAAAATTCTGTGAGGCAAAGGAATGAAGTACTTATTGGGATTGTCCTTAACTCTCAATGTTTTGATCGCTTGGTGGGGTCATGGCCAAGTCAAGATGGGCCAGGAAATGGTCGCCATATGGGAAAATAGAGATCATCGCCGCCAAGACTCCATCCAGGTTTTGTCAGCCTTGGTCATTCATAGAGCCACAAAGGCAGAAGTCGCACAGGTACTCACAGCTGCAGGGGCTGATTTTTTTGACAAAGCAGGGAAGCTTGAGGCGGGTGACTTGTCCTTTTCCTATCAGGGAGACGACATAACCCGAGTTGAAGCTTTCCAATATAAAGACAAAACCCTATAAAACTCAGGCTTTTCTGACCAATGAAGTTCGGGGACTTCTTAGATCGCACCTTCTAAATAGTTCCTGATGAAGTCCCTATCTTCTCTGCCGAAATTGACAAAGCGAACCCCTACCGTCACGCCAAAACGGCTGTCGTCTTTGCGTACCTGAACCGCCTGACAGTAAAAGATCCGCTTCTTGCTAGCATCACCGAAGGGTATTTTAAACAATTCATCCGCACGAATTTCTGCATTCGTGGAAAATTGCATGCCCCCCTCACTAATGTCTAGAGTTTCAATTTCGATCTTTTCTTCTTGCATGCGATCAATCGTCATTTTGGTACGATACTGCCGACGCTGATGGTGTCGCATATTGTCGGAATATAGTTTGACGGTATTTTTCCCACTCGCTTTCGCAACATAAAGAGCTTTGTCTGCTCTCTGGATAAGGGTATCAGATTCTACCGCATCACTGGGAATGTTAGCAATTCCGAATGACGCTGTCACTGGAAGCTCTATGGCCTTTCCCATGAGATCCTTTTCGATATGAATGGGAGTCTCCGCAATACTTGATCGCAAAGCTTCTGCTATTTTTCGTACATCGGATTTTGGCTCCCGGGGGACAATGACGGCAAACTCCTCTCCGCCATAGCGATAGAGCGGATCTCTCTGAGCAAGTGAGGCTTCCATTCTCTTTGCAACCTCTCGCAGCACAACGTCGCCAGCCATGTGTCCATAGGTATCATTGACCAATTTGAAATTATCGATATCAATCAATATTAAGGATAGATAATCATTGTTGGCGATGGCCCGCCTATGCTCTACAGCCATGACTTCCTTAAAGTGCCGGTAATTAAAGAGTCCGGTCATTTCATCACGCACCAACTGGCTTTGGGCGGTTTGGAATACCTTCATTTCTATAATTTTGGGCTGGTTAATTTTTTTCGTGACATCAAGAAAATAGTCTAGGATCGCAACTCTAATATCCATACTTCTTTTGGTGGTTGTACACAGTTGGCGATAATGCACGCATATCGCCTGCCAATGGGCCAGGGCTTCTTGCTCAGAAAATTCGAGATGGGTAAGCAAATAAAGAATCGCCCGATAGAAATCCATGTCGGGGGTTTTTAGGGAAAAGTCGGCAAGTTCGACAATCAATTTGTCCAAATGCGTCGCTTGCCTTTGGAAAATGCTCATGATTTCCCGCTCTACTTGGCCTTGATCTAGGACCAAATGCTTTACTTCACCCATGATGTTTTGCTCCCATCCCGTGCGATACATCTCGTTAGCACCAGGCGCTGTAATTTTGGCGAAAACAGCGCATTTTATGCTAATAATGAATATTGAAAGAAATACCGTAAGATTATCGCACACTTTACGGAGCAGAAACAATTCATTTGACAGAAGGAGAGCTTAAACTGAGGATCAGCCTGACACCCGTTCGTCTTGAAACCTGGAGTCTGCTCATGACCGTTTTGACCTGTTTCCTCGGGCTCTCAATCTCTCTTATGGGCCTAATGAGTGCGCAAACGCTAATGGCGGGCTCATTTCCCGACCATTGGTGGGCCTTTCTCGATGAAAGCCATAAGCCAAGCTGGGAAATCTTGCCTCATGAGGCGGGTCTTGGATGCGTCGTCCTTTCGAAGCGGAATGAGCTTGGATTGCTTTCTAATTTTGCCGAAACACCTTTTGAATTAGACGGAGAGCGTTATCAAAGCATTGAGGGCTTGTGGCAATCGTTGAAACTACCAGAAGGTCCTAACGATCCACGCATGGAATTCGCTGAGTTTAAGGCATTTCCCGTATCGCGATTGGCGCTGCAGAAAATGGTTGGTTTTAACGCTAAGCGTTTCGGCAGCAAGGCGTCAGAAATTATGGATAAACACAACATCGACTGGGTATCGTATCGAGGGGAAAGAATGCCCTATCGGGCCTACAACAAGACCGCAGCGTTTTACAAGCTGATCCGTCGAGCCATGCAGGCCAAATATGATCAGAACCCCGCCGTGCGTAAACTCCTTGCCGCAACGGGTCATCTCCGCTTGCAGGCTGATCATCTCCAATCACCTTTTGATCCCCCTGCTTGGCACTACCAAGATATTTGGATGGAAATTCGGGGCGCAAGCAAAGCACCTCTGGTCGCCGCTTTCAAAGGCAAAATCTGAAACATTTTGCATCTCAAGCTCCAACCCGATATGATTCCCAGGCGATCAACGCCGTCTTAAGGCCTTACATGCAAAGAGACAAACCATGCTTATCTGCAATTTAGCTTTCACAAACTTCCCGACCAGCCCCGCTTTGGAGTCTTTGGTCAATAAACGCATAGAACAGCTTTCGAAACATCTGGACCGCCTGCCACGTGCAGCTAAGGTCGATGTTCGTTTGTCTATCACGGGCCTTAGTGCCAAAGGCCTGATGAATCAAGGCACTGCGGAAGTGGAAGTGAACATTAGCCAAAAACAACGGTTTTTCTCCAAAACCTCAGGCCGAGATTTTCAGGCCGTTATTAACAAGACTTTCACCGCCATTGAGGGTCAGGTAAGAAAACAACATGAAAAAGACTCGGCAGGTAGAAGAACGGTGGGAAAAACAAACAAAGCCGTGCGTGCCATTAAACGTTCTGTTCGGGAGGAGGTGGAGTCTGACGAGGATTGAGGTCAGTCTTCCGTAGTTTCTCGATACACCAGGTCTTTTTCTGGGCAGCGCGAGGCTAGGAACGCCCCATTCAGCTCAATCTGATCATCCCCTTGCTGGAACTTAGAGACCAGCTCTAGCTTAATTGGTGATTCGTCCGTATAAGCATCTACCTTCAAAGTTCCAAAGCGCAGGGCCAAAGGCCTAAGTTGCCAGGGTTGTCCTGAACCTTCCCCAACCCCTGTTTCTTCATCCCGAGTTGTTACCACATCCGCAATCTGCAAATTCAACAGAGGGGCCTGGGGTGACCCTAAGGCAAACTCAGAGCCTCCAGACTTTTCAAGCTGAAAACGAAGCTCCACATAGCGACCATCGACCAGTAGATCCTCACCTTTTGGATTGAAATTACAAGGCGCGATCGTCGCTTGATTGCTTACATAAAAATTCATCGGTTGATCGGAAAAGGCCTCTTCAACCCAAAAAAATGCGGACTCTACCAAAAATCCACGCCCATTCACGCTGCCCAAACTCGTTAAGGCGATACTATCCTCCTCTCCCTCAGGCGCAGCCTCCTGCGGCATGACGCATTCTCGCGTAGCGTTCGGACTCCTTTCACCCGGAGGACATACCAAGGGACTTGGTTTACTGGCACACGAAGCGAAGACGCCCAGTAACACGCAAGGTAAAAAAGACAAATAGGGACTGAGAGCTTCTAATTTTCGAGTCCTCATTCCATTCCTCTCCCCGCAGATTTTTTTGAGTCGGTGCGTTCAGTAACACTTTCACTCAATCATTTCTCAATGGGGCCGTAAAGGGCTTTCATGAGATCCGGTTCCGCCCTTCTCACTTGCCCCTGCAAATGCTTGGGCAAAGACGGAGTGACACGTGCGAAGAACACGCTATAGGGTTCGGCGGCGGCGCGTACAAACCCCCGAAAACGTAATTGCAGCAGCAATTTTCGACTATTCCAGCTCAATTGGCGCGAGCGCTGACGAGGGATTTTCCTTCGACGCCATTGCCAAAGGAAGGCCCCCATTAGGACCAGAGCCGCGGTGCCACCCAGCCATCGCCACAGGAATTTGCGAGCACCTCGCTCCCCCGGGGTCTCTTCCGGGGCTATGCTTGAGCGTAGTTGCGCGAGAATTTCCCTCTGGGTATCTCGATTGTAATCCATGACGTATTTCTGGAACCAAAATTGGGTGGAAGACAGCAGTTGCTGCCACGGTTTGGGGCCCAAAGATGCCATTTCTTCATGGAACTGGGGCGAAAAATCCAAGGGAATCCAACCCAACTGAGTATGGAAGACTTCCGCCCAGGCATGCGCATGCAGTGCCCTGATTTCTATGGCTTTTGAGAATTGATTATAATCCCCCCCGCGATAGCCTACCGCTAACCGGGCTGGCACGCCCCCAGCACGCAAGGTAAGAACCGCAGCAGAGGCGAAAAACTCACAATGACCACGCTTATGGCGAGCTAAGAAGGCGACAATAGGCCGCTCGTCACTTATAGAATTCTGCATGCTGCCTATAAATTCCTTCTTAAAAATTCCGTCGAGTCTTTCAATGGTGCCCGCGGCTCCCCGAACCCCCTCAAAGCGTGCGATCCATTGTCTAAATTCTGGGTCCAAGAGAATATCCTCAGGAACAAACAGGAGGTGCTGCCAAACTTCGTCCTTAGAAAAATCACGATCCGTCGGAGGAATGGATTTCAAGATATCCGGGGGGAAAGCGCTAGGACCCAAATGGACCTTGAGATCGTAAAGGATTCGACGGTAGGCCGGCTGGGTCAGGAACAACCCTCGTGCCGGCAAAAATTGAACAGAAGCAGGAGTCCTTGTACTGGCATTCGCGGCCAAGAAATCTCCCGGATAAAATAGATCAAGTAGAGGCGTCGGTTCCCGCATTACCGTAAATGAAGCCATCTCTTTAGTGGATTCTTCCGAGTCAGGAGGCTTGACTTCTCCGGGAAGAAGACTCCTCCCTCTTCTCCGCCATTTGTGATCTTCAAAGGACTCTAGATGCGCTCCTTTCCATAGGATCGATTTAGAGCGAATCGCATTGACACCTTCTCCTTCAACAACCAGATTGATGCGCTTAGATTCAGCAATCGGACTACTGCCGGCAAAATCCACCGCACCAGTGTAGCCAGTCTCTGAACCCTCCTCGCCTGAAATGGTAAAAAGCGTTAATTCCTTTGCGCGTGGGAATCCATAAAAAACCCCAACCGCAAAGACCAGTCCGATCAAATAGGTTATAAAGAAGTTTCTGATGTAGAGTCCACGATCAATTCTGAGTGTCGCTCTCCACCCAGCCCCATCCCGTAGATAAAAATACATGTTTGCTGCATTCATCTGCAAAATCATCAGCAAAAAAATCGGTAACGACAGCGCGAAAGACGTCAAACCGCCCTCTCGCAACAACGATCCAATAAAAATCAACACTACATTCGAAAATTGTAGCCAATGCAATCTATAAGCAGGGATCATACCAAAGAGAGCAAAAGTTAAGCTCAACAGGCAGACAATAAGAAACTCAGGGAGCCTGTTAATGGACGGATTCATGGCAAAATCGCCCACTCCAATTGACAAGGACACCAAAGCGATGCTGGACCCTAGCCAAACGGGAATCAAGGATCGTCCCTGAATCCATTTATGGACTTGTAGCAGGCAATATAAGAAGGCACAACTTGGCAAAATCCACTTATCAAAAACTGAAATGACTAAAAACCACATAAAAACTAACAAAAGGCTCCAGGTACCCTGATAATAGCTCGTCAAGTTCAGGTAACGAGATCCCACATTGGCAAATTTTGCCCTTATTGACATTGGAACATCCTAGGTTTCATGGATCGAGGCCCCTCCACTTCGTCTGCGTTCTAGGCGCCGCGGACCAGATAGTCATGCAAATCAGCTTGCTGTTCGAACCGGGGAAAGGCAGCAAAAAATTTTGCAACATTCCCTACACCCAATTCATATCCGCCCTGCCCCTTAACAAACAGGCGCTGTCGACTGACATTTACAAATCGTGTAGCTGCTCCATAGAGGCTGCTTAATACCGCCTCGTATTCCAGCTCGTCGTTGGTTTGCAGAAGTCGCGAGAAGTCCAGCGTACTTTGCGGCGCGACTTCCGGACCACCATATTTCTTGAGCAGCCAATCCTCCTCGAGGCGAAACACATTTCGACGATGATCTAACAGCCTAGCCGCATCTCCAGGCAGAAAGCGCTGGTGACCGACAAATTCATCCTGAGACTGCGGTGAGCGAGCTTCCCGCTGCTCATCAGAGCCAGATCGGGAGTCCCCATCTACTGACTTTGGCGGCACGACAATGGCAAACGGTAGGGGGAGTATCTTAAACTTGTCTAGGAGTCCAAAAGGGAATCCCGTGCGAATATAGAGCCAATATCCAGAATGAATCCCTCTCGATAAGGGCACCTCCAAACGCATCCTGACGCTTTGCCGCTCACGATGTTGAATGGCCATAACCTGCCCAAAAGCAACATTATCGGGAGTTTTCGTCAAAAGCCCAGATGTCCTTGCGAGAGATTGCAGATAGACTTCGATACGATACCCAGCTTCAGCCATATTCGTCAGTTCGATCTGGAGAAAGCCGTTGTCAGGATCAACCACGACATCATGCTGCAAGGGGACCGAGATGGCTCGAATCATCCTTTCTGAAAGCAATCCAGAAACCACCAAAGTCGCTAAGCCAAAGGCCAGAAAAAGATACAGCCCGTTAATGCCGGTGCTGATTGCTAACAGCCCGACGATCAGGATTAGACCAGTGCCATAGATACCCGGCTTGGGAAAAGTCAACCCGCGATTTACCCCCTTTGCGTACATAATCTGCCCCTTAAGGTATGGCGATGGACTGTAGTAAGTCTGCGATCGCTGCGGGGGCACTGCCTCTTTCTACCAAAATGCGATGAGGCAAAACAAAGGGGGCACAGTCTAGCAAGTCCTCGGGGATCACAAAAGTTCGTTGGCGGAGGTAAGCCAATCCCTTAGCCGTTGATACCCAAGAGATCCCAGCTCTCGTGGATACTCCCTGATGTATACGCTTATCGGTCCGCGACGCATGCAGAATGTTACTTATATAAGCAGCGGTCTCCGAAGCTACGAAGGTATCCCTAATCTGCGCGCGAATCTCCAGAATCTCACTAGCTTGAAGCACTGGTGAAACAGAGACCTCCGAAAAGTCATTCTTGAGCTGCATGATCTCTATCTCCTTAGCTTGAGGTGGATAGCCAAGGTCGATCTTTATAGCGAAACGGTCCAACTGCGACTCTGGGATTGGATAGGTTCCTATACTTTGCGCATCATTTTCGGTAGCAATCACGATAAAGGGCTCCGGAAGAAAGAAAGTACGGCGGTCAATCGTCACTTTTCCCTCGGCCATGGCTTCTAAAAGCGCAGACTGTGTTTTTCCAGAAGCGCGGTTTAACTCATCTGCCAAGACCAAATTGGCAAAGAGAGGCCCCTCTCGAAAAGAGTATTCCCTATTTTTAGGATCTAAAACCATCATGCCGCTGATATCGGATGGCAACAAATCACTTGTAAATTGAATTCGAGAAAAGCTCAGTCCCAGCAATGAAGCAATAAACTTGGCTAACGAGGTCTTGCCGGTTCCTGGCCTGTCTTCTATGAGAATATGTCCTCCCGTCAAGATGCAGGCGATCAAAGTTTCTCGTTTCAAGGGGTCGAGCCAGAAGGCTTTCTCAATCTGCTCCTGGAATTTACGCAGGGAGAGGCTGACTAGCTGAGCTTCGGTCCCAAGATATTTTTTCGTTGCTATTGTCATTGGCATCACCCCTTCATACCGGTAAAATTCTTTCGGCATGGTCACACTAGACGAAATGAACTAAGCTAGGCATAATTTTCCTGCTCTCAGGCAAATCTCAAATGGGGATAAAAAGGGATCATGGCCGCATATCTCAACTTAGATCAAGTCCAAGAGCTGCTTCTCATGGCAGACGGAGACACCAGCTTCTTGCAAAAGCTTTTGGATCAATTTGCAGGTTGTGCCCTGGCCGATCTTGAAGCTCTCCGCCAATCGCTCGAAGATCCTGAGGGTCTTTTTAATGAGCGCTCATCGGAGGATGCTATAGCTCGGGTGCTTCATAATTTGCGAGGGCGCAGCGCCAATCTTGGCTTCTCTGCCATGGTTCGCTTGACTAACACCCTCCAAGGCAAGGTGTCGACCGAAACCTTGACGACAATTTCTGAACTTATAGAAAAATCCATGACGGCTTGGATTCACCACTGTCGTGAGGCTGGTTATAACCTGATAGATCGTCCGCCTGAGGGATAGTTGGGATTAAGGCCACAATAGATATTCATTATTGATGGATTCATCTCTGGGATCGACACCCTCTCTTGGGGCAATCTTCTGCTTGAGTACCGTGTGATAGTGATTCACAAATGTGGTTTGTCCATCATTATTGATGAGTTGCATGGTATTCGGGTGTTTAGGGTTGATGTGTTTGACTTCATAAACTTCTCCCGCCTCAAAATCATCGTTGCGCTTGTGTGAGAGTTCCACTTTGTCCATCGGCAAAGCCTCGTGCAGCTTGGGAGGGGGCACACGTCGAATCGTCTTCTTCTCGCCATCCTGATAGTAGGAGACGGTATAGGGTTGACGGCTGAATTGAATCATTTGCGACAATTTCGATCCCCTGCCTCAATCGTTCTCCCCAGGGAGGAGATTCAAACCTTCCAGCAGAGCCCCTATCGACCAAATCAG
This sequence comes from Oligoflexales bacterium, assembly GCA_044357055.1. Taxonomy (GTDB): domain Bacteria; phylum Bdellovibrionota_B; class Oligoflexia; order Oligoflexales; family JBIKVD01; genus JBIKVD01. The sequence continues at coordinate 705 of JBIKVD010000152.1, read as the reverse complement.
GGTTTACTTAATAGAATTTTTTGAGAGTGGTAATAATTGTCGATATCTTAAACAATATCGGAATGTTACCTTTGATAAAGAGTCCCGTTAATTCGAAAGACGGGTCAAATGGCGGGAAACAAAGAATGGGAGCAGAGGTTTTGAATCAAAAATGCCAACTTACGGCGGGGTAAGGCAGTAAGGCAATTTTAAAACTCGTGGGTCCATTGCCGCTGAGACTAGGCTCGTCACTTGTAGCCAGGTCGTAAAAACTCATGGCCGAGACCAATAAAAAATTCCCCGCCAAAAAAAAGAACACATTTTTAACGGCCTTGGTATCTTCTCGATAGCCATTATAGCCATAAATAGCTGACAAGATGCTAGCGCTATACGCAAGCTGCTTTAGCTCGGCCAGACTCTTACGTTGCATAACGGTAACCACGGACCGCTCATAACTCCCCTGACTTATAGATCCGCGCTGCTTGATATAACTGTCGGTGGTCAGCAACAGGCTAGGCTGATTTGCTTTGAAAACAGTGTCGCTAATCATGAGAATACCTGCTGTTTGTGTTGCTCCATAGGCAAGCTTCACCAGCGTCGAGGTAACACCTTTAGGTGTGGAAATTTGAGGAGGGCGGCATACCCTTCGTAAACAAAGCAAGTTTACGTACCCGTGTTGAAGCACGGACAGAAGGGAAATGCCGTTATGCAACAGAACACCATCAA
>JBIKVD010000012.1:0-28095 GCA_044357055.1 Oligoflexales bacterium | reverse complement strand
GGATTGTGATAAAAATCATTCTTTTGACCGGCGCTGCGCCAGGACCAATAGGCTTCTGAGTCCACTCCCCCTGGTCCACAAGTTCGTAAGGCCCGGATGGGAGAATTGATACCTAAGGCATCGGCAGCAATCTGATCTACCGAGGCTCCATTAGCAACTCCCGATTCACCCGGACCGCGCGAGACTTGGTAACCGGTATAAAATGCCGAAGCATGACCATGAGATCCGGCGGTGCTATAAATGGGGCCGTAGTTTAAGCCCGTAACCACATTTATGTCATTCAAATGCTCTTGCATAGGAGCAAGCAAGGACGGCAAGCTTTTACCTGCTTGGACCAGGGCCCCACGATATTTGGGATGAAAGGCGTTATCATTGAGCGAGTGACCACCTGCCACGCCTTGGGGCCAATGAAAAAGAAAAAGTCGAGGGATCTTTCCCGCGCCTTGCCCGTAGGCCTTGTCGAAAAAAAGGCCTCCATCGCTGACCATGGACTCCAACCAAGGTAGCGCCAGGGTTACCCCAGCTCCATGAAGTAAGCTTCGTCGACTTAGTTGATGTTTTGCCTTCTTAAGAATCATGAATCAAAGCCCTCACTGCTCCAGGCGATACTGCAGGAAACTGTCGCTACTTAAAAATGCGGCGAGAAAACCTGAAAACGATAGCTTGCTTGCATCGGGTACTAATTGTGAATGGAGACAAAAGCTTCCAGCAGCTCGACTTTCCCGCAGCGCAAACTCAACGATTTTCTGTCGCGCGCAATTTGCAAAATGCCCACCCTCCACAAGAACATTCGCAAGCTCCTTGGCCGATTTAAAATCCTTGCCCTCGAATCGGCCTTCGGTTTTTACAATGTCACCATTGGGATAGCTTCCTCGTACGAGGCCTACATGATCAAATCCTTCTAGACCTGAACCCACGGGGTCGATGCGAACATGACAACCGGCACACTGAGGATTCGCCGAATGTGCCTTTTCTAAGTCCGCAACATTGCCATCGTTCACCTCAATATCGACGATAACATTGGCAGGTGGGCTTGGAATCGTCTGACAACCTAGAACTTCCAGCACATAGAGCCCTCGGTTAACGATGGAAGTCCTTGCCGCTTTGCTGCTTAAGGACATCAGACCGGGAGTGGTAAGCATCCCACTACGATCAGCGGGCAGATCCTTCTTCTGCAATTGCGCACCAGTCATGGTTACCCCATAAATATCAGACACGCGATCATTGATAAAAGAATAGGGGCTGCGCAAAACCTCGGCAAAGGATGGCTGGTTCCACATATAATCTGTCAAAAGAGCCTCTAACTCTCCTTTTATGGCCTGTTTCATCGCCTCATTAAAAACAATCCCTGCTGCCAGGTCTTCTTTTTCTAGCAGAGGGATTTTGTCCAACTTCATCCACTCCGATAAAGCAAAAAGGAGAGAGTCTTTGACTTCTTGTACCTGCAGCTGAGCCTGAATAAACGCCGCAATTTGTTCAGGCTCTTTGGAAACAAGTGCATCCATCGCGGGATGGGACGCAGAACGATAGAAAAGCAGACCTACGCGAGTTTTTAACTCCGGGAGACTGAGCGTTTTTGTACCCGAAGCCGACTCCGTAAATTCAATGACAAAGAGAAAGCTGGGTGATGATAGCAAACCATGAAATAAGGCGTGGGCCCCTTCTAGCGATGACTTATTGTCGGCAAGGGCATAATATTGATTTGCCTCAGCCGAAGCTAGTTCTCTTCGCAGGATGCGCGGCACGAAATAATCGACGGTGGTTCTATAGCAAGTCTTAGCCAAGTCATCTGACAAGTTGCAGCCTGTTTTGGCCCCTAGCAGACCAGGGTTAGCGACGAGATGTTCGGCAATTTTTTCAGCACTGTAATAGAGACGCTGGATATGGAGATCACTAAAGGCCTGTGTTTCTGCAGCAACACTGGTAAACTTGCTACCTGGCTGTCTCGTTTCTTGAAAGGTTAAGGCCAATGATTGGACGTCAAAGCCAAAGAGTGAATTCAGTGTATTGACGTATTCTTTATAAGAAAGTTGGCTGAAGCTCTGTCGCAGAGGAATCACCTGGCTATTTTCAGCTTTGCAAGTTTCTAACATGGGTTGGAGTTCCCCCTCGGGGCTGCTTTCGGTGCTGCTAGATCCGGAAGCCTCATCGACAATCCCAGGTACGGCTGGGATTTCGCTTCGCATACTGAGCACCTTCTTTTTCGGCAAGAAGCCGCAGCCCAGCGGGCTTAATAAGGCTGCAGAGACGAGCAAACATTTTATCATTGAGACCCTCATCTTATTTCGCTCGATCGGGATTACCCCATATAGAAGTAAGGCAAGGTCTTTCTCTTCTCCGCATCCGAGCTATAGCTATCAAAACCCTTAACGCCGTCCCTTTCGTGGTGTCCGATCCACTTGTAAGGCTCGCCGGTTCCCGCGTTTCCTCCCCGTTCATAGTCCGCAGGAGTCAATCCGAAGGCGTTGTAAAGGGTCACCAGAAAATTGTTATAGGGCCGAGCAATGCCATTGATGTTTTCTGTGGGATGACGCACGTGCCGATAGTCAATGTAGTAGCCTGGCCTGATTTTGCCCCCACCGCTGCCGGCTACCATGACATGCATACGGCCGATACCGTGTAGCACTCCACCATATTCGTTGCCGTAATAGGTAATGCCACGATCCAGCAAGGTATCACCCGAGGACAACTGGATGTTATTTAAACCACGCACTAGCCGAGCAAATTTTGCTCCACGCCACTGCGCATTCTGACTGGCCAGCACTCGCCAACTTGGATCATCAATCGTGTGCCCTATCGGCCCGTGAAGCTGCCCGTAATCCTCGCGAATAGCGTTGTTAAAATAGCCGCAACTCAAATAGAAACTTGCCACCTTTGTCGCCCCACAGGCGATGGCGGCAACCAGCAAATCGATGTGATTATTGATCCGCTGATCCAGCGACTCCGCCCCCAAGATCGCCTGGTTTTGCGCATTATAGTCAATGCCCACGCCGACGCGGGTTTCTTCCCGAATCACAGGACATTCCCGAATGCCTGTCTGCAGTCTAACGGAAAGCTCATCAACAAATTCCACGTATTGGGAAAAGGCTTGTCGGTCCTCTGCACCTAGTCTCTTGGACGCCAGAACGGATTTGTAGTCTTGCAAGATCAAATCGGTAATTTTCTTTTGCTTGGCTCGTTTAAGGGCCAGATCATTTGCTCCCAAGGCTGCTTCCGGAAAGATCCGATTCCAGGCAGCAACCGTGCTTTGTATATAGGAATAGGAGGCGGTATCTTTATTCTTAAAAGAAACCCCCAAGTTGTAGGGATAGGCCCCATCAAAACTTGGCCGCAGCAATAGCAAAGGCAGACTCGTTGGCACGGAATAAAGCTTGCCCGACTCCGCAAGCACCACATCCACAGAGTTACAGTACTGCGCTTGAGCATTCAAAGACGTTGCCGCCGTGACAAGGGAAAAATTGTGCTCGTGCTCCCCCACGGGCACCGCAAGTCCGTCGAGAATGCTGATCTTGCTCTTGAGATCCGAAAATTCCGGGCCAATGCCCACGGAAATAGGATCAGGAATTTCAGCTAGACTTCGATAATAAACCGCGCTTTCTCCAGGAGCCAAAGTTTGCGGGAGATACTGGCTGGCCGGAAAAAAGTCCTCATGCATATGCCCATGATTGGTTATGAACTGAATGTAGTATTGATCAGACCCGGCCTCTTGAGCCATGGCTTTGGGAGCGATGCTCGGCAGAAAAGGTATCGCCAATGCTTTTCCAGACGCCTGAAGGAACATTCTGCGATTCTGCGGCTTAAGTATCATAGCGTCTTCCTGTCATTGACTGTTTACAATAGGGAGGAGAATATCTTCGCGCAAAATAAGGTTCATGTAGATTTCTGAAAGACTCTCTGCAACCGGTATGCCCTGCCCCATGGCCACAAAATAGTCCAGTTTGGCGGTTTCTCGTGGGATAAAGCGCTGAAATTGAAACATGCGCTGGATGAGACAGCCTTTCACCTGGGGTGACTGCCGAAGAAATTCAAAAAAGTCTCCTTCATTTTTCCAACTATAGTTGACGCCCGCATCCACCAGCGAAGTCGACGTTTCCAGATTCAGTTGGCTTAACACCTCACCTGCGGGTGAGAAAACAAGCTCTTTCTCTCTTTTGTCACCAAGTGGTCCAAAACCATCCAGAACAAAACCCAAGGGATTGATGGCGCTGTGACAACCCATACAAGAACTTGGGGACGTTTTGAGTTCAAGGATCTTTCGACTGGTGGTGCTAAGCCTATCCAAGGAACCTAACTCATCATCTCGCTGTGCGATAATGGCATCATCTGGATCAGCCATAGGAAGGCAAAGCAAGTTTCTTCGCACCTGTAAGCCCCGACTTACAATCGATGGGGCCAAGCCGGAGCTTAAGAGAAATCCCACTCGCCCAGCCACTCCCCCTCTGTCTGCAGGCAATTCATCGGCGTTCGGCGTCGATACTTGGTATAGTTTGCGAAGGTCAGCATGATCCAAGGGAAACTTTCGCGTACCAAAAACGTCAGCATAGGGACGATCTATCAAGTAGGTAAACAAGGATTCCAGTTCTTGCAGAGCCAGGTCATGGAGGGATGCTTCCGCAATAGCAAAATGTGTGAGCAAGCCGGCAGGGGGAGTCTTAATTTTTTCCGTTTCTAACCATTCATGAAAGAATGATTTTAAGGCCAGCTGCCCTTCGCTGCTTTTTAAAAGACGCTCGGCGTGGGAACGCAGCGCGTTGAGGTCAGAAATTTCTGCTGCAGCCGCTGCTTCCCACAACAGGCTATCCGGCGGAGCATTGGTTAATGCATAGGAAAGACGACTCGCTACGGCGAAGTTCTGGTTCTCCTGGCTGACTGTTGCACAGCCTAAGTCGCCGCAACTGAGGTCCTGCAAATGAAGAAGAAAATGCGGGGAGCTAAGCACCCTAGCGATCAGTATTTCAACCTGCTCAGCCGTCCAGGTTGTTGTAGATCCAATAGTCGCAAGCTCCGCTATCTCGGCAGCAGAAAGGGGCCGGCGCCAAAGTTGCGCCACGCTCTTTTCTAAGAAATTCTGGATACAAATCATGGGAAAGGCGCCTTGGGCACATCCCGGAAAAACCACAGATCGGACCTGAGCTACTTGAGTGGATTTCTCCGCTAAGAGAAAGGCGAGTTCAATGCCGGTTTGCAAGGGACCCTTATCGAAATATTTCAGAGTCTGCTCATACCGCCCTGCAGTCGGTCTATCATCAAAACCTGCAATGAGATTTGCCACAGCTTGGTCGCTTAAAGTTGTGTTGCCAAAGATGGGGACAAGGCTCTTTCTCAACTCTTCACGATTTAGTCGTCGAACATACTGGGGAAAGGTCAGACCTAAGGCGCCTAGCTTTCTTAGCTCGTCGACACCTTCAGCTCGATCCGCATCTTGAGATCCACCTTGATCTTCCTCGTCAGGTGCTATGACTGTAGAGGAACTTCGCATGCTTTTGTTCCCTTTTGCACCACAATGGCTCAAAGTGAGAAGGATGCCGATCATGATCAGGCCGTAAAGGACCGTACGAGGCAAGAAAGCGATAGGATTCGTATGGAACAAGCGTCCTCCTCTCAAAGCCCATGGACTCAATGCCAGGGCCCGAGATAGGAAATCGGCATACTCTTGGAGTTTCTTTAGATAAAAGGGGAAGATAGAGGGGTTCTGGGGATAACTAGCTGATCTTGGGTCCGATTCAGCTGGTACTCATGCCATTAGATCTTGGCAATTGTCAGCCTGCCTTAATCGGTGGGAATTCGGATCTTAAGACACGTTCTAGCCGGATCACATGCATGGTCTTGTATTGATACCATTCCCCCAGCACGCTGATTTCCTCGCCGGCATGGCGATAAAACCAAGCTTTGGCTGTTGGATGATTCTCATCAAATTCTAGTTCTACGCGATAAAAGGACGCTAACAATACGGGCATGCCATCTAGGATGTGTAAACAGCCCCTGAGTTCAAGAAGTTTTTGCCCCGGTGCTTTAGCTTCCAACCAGAGAGTATCTCGAAAAACATCATCGCCAATGGGTTTAGGCACAGGATAAAGCATCGTGGAAGTCATGATGGGACTCGGCCACTGCGGTTTTTGCGGTGGCATTTTCTCGGGCCAAATTGAAGGAACCCCGATTTCCTTGTCATAGACGCTTGGCGGAAAAACTGAGATTTTGTCTGGCTTAGGCTTGATGCACTTCACATTCGCAGCAAGCAGGCCATTTGCCATGAAGAAGGATATCAAACCGAGCATCATAAAAATTACCCGGCCACTCAATGCCAACGTTACAGACAGGTCTCTCATAAAATCACCTATTCTTTCCACCAGCCACCTTGCGTCGCGTGAAGCCAGATTTGTAGATCACGTGGCCTGACAGGCCAATTTGCCTTAGAAACTATCCCACTCTGGTGTCTACGTCAACCTAGGGTCGAGTCGGTTTTCTGTTGCGTCCTGAGGCCTCCGAACAAGGTCGCATCTTTTTGGGGATAGAAATAGTTCTTTTCTCTTGGACGGTTAAGGGGCGCACACTTTCCCGCATCCTCTCGGAAAGGCTACAATGGCTATAGCTACCTCCAAAATTTTTTGATTTTTCATTTTTGAAGTTTTGCTCTAAGGCCGAGAGCGGGCTCAGAGGAGTACGATGATGCAGCCTAGTTGGACAAGAAAACTCTCCATGGTACTCGCATGTGTTTTGGCTGGCTTGTGCACCGCTTATTGCACCAAATATCGAGAAAGAGGTTACACGGGCCCTTTGTATGATGCTGAGGTGAGTTTGTTTGAGTTGGAGTCGAACAAATTATGCACGATTCAATTTGCTTCGGGGTCTTCCCCCATTAAAGCAGACTGTGAAAAACTCAAAGATTTTGTCCATGCCTCCTCGCCCCAATGCCAGAGACACCCTGAAGATCCGCCGCAATTAGCCTTCTTCCCAGACCAACAGATGCCTATGCGGCTTTGTCGAGATTATCAGAGCCCCGATCTCAGTCAAAAAGAAGTGGTTCGCTTCTTTATCTTGGGGGACATAGGAGTGGGCGAGAATCTCGGCAAGAATCAACGCCAGCAAACCGTCGCCCAGGCTATGTTAAGCGTCTGCCCACCTGATTTCGGAGTAGATTTTTCGGTGGCGCAAAAAAGCTGCAACTTTGCCCTTGTGGTGGGGGATCTTATCTATCCCAACGGGGTCACTAGCGTTTGGGACGGCCAATTGCAAGCGAAATTCGAAGATGTATATGCTGCTTTTGGCGATATGCCCTTTTTCATGCTGCCTGGGAATCACGACTACAAAGGAAGCGTGCAGGCGGCGATAGACTATACATATTTCAGCTCCCGTTGGCGCATGCTTGACCGATTCTATGCATTATCGAGTTTGCCGCCATGGCTGCATATCTTTGGTTTGGATACTCAGGGCATGCTAGGCGAATATGAATCGCCAGCCCGATGGGATTTACAAAAGCACCTCATGTCCGAATCGTTTTGCAGCAAAGCAGGCTGGAAGATTTTGGCCGGACACTATCCCGCCTATGCATCAGGATTTCATGGCGGAAATGCAAGCATGGCAGCGCTCCTGGAAGATTTCCAACGGGAGTGCCCCTTCCAATCCTATTTTGCGGGACACGAACATCATCTTGAGCACCTTCAGGGCCCTAACTTTGATCAGTTCATTCAGGGTGGCGGCGGTGCCGAGGTGAAAGAGGTCACCACTTTGGATGAGAACACTACCAACTCCGGCTTCACCCAGTCCTTCGCTGCGGCGCACCACGGCTTTGCGATCATCGAAGCTCGCGCGGAAACTCTCGATGTCTATATCTTTGACCTGAGCGCGGCCGAGGAGCGCTCCCTCGAATTTGAGGATTATGCCTATCACTGTCGCTTCACTCAGGATGAGCCAAGTTGTGTTCCGCAATAGGAAAGAGAGAAGCAAAATCTTGGATTTCATTCCGGCCTAATAGAGCATAAGTCCAGCAATGGCTGCGGTTACAAAAGAGGCTAAAGTCCCAGCCACCATCGCTCGCAGACCAAACCTAGCAAAATCCTGTTTCTTTTCCGGCACCAGGTTTCCGATCCCTCCAATCTGTATGGCTATCGAAGAGAAGTTTGCAAAACCGCAAAGCGCATAAGTTGCGATGACCGTCGCTCGTTCAGAAAGTGCCTCGGTTTTTAAACTTTCACTTAAATGAGCATAGGCCACGAATTCGTTGAACACCGTGCGCTCGCCCAGCAAACGACCAATCCGCAAACTCTCTTCCATGGGGACGCCCATCAATACCGCAAAAGGACTAAATAAGTAGGAAAGAAGAAATTCAAGGGTCAGAGGTGTTTCCATCCAAGAGGTCAAGTAACCCAGCAGCAAATTAAATAGGGCAATAATGGCGATCGTTGCAATCAACATGCCGGCGACATTCAAAGCCAGCTTCACTCCCTCCGATGCTCCCTGACAAATGGCGTCGAAACTGTTTTGGGCCTCCGATGGCACGGAAATGCTAGCGCCTCCCATGGTCAAAGAGCGCTCTTTCTCTGGCACCATGACTTTTGCAAAGAGAATGGCCGCGGGCGCTGACATGACAGAGGCCGCAAAGAGATGCCCTGCCGAGACACCCATGCCTACATATGCCGCCATCACACCACCAGCAATGGTTGCCATACCCCCCGTCATCAGGCTCATAATTTCCGACTGAGTCATGCCCCGGATGTAAGGACGAATGAGCAGTGGTGCTTCGGTCTGGCCAAGGAAAATATTTCCAGCTGCTGCTAAACTCTCCGCTCCCGAAATGCCCATGACGCGCCGAATCGTCAACGCGAAAAAGGCGACGACTTTCTGCAGGAAGCCCCAATGAAAGAGCAGGCTGGACAGGCTGGAGAAAAAAATAATGGTCGATAAAACCTTAAAGGCAAAAAAATGTTCAGTAAAATTGTCACCAAAGAGGAATTTGGCGCCGGCATCTGACTGGCTAATCATGGCCGTAATTACGTCGTTAGCCGTTGAGAATAGACGCTCGCCTAAACTCGTCTTTAGGATGGCCCAGGCCACTAAAAACTGGAGCAACATGCCACTTAGAACGATCCGCCAAGGGAAGGCTCGTCGATCGGTGGAAAAGCCCCAGGCCAAGAAGACAAACACGATAATCCCAGTCACCGCAAACGCTTGTTCCATGGAAATTCAAGCTCCTCAAGTCTTCTTAGATTCCACAATACTCAAAGACAAAAAAAAAGACCTCGCGAGAGGTCTCATTTTTTTGCTTCCTAGTCTCCTCGGGGCCTATACCTCGAGAAGCTCTTTCAGGCAGCTTTACTTAACGCGACGAGAATAGAATTCAACAACCTGAGGAATATCGACTGGAAAGCCGATTTCTTCTGACGTTGGAGCGCTTACTACCTTGGCCATGTGGTCTGCACCGACTTCTAGCCAATTAGGTCTCTTCAAAGGGGGATTTTCCATCACGCCTTGAACAGCAGTCATCTTCATGGCTTTTTCAGTTAGTGTAAAGGTCTCTCCCGGCTCAACCCTGTAAGAACTGATCGTCACGCGCTTGCCGTTCACGCGAACGTGGCCGTGACTGACCAACTGGCGAGCCGCAAGGATCGTTGCGGCAAAGCCCGCACGAAACACAGCATTATCAAGACGACGCTCCAAAAACTCCACTAGCTTAACACCGGGGTTTCCTCGAGAACGTAAGGCATCAGACATCAGCTTTCGCAAATGACGTTCACCAATGCAGTAGTTATAACGCAGCTTCTGCTTTTCCATTAATTGCATGCCGTAGACGCTGGGCTTCTTCTTGCCTTTGGCGCCGTGCTGTCCCGGTGGGTAGGGGCGACGTTCTAAATTTTTTCTTGAAAGGCCGGGAAGTTCGACCCCAAGGGCACGCATTTTCTTAAGTCGTGGACCTCTGTAAATCGCCATTTGATCTATCTTTCCTCTTAGACTTCTGTTAAATCAGGCTCCAGAATGCAAGACGTCGTACTAACATAGGGATCTGGTGAATGCAAACCGTTTCATCCTTTGCCCTGGACGTCGGAGTAGGGCATTTTTCTTTAACCAATGATAACTGTTAGAGAATACGGAGTTTCCATGGACCGCCCTAGTTTTGAGCAAATCTATATGCGACTTGCGTCCGACTTGGCCCGTCGCTCCACCTGCAAACGGATGCAAGTGGGCACCGTCATCACCAGCACAGATTATCGTAAGGTTTTGGCTGTGGGCTACAACGGGAATGCCACAGGCTTACCGAATACCTGTGACAGGGACGAGGCTGGCAATTGTGGCTGCCTGCACAGCGAGGACAATGCTGTGATCAATTGCGACTCACCAAGACAGACTGAAAAGTACGTCTTTGTGACTCATCACCCCTGCTCGCCATGCGCCAAACGCCTTATAAATTTGGGAAATGTAAAGAAAGTCTTTTACGTCCTCGACTACCGTAGCCGAGCTGCAGAAGGGCTCTTTATGCAAGCGGGGATCGCCCTCGAGCGCTTGGAGTTGCTACCCGCGCAGGATTTGGCGGCCGCTGTCCAAAGCGCCACCGTCCAGAGCGCCGCCGTCAGCGACCCATTGGGCGAGATTGCCGCGATGCATCCATCAGCGGAGATTGCTGGAAACCAAAATGCCGCACAACCATAGTCCAGACCCTCACGATGGCCATACCCACAGCGAGCCCTCACAACGCGCTCACAAACATCATGGTCATAGCCACAGCCATCACGGTCATGGGCATGGCGGTCATGGGCATAGTCATCATGCTAACAACCCAGATACTTCCTTGCGGCACATTCAATTCGCCATCGCCCTGAATCTCAGTTTTGCCGTCCTTGAATTCGGTGGCGCCTATTTATCTCAAAGCACCGCCATTTTATCGGATGCGATCCATGACTTGGGAGACACTTTAGTTTTTGTCTTGGCCTGGATCTTTCAATGGGCGGCGACTAGGCGTAGCAGCAAGACCTTTACTTACGGAATGCGGCGTTTATCCTTAGCCTCGTCGCTCTCCACGGGGGCCGTTTTACTTATGGGATCACTGGTGGCCATCTACTTAGCCACGCAACGTTTGCAAGACCCCGTTCTTCCTCAAGCAGATTGGATGTTGGGATTCGGCATCATAGGCATTTTAGGAAATGGCCTCGGCGCCTACTACCTCCACCGAGGACAAACCTTGAATGAAAAAATGCTTTCCTGGCATTTTTTGGAAGATGTCCTGGGCTGGGTAGCCATTGTCATTGGGGCCATTTTTATCAAACAATATAACTGGCCGCTCTTAGATCCCATTTTAGCCATCTCCATCTCAGGTTTCGTCCTATTCGGCGTCTTCCGTCACATTCGCCAGAGTGCCGCATTGTTCTTGCAAGCTAGCCCTTCCGGTTTGGATCAAGATCTCATCGCCAAATCCATGCTTTCTATCCCCGGAGTGGTGGCCTTGCATGATCTCCATCTTTGGTCTTTGGACGGCCAGCACCACGTGATGACCCTCCATCTTGTTATTGCCCCAGACCTGGATTTGGCTGCAGCCCTTGCCATTCGAGCCAGAGCCTATCAATTAGCCGCTGAATTTGGGGATATCCATTTAACCTGTGACCTTGAGCGTGAGGGCGACGACTGCACCTTTCATCTTAAGCCTTGCTAGAATATTTTACCCACCAGCCCATGTCCTCCTCCCAGAAAATAATCCTGTAAAATAGATTCAGCCCTATAAGTAGCCAGCTCCGTTGACCAGGGCATGAACATACTTGGGGATTCTTGAAATGTTAAAAATTCTATGCGCCCTATTTCTCCTTAACACTTGTGCCAGCTATCCTAGAGGGGGCGATGATCACAAAGTCACCCAAGCTCAAAGCACATCCTGCCCTGCTGAGTCCCGGGGACACTGTGTCCTAGAAAGCGGAGGGCGTTGGATTCATCAGCAGCACCGAGTGGGTGCCAAAGTCTCGCAATGGTTTTGTGCTTGGGACCAAACTGTGAAACCTTGCAGCGGTGGCTGCATAGTGCAAAATCCTGGCGAGGATGACTTATGCCAGAACTCCGAAGTCCAAGCCCCAGCCTCCGCGCGCTCCGCGGCCATATCCGCGACCAGAGCCGCGGCGGAGCCTAAGCTTGATGCGCCCTGCGATGAGAAATCTGTCTTCTGCAATGTACAGGTCACCTCATATTTCCCGGAAAATAGTGCGCTGCAGGGAGGCTTTACCGATCGCTTTGGCAAGTGTTTACAGACCGTCAGTGACTATCTGGAAGGTCGCTCATCCTTTGTGTCCATAGCTATGGACTACACGGAACAAGAGCTAATTCCCGACTATACCATTCTAAAAATTCCCGAAATTGGCAGGGAATTTGGCGATGAAAATATGCTCTTTTGTAAAGTCGACACCGGGGGATCTTTTGTCGGTCATCGAACCAGTCGAATCGATATCTGCGCACCAAATAGGGACATTGCCTACAATCGCATCGGCAAGCGACAAAGACAAAAGATCATTAAGACCTCGATGAGTTGTCGTGAGGATCACGCTAAGCTACCTGCTTGCAAGTGAAGTTAGGCGGGGGACTCTAAGCTGGACTCAAGCGCAGGCTTCACGATTTACGCAAGAGAGCCTGAATTAAGCGAGCATCGGCAAAATCCTCACGAGCATAAATCGCGTCATATTGATTGCTCAAGTCCGCACAAGCAAAAAGGCTGCGGCCAATATCTCGTGCCATGATGGGTCGCGTATTTCCCGTCAGTTTCAATTCAGGGCCCATGACTGGAGTCGCAAAGGAGGAGAACTTTTCAACGCTGGCTGCCTCGCTAGGGGCTGTTTCACCAGCGGCGAAAACATCCTTATCTCTGGGATCCACATAGCGCCAGTCCATGGAATAGGCATGCTGTGTCACCGGATCATTCTGTCCTACCCAAGCTCCCCCTTGGATACCCTTCCCGAAGAGGATGTAATTGTTGTTTTGATAACAGTGTCCATTGCCAAAATGCGTTTCGCCCTTTGAACCACTAGCTTCATTGCCACTCAAATTCGAAGGACGGGCGTATTCCGAACTCACGACCACGGTTGTCACATCAAAATAGCTCTTGCTTCCCTGGCCAAAGGGAGTCGCTTTCAAAGTCTGGAGAATATAAGCTAAATCACCGGTCATGCGCTCCACATTCAGATGATGCCGATGAGAGTTGACGCTACCAGTACCCGACTCATTGGTATGATATAGCCCCTGATGACAATCGAATTGCCCGAACCCGTCCACCTGATTCTGCCCGTTTGGAGCTCCTAAACACATGGTCGCAACTCTCGTGACTCCAGCCTGCAAAAGTGGGAACACAGCATCAAATTGTTTCCTTAGGTCCAATGAGGAATCCCCTTTAGGAACCACTAAGGCCTTAAGACGGTTTTGCAGGTCCGCTGCTTTGTCAAACTGATTGACTAAGATGCGGTTGATCTCTCGCCTTTGTGCCGATTGCTGCCACTGGGGACTGATGGCGGCACTTAAGCTGGCCATCAGTTTAAAGCGCCCGGGAGCCTCCCAATTACTAAAGCCGTCAATCTGAGAGGCTGTAATAAGGGATTCCAAAGCCTCCGTAGAAAATTTGATGGGAGGCGCACCGAGATTAGCTGCAGCTGGGGTATAGTAGGGATTCTCCACTACGATATTATCTAGGACGAGATCTCCGTGCCTTGCCGCTAGCGCGCTGGATAGCAGTGCGGACCAATGCCCATAGCCACCGTTCTCGGCACCCGTAAACATCTCAGGCGCCGTGTTATGAAAGGTGCCCTTCATATAAGCGCCTCTAACCACGGCAATTTCATTGATAAAAGGTTCTAAGGAAAAACCAGAAAAGCCAAGACAGTACTTGGCTCCCTGATTCGTCAAACCACGGCGGTAGGAATCCTGGATCGTGCCAATATAAGGAAAAAGCAGGTTCGCGCCTTGGGCAAAGTCACCGGTCATCAATTTCTGGTATTCTTCAACCGTGGGGGGCTGTAGCTGGATGGCGAAGGGCATCACATTTGCCGAGAACTCCCCCTGCTCATTTTTTGGCAGGGAGTCAGGATCCCGACCATCGGTCGCGACGATCCAGTGGACGCCGCCCTTCAATTCAATAAAAAGAAAGAAATGCTCCTCGTCTGCCTCTTGAGCAAAACTCTGCATGGATGCTGGCAGCGAGGCACCAAGTCCTGTTGCTCCACACTTGACTAAGAAATCACGCCTGGACTGCATCATGAAAGCCCCTAAATGCTTATAAAGAAATTACCGGTCATCATCATGGAATAGACGATCCGCTTCCAGATTCGTTCTTCAGCAGCAAGATCGAGAACAACCCCTTGCGGTTCTTGCAGCAGAACTTCGTCAAGAAGATAGTTAAAAATCATCCCACCGTTTTCCGCCTTTAATTGATTATCAAAACCCAGCAAGAGAAAATCCGAAATATCCTGCATGTTGTGATACATCCTTCGCTTGAAGGCTGGGGAAATACCTGTCGCAGCAACATTTTGCGCAGCGAGATCTCCTAACTTTAGCTTGTCGTCAAAGGGGCACCAGGAATCATTCTGCCCTGAAAAGCAAGACAGATCAGAGTCAGGATCCAGCATAAATCCTGCAAACATATATCCCTCATTAAGCAAGGATTTTTCCTGCTCTTTTTTGAGCAATTTATCACTGGCCCACTGCGCGATCTTGTCAATGGCCATGACATAGGGACCGTTTGGTTCGAACACCTGGGCTTGTTGGTTAGAGACGATAAGGCCCCCGAGTGGCCCATAGACACTATAAATCAAGGACCATTGCTCTTCGGACGACATTTCGAGTTCCCAAGTATCCCGAAAGGTTCCGACCAGTGACTCAGGACTTCTCAACCAAAAGGATGTTGCATCTCCCCCACCAGCTTTCAGTTCGGCATCTGTCTGTCTCTCACGACAACCGGTTTGAGAAAAAACACAGACCCACATCAACAACCAAAGCTGAGCGGAGTGCATGGACTGTTTTTCATTTCGCATAGATTTGCTCCATCATGCTAAGCAGCAACTGACGGTAAGAGAGGCTGTCGTCGAGCGATAACTGCTCGATATTTACTGATATCTTTTCACTCTCAATCATCCAGGCGGCAAAGCAATAAGCGCTGGATTTGCCCTGACAAATCGTATTGCCATGATTGAATTTGTCATTCAAAGAACGAAAAGTGACTGCCAAGGGAGTCTCAGGAGCTGATGCCAGTTCCAAAACCCTTGAGTCGGCAGCAGGAGCATAGTCAAGATTTTGCAGATAGGCCGTGAGTCTTTTGGCGTAAACCTCTTTAAACCGATTCTGCCCTTGCAAGTTTTGCGCGCTCTGCAAAATATTGGCTGCGGTTATGGGGCGAATCATGCCGTTAAATTCTTTGGCAGAGATGTTCCGTGACACCGCGAGATTGAAAACCGAATTCACTCTAACCATCTCTTTTGCATGCTTCGCTCGCGACTCTACGGATTTTGCTTTCAGAACCGATTGATGGTCCGTGCAGGCCAAAGGTAGAATCGCTAGTATTATCAACATCAGTCTCATTGAACACCTTCCGATGTATCTAAGGCCTCGACGTAAACACAAGGCGTGGAGAGCCACTCTTCTGAAACACCATTCTGCTGCACCAGATCTCGAATCCGCTCGCGATAATGGCAGGCAATTTGCTTTTTGTTTTCCTCCGCTATGCGAAATTGATAAGAAGCAGGCGGCATTTCATCACCGATAATTTCACAATAAATTCCCTTAAGCAGCCTAGCTTGTGATTCAAAACCCCCAGCCAATGCCAGATCAAGCTTATCATCTTTATAAAAGACAGGTTGGGTGTTGGCGTGACAACCGCTGCAGCTCTTAGAGAACTGATTGCTCTGCTCTTCTGTCAAAGCATATCCCTTTGGATCGTCGCATTTGATAGCATCCTCAGCCGAAACGACTGTGATCTCGCCCTTGGTAAGATAGTCGCGAATGCGCGGTTCCTTGGTCAGAACATGAAGAAGCATCTCCTTATAATTTCCACTTGCGAATCGCTCCTGGCTACGCAGTCTTTCCTCGGGAAGGATGGCCATATCTTTGGAACCTAATTGTGACCAGAGTGAGGAAATGATGCAGCGATTTGCTTGAGGCAAGCTTGCAAAGGTCTCGCGCAGACCGCTCAATCCCCAGTGGTTTCCTTCCCCATAGAATGCAGAGCCTTGCCAAAGCCCCGCAGGGTAAGTTTCTGGTCGCTCCGTTTCGCTTAAAGCCTCGCGGTATTCTTCATTATAACTGCGTCCCCAGGTCAGTCTGGAAAAGAAATTCCCTAACGGCTGAATCACCGAATGGCATTGATAGCAGTTGCCTGCAGAGGTTGCGTGCTTATCAGCAGGGGAGAAATAGGGGTCAAGTTGGGTAAAGGTCAGGGGCAGATCCCCGTTCGGATTGGCGGCACTCGGTGGCAAGTCTTCGCAAAGGTAAGAAAAGTAGAGCATTCTCCCGCGGTGAAGATTGCTGTTGCTAGCCTTGGAATAGTGGCGATTCAAATAGTAGGGAGTCCCGTGAATACCAGCGGCAAAGTCTGGAAAATTGACGCGAAAAAACAAATAGTCGTACTCCGTGGTTGCCAGCTGTTGAGATGTGACATTTACATACTCACAACTTGTTACATCCGAACTACCGGGGTTGGCTATGGCCCTAGGTAAGGGGACAAAGCTGAGTTCAAAATCAAAGAAGTTCTTTGGCTCGCCTTCCCTTGGCGTGAGGCCCAGATCTTTATCAGGGAATAGCTGCTGTGAAATCATGGCCTTGAGCAGCTTTTGTCCAACCTCGAGGAACAGGAGGCCCTTGTCTTTCTCGGCTGGCGATAATGCCTCCAACGTCGTTCGCAGCCCGTCTAAGGTCGCAAATTCCGAATTCGCCACAATCGCATTCAATTCATTGACACATGAATTTTGTTTTTCATTTCCGGCATTGGCCCCAACAGCAGTCACAGCTTCGATGACTTGCGCCGCACTCAATCCGGAGAAGCAGCCTCTGGTGGCCACGGGAATCCAATGCCTCGTATCGGTCAATATATCCCAATAATCGCTGGAACTCGCATAGCGAGCCATATCCCAGCGCATTCCACAATAATGATTGCGGGCATTGCTAAGAAAAGAGGGGTTTCCTTCAGGATTCAGTAAGAGCCGCTGCTCATGAAGCCGATAGAAGATATCATCCTGATAGTAATTTGAATTCAAAAGGTCCGTGATGAATTGCTCATAGGACTTTCCATAAAAATTCTTGACTTCGACGGCTTTGGGATTCCTGCCAATGAGCTTGGCAAAGACTCTCTGAATGATAGCCTGCGAGGTCTGCTCCCCTGCCTTTATCTCCGCTGGATCTTCCCTAGTCTGCACGCATGAGATCCCCACGAGAACAAGGATGGGGACTATCGCAAGCCGTCGTAAGAGGAGTGTCATCATTTTTGTCCTGGAGTCTGAATGTGCTAAGATTTGTACTAGAAGACTATTGTAATTCTTATAAGCCGATGGTGCAAATTGATGAACATAAGTTTGATTCTTGGGACTGCTGTCCTTTTCCTTTCTTGCCATACCGTGAAACCTTCGAACCTGGTGTCGAAAAGAACGCCGAAAGATACACCCAGCTCAATCCCTCCGAAAGATACACCCGGCTCAACCCTAAGGAATTTGACGAATTTGCAAATCCAATGGGATATCGCTAATCTCTCGTCCTATCAGTTTCACCAAGCTAGGCTGCAGATCTTTAAAGGAAAGCTTAGCGATGCGACGGAAGAACACTCGCAAATCTTGCCGGACCTGAATTCCTCTTACCAAATTCCTGAGTTGAGTCTCGGAGAGAAAACTGTGGTCTTAGATCTCCAAAATCAAAATGGAGATTCCCTCCATCAGTGGCAACAATCGATGATGGCGCACAAAGATGGGCAAGTATTCAAATTTTCCGGAGCGATTATCATCGTACCAATTTCGGTCGTCGTTACCGGAGATGCCGATGCCAAGGTTCGCATGGAGCAGATCATCAAAAAGACCCGAGTCAGCGTTGCTCTTGATGCGCGAGATCAAGTCATTGAACTGGAGTATCGACAGGGAATAGACGCGGAACGGCTTATAGAGTGGTTTCGTGCTCCGGGGGATCAGGGGGGGTGTATTTCGTGCCACTCCGCAGCAGCGCTCGATTTTTCTACCTGGCCCTTTGCCTCCAACCAATTTGCTAGTATGACAGAAATTATGAACGCCAGTCTGGATCGCTTAACAAGACGCGATGCCAAGATCATGCCTCCGGCCGCCAACGGGGGAGCTCAAGGCGCCTCTCCGTGGAGCAAGGATCGGGTCGATAGTCTCTTGCAATGGCAACAAAAATCCTTTGCCCGCGAGACCATTCCCCCACAATATTTTGGGAGCTTCGCCGTGCCAAAGTTGGACGGCGAAGCAAGTCTTATCCTCGAGTTTACTGATAAAAGTGGGCAGATCCGCCTCAGGCGCGAATTTGCAAAACTCTCCCTGGCCAAGCAAGCTTTGGAGCTGCAGGTCGAAGTCAGCGAAAAGGAATTTCCTAAGCCGCCCGTTAGGATCAATGCAGACATCTCTATCAGGCTCATCGGAAAAAATCTCGCAGACGCCAAAAGTATTCGCATTGCCCTTGCCGAGGGGGAGGAACGCATCGTTCACGAAGTCCCTCTCACCAGTCAATTGACAGGCTATCCCCAGATGGCCGGCTTGTTTGATGGATCCGCAGGTGGCACAGACAGCTGCACCATTTGCCATACTGGCAGCGAGGCCGACAATGGTGGGTTGGATCTCTCTCGCTTTCCTTTTCGTTCCACCAAGGTCTTAGGCGAGCTGACCCTTATGGAAAGCCTTTATGAGCGAGTCCTATCCCAAGACCTGGCGAGGAGGATGCCTCCTAATGACTTTGGCTTTGCGCCATGGAGCGACGAGAACAAAGCTCTGCTAACCCGATGGCGGGAAGCTGGATTTCCTGCCGAGAACACCCCAATAGCAAGCTTGGAATGGACCGTGCCCATGATGGCTCTGCAAAAACCTTATGCGCTATCGGTCAGCGTCATGAGCGATGGTGCCTATCGGCAGATTCACCAGGAGTCGTGGACCGTGACGGGAGAAGGTGAGACAAAATCAATCAATGTCAGGGCACCTTAATTTTGTGCTAAGGCCCTTCCTAGGATTGTTCCCATAGGTCCAGTGCTTACTCTACACGCACTTCAAATTTGATCGTCGATCCACTGAACCAAGGCGCTTGTGCCATTGTCCAACATTTGGTCATCAATGAGTCCGACGTAAGAGCTGACAATGGAAATCTCGGCATACGCTATGATGAGGTCTTGAACGGGGAAAAGATAAAGATTTACCTTCATCTGATCTTTTTCAACCACCGCCGTCTTGATAAACCCAACCTTAAAGAAGGCCTCGGCCATGCTTTGGTTCATGGTGATGACCTCGCCATCCTCACGCAGCACGTAGGAAAAATTAGTGTTTAGGTGATCAGGTAGCAAAGGGACATCGCCCATCAGTATTTTTCCGGAGACAAAACGTGTTTCACCCCCTGCATCAATGCGCCCATCGATTTTGTTTTTTATGGGTTTCCACTTTGCATCCGTCGCATAAATCTCTGTAAAAATATCATCACCGTCTGTGTCCTTCATCTCTTTCCAGTTTACGACATCTTCAAGAAGCCGGATTAATTTAGGACGCGTGGTCGCCTGATCTTCCTCAAGGTGCAAGACAGATTTGATCTGAACTTGCTTGGACTGCCCTTTGGTTTGTGAGCTCACCAAGGATCCTGTAAAGGTTGGATCCAACAACAGATCTAGCTCTCCGTTGGCAAGGAAATCGGTGAGCTTTAAGCTGCTACTGCTGACAAGAGAATCCTCAGTACCTGAATGGGAAGGTGAGAGCTGTCCGCACGCCATTGACAAAGTCATGGAAACGAAAATGAGTGCCCCAAAGCAGCTTTTCATAAGTTGACCCGATCTTAAAATAATTGGTTTGGATGCACCAGTTTTACGAAGAAATCACCTCAAAAGCAACGGAATTCAGACCTAGGCCCAGGAAAGTGCGGCAAAACCCACAAACCAGCAGCAAAAAGTGTGTCTGTTCCATGAACTCCTGTGGTGGCTCTTGTAGCTATATGATTTGCAAGATGAGGGAAAGCACGGAAAGTATGAAGTGAAATCTGAGATTGAGAAGATCCGCTAACTTGCAAGATTTTTAAGGCGACCCAAGAAAAATGTTTTCATTTGCTGAATGACATTGCCGTAGATCTCTGGTGTTTCGGACAGAATCTCATGAAAAGCGCCTGGGATTTCTTGATATTGAATGTCGCTACCCGCGAAACTTTTTACCTTTGCAGCCCAGTCCTTGGCAGCCCTTGCATCCACGACAAGTTCCTCCTGCGCTTGCAGCAGCAGGATCGGAGTCTTGAGATTTTCCACTGCGGATGGTGCAAAAACATCATTCAAAGCCGCAAAGGTCGCATTCACCCAAGAAAACGTGGGCGATGGGACTGGATAGGGTCGCAACGCTAGCCGGGCAAATTTTGCCGGATCGTGGGTTAGGATATTCTGAGCGAAGCTTTGTCCATCAAAGGCCGCGGCACCGCTGCCCAAACCGCCAAGACCAAGGCGAGAGAGCCACTTAGTCAATGGTTTGGCAACCAGTATCGGCACTGGTTTATCAGGCATTCCCAGCAAAGGGCTCGACATAACCAGTGCTTGGGGTTTGATGCAACCTTTGATCATGGCATACAAGGCAATCAGCCCTCCCATAGAATGACCTAGCACTCCATAGCTCGCGCCTTTTGGCAATACCACGCGAAGGACTTCCGCGACATCTTCCGCATATTCTCGGTAGCTGACGATGTGCCCGCGCTTGCCTTGCGAAATTCCCTGACCTCGGTGATCGATCGCCAGGACGTTGAAACCGGCTTGGCTTAGGTCTTCCGCTACATAATCATATTTTTCAATCCATTCCGTTCGCCCGCCCATGAATAGAATCCAAGGAGCAGCAGTTACTGGCGCCTGCCTTGGTGCTAGGGTCGCATAGCGAATGCGATCCCTATTGGGCCCTCCACATCGGCCAATCTTCCAAGCCTCCCCCAAAACAAAGGTATCTGTTGTCTGCGATACGGTCTGTAAATTGAAATGCATATTTGCCACCTGGGAATAGATTGCCGGGATAACGTCAAGCCAAAGCACGTTACAATAACTGCACGAACAATACATCCAAATACAGTAAATGGGGTATTCCATGATCATAACTCATCCGTCTTTGCCACTGATTCGGGGACTCTTGTTCATCGTTGCTTTTCAAGGCTCGATTGCCCTGGGACAAGGTATGTCGGCGCAAAAATCCGGAGCGGGACAAGATATGGGCGTATCCCTGGGATTACAACCGTTTGGCCAGGGGGAAATCGGAGCGGCGTTTGAGTTCAACTTACAGGCTAAGGGAACTGTGGCCATTGAGGCGGGATTGCTCAGCAGTGGCGAAATGCTTAGCGATGATGAGATTGAAAAGAACCAAGATTCCTTGGAGAGTTCGGGAGGTTTTCGGGCGAGTCTGTTGCTGTCTCGTTACACACAACCTGAGCGGATGGCGGGCTGGTTTTTTGGCGTAGGGGCGGGTTACCGTCAACAAAGGATTGCCTGGCTCAGAACTCCTGAAAGCGGGGAGACCTTGGCATCCAACCAGGTAAACGAACAAGGCCAGATGTATCACGAAGCAGATCTTTCAGGGGTTGCGGGCCACGGGCGCTTTGGCTATCGCTATGTAGGCGAGGAGACCCCATTCTCCGTTGGATTTGCCTTGGGACTTCGACACTTTGCCGCGGGTTACAAAGATCTGAAGCCCGACCAAGTAGATGAAGTTGACGCGAACCGCCTGGCAGAGACTCCAGACGAGAGACAAAAAGCCATCCAACGCCGCATGGCTACGGCGTTGGAGATTGGGCTTAACTTCGGGTACATGTTCTAGTGCATTGCCCAAGGGAACAAAAACTGGCACTAACTTTTCAATCCTCTACATAGAACTTAATCATCACTGCAGCGCCATTGTCTGGTATCTGGTCCCCTACAAACTTGATGGCATTCGCACCCGAGACATATTCCCATTCACTATGTAGAACACCGTCGACGTAGACTTTCATCAACATTGGATCGTATGGCATAGCCGGCAAGGTAATCTGCGTGGACTGAGACTTGAGATCTTCTCCGATTTTTGTCAACAGCGCCTGCCAGTTCGTTTCGCAAATACTAAGTAGTAAACCACCGGTTTTTTGAGCCGCTTTTATGTACTGAGACCCTTCTTCCATAGGTGTTGAATGACTGGCGCTGCACATCACTCCAGTGGCTAGCTTGGTTCCAGTGATTGCTGAGACCGAGTAATTACCCGCTCCGACTTTTTGATTGAGATGCTCAACCAAATGGTCCTCGGTAAATTTGTACCCCGTTAAACCTTCCGCAAAGTAGTTCTTTCCCGAGTAGTAGTCCAACTGTGACAAGCCAATGCCATCATCTTCTTCATCCGAGACCACGATGACTGACAGGAAGGAATTCTCTCTCAGCAGAAGCGGGTTGAGTCCCGATAGACTCTTGTCTACCGCCATCTTCGCCGCAGTCAAGCCGTGCTCAAAACCTGACCCGGAGACTCCGACGTTGGCATTGGCTTTGAATTGATTCACCAGCCCCGGAAGATTGTTCAGATAGTCAGCTTTGGCCAGCACTTGTTTGTCCGTGGGGCCTATAAACGTTCCTCTATGAGAATGCGGACTGTCTGTATTACCGGTTGGGCAAGCTCTTTGCGCCAAAGGAGGTAATGAGACATCGCACACGTCTGTACTCGTGATGGCTGTTTGAAAATCAAAATCCGCAGCCACCAAAGTATTCATAAATGAGCCAAAATTATTGGCCAAGAATGTTTGTTCCTCTTGCATGGATCCAGAACTATCCACCACCCAAAGGATATCAATATTTTCTTTCGCTTGGTGCACGGCATTATAAGTGACTAAGTGAACATTAGGTGGAATTTCCTGTCCAGATGTAGATCCACCATTGTTATCACCTCCGGCTGTATCTCCTCCGGCTGTATCTCCTCCGGCTGTATCTCCTCCGGCTGTATCTCCTCCGGCTGTATCACCTCCGGCTGTATCACCTCCAGCTGTATCACCTCCGGCTGTATCACCTCCGGCTGTATCACCTCCAGCTGTATCACCTCCGGCTGTATCACCACCTTCGCCCTCACCGCCTTCGCCGGGATTTTTACCATAAGCTAAATCCCCTGAGCCACTTCCTGGTCCTCCCGAACCTTCGCCCGCTACGGCGTCACTTTCACCAACTTGAGTTAAGTCCTCCTCGAACGAGGGGGCTTGGTCGCCGCAGGAAAAGGTAACCAGGGCAGTCGCTGCAGAGAACCACCTAAGGATCCCCAAAATACCAATGCGCACAAACATCGCTTCACTCCTCTATAATCGGTCCGCAAGTTCATGGCTGGTAGTCCCATGCTCACTTACTAGAAAATTCTTCGGTTTTATGGGACCCTGAGCTTTAGCTCGTCCACAATCCTGGCAAACTATATAATATTTACAGTTGGTTACAAAAGATTTGGAGCGTCCAAATAGTTGGATCGCGCCTTAATGCCCCTCTTCTTTCTGGTTGAAGCCTAGTCTTTCTGATACGCTTCCCACCTCCGGTTTCCTTAGGTTAGTGAGCAAAAGCTATGTCTTCATTACGAATTGCCATCGATGCCAGGATGATTCAGAGCCATACCATGCACGGGATTGCTCGATACGTGTACGAACTTATCACTTGCCTTAGAACCATGGGCGCTAAGCATCAATTTTTTGTGATCATCAATCAGCAGAGCCCATTGCAAGACGAAAGCTGGCCGGAGCATATTTGCCTGCTACCCATAAAAGCTAGATGGATCAGTCTCAGAGAACAATGGGAACTGCCTAGGGTCCTTAAGAAACAACGCATTGATCTTTTGCACGCACCTTCTTTTGTGGCGCCGATCGCCAACCCTTGTCGCTTAGTCATGACCATTCACGATCTTAACCATTTGGTGCTGCCGCAGTTCTATACTCCCTTTCACCAGATTTATTACCGCTTTTTTGTTCGCTCCTGTATCAAACGCTCAGAGTATATTTTGACGGTTAGCCAGTTTTCCAAGCAGGAAATTGTGCGCAATCTGGGCTTGAAGGAAGACAAGGTTTTCGTGACTTATAACGGCGTTTCCGAGCGCTACAAACCGATAACGGACATGGAGCAGCTGGCCTATGTTCGTGACATTTATGGATTGCCAGCCGATTTCATCCTTTGTCTGGCCAACAATAAGCCGCATAAAAATCTTTTGCAGCTGGTTCGTGCCTATTGTTTGACCAATATTAGCACCCCTTTAGTATTAGCCAGCCCCTTTGACAAGCGGGTGATAGAGATCGCTGAATCCTTTAACAAAAAACATCTCATCTATTTTTCGAAATTTATTCGAGAGGATCACCTGCCTCACGTCTATTCGCTAGCAAGAATGTTCGTGTATCCATCGACTTATGAAGGATTTGGTTTGCCTCCCCTGGAGGCATTGGCCTGTGGGTCGCCGGTTTTGGTCTCAAAGTCGACAAGCTTGCCGGAAGTCGTCGGTAACAATGCCATCTTTTTTGATCCCTTTGACTATGAGGCCATCGCCAAAGCTCTGCTTTCTGCTATGGCTTTAGGTGATTTGCGTAAGAACATTGGCAATAGGGGTGTGGACCACGCCCGACGATTTTCTTGGCACACTATGACCGAGGAAACTTTGAAAATATACGAACTTTGTTGCACCGAAAATGCGCCGAAGTTGCTCCATGAGGCACAAGCATGAGAATTGGTATCAATGGCAGATTTTTAATCGCTCGCAGAACCGGCGTGCAAAGAGCTGCCTACAACCTCGTAAAGAACATCATTCGCTTGGATCGAACGAACCAATATTTTTTGTTCACTCATGGCAATCAAAGCATGAGCCCGGATTGGCAGTACGACAATGTCACGATTATCCCTTCGGAAATTGAGGAAGGGGATAATATCAAAAACCACTTTTGGGAACAATTCACGCTGCCGCGACTCGCCGCCAAGTACCGCTTGGACTTGCTGCATTCCCCTGCCAATACCGCTCCTTTGTTCTACCGGGGTAAATCCGTTATTCACATCCATGATCTGTGTTTTGTCGTCAATCCCCAGTGGTATAGTTTTTCGTTTCGCACAGCCTACAATCTCCTGATTCCACGCTTGGCGAAACGCGCCACCAAGATCATTACGAATAGCAACAACTCCAAGAATGACCTGATGAAATACTGCGAATTGACAGCTGAGCACGTTTCCTTAGTGTATTGGGCCGTCGACGAAACCTTCAGTAATCTACCCGAAGACGTGATTCGCGACGAAAATCGCCATCGTGAGGATTACATTCTTTATGTTGGTTCCCTTGAGCCACGCAAAAACATCACAACTCTGTTGCAAGGTTACGAGTCCTTGCGCGAAAGTTATCCAGATCTTAAAACCAAGTTAGTCCTCATCGGCGGCGAAAGCCCACTTTTTGCTAATGCCCGCTTGAGCGTCAAGCGCTACAAAGACGACATTATTTTCAAAGGATTTGTTAGCGACGAAGAACTGTCACAGTACTACCTGCAAGCGAAAGTCGTGGCATACCCAAGCCTTTACGAAGGCTTTGGCTTACCCCCGCTTGAAGCGATGGCTTGCGGGACACCGGTCGTTACCTCTTCCACCTCTTCCCTTCCGGAAGTCGTCGGAGATGCCGCCCTGATGGTGAGTCCTTACGATTACAAGCAGCTCGGTGAGGCACTGGCCAAAGTGATTCTGGATCCTAAGCTTGCTGCTGAGTTACAGCGGCGAGGTTTAGCCAGAGTCCGAGAGTTCAGTTGGTCAAGAGTGGCCCGAGAAACCTTATCTGTGTTCTACGAGGTCGGTCTATCTAAGGAAGTCGACCGCCTTACCTATTTACCTTTTTCTACCTGGCAATCCTTAAAAACCCTGGCAAACGAAGCCCATTGAATGCTAATGCTAGCAACTGCTTATTCTAAAATTGGGGACCCTATTATGATCAAGAAACATCGCATCCGGGAAATTCTCAGCGCAGGTAAAGAGGGCGACCGAGTTACGGTTTATGGATGGGTGAAAACCAAGCGTGAATCAAAGGCGCTTGCCTTCCTGATGTTGAACGACGGATCTAGCCAGCATGACTTGCAAGTCATTTGCGATATCACCATCCCCGGCGCCGATCGTATCAAAGATTGCTTAACAGGCGCTGCCGTTCGCATTGAAGGGTCCATCGTTGCTTCCCCAGGCAAACAGCAGGCCTGGGAACTGCATGCCTCTAACTTAGAGCTAATCGGCGAGAGCACTAACAATTATCCGCTGCAGAAAAAAGGACATTCCCTTGAATTTCTGCGCGAGATTTCCCACCTGAGGCCACGGACCAATACTTTTGGGGCCGTTTTTCGCGTGCGCAATCGATTGTCCTTTGCTGTACACGAATTTTTCCAGAATTTGGGCTTCAAATGGGTTCACACTCCTATCATTACCGCCAACGACTGCGAAGGAGCGGGCGAACTCTTTCATGTCACGACGATGCCTTTGACGAATATTCCGAAGACGACTGAAGGCCAGCCAGATTTTTCCCAGGATTTTTTTGGCAAGCATGCCTTCTTAACCGTGAGTGGACAGTTGGAAGGTGAGTTCCTGGCTCAGGCTCTGGGGGACATTTATACCTTTGGCCCGACATTTCGGGCTGAAAATTCGAATACCACCCGGCATTTGTCCGAGTTCTGGATGATTGAACCTGAGTGCGCATTCTCTGATCTCGAGGACATGCAAAACTTAGCCGAAGCCTTTTTTCAGCATGTCTGTAAAGCGGCCGTGCGAGATTGCGCTGATGAGCTCAGCTTTTTGGGTCAGCACTACAAAAATATGAGCCTGGAACGACTAGCTCAGCTAGCGGAGACAGGCTTTGCCCGCATCACATATACCGATGCCATCAGCACCTTGCAAAAAGCCAAGAAAAACTTTGCCTTCCCTGTTACCTGGGGCATCGATCTGCAGACCGAGCACGAGCGCTATTTAACAGATGAGGTCTTTCAGAGGCCGGTCATTGTTTTCAACTATCCACAGGAAGTGAAGTCCTTCTATATGCGCTTGAACGACGATCAAAAGACCGTCGCAGCCATGGACGTCCTGGTTCCTGGCGTGGGCGAGCTGATTGGGGGCAGTCAGCGGGAGGAACGCCTAGATGTGTTGACCAGACGTATGCAAGAAAAATCCATGGATCTTAGCTTGTTAGACTGGTATTTGGATTTACGCCGGTTTGGCACTTCTCCCCATGCGGGATTTGGCCTGGGATTTGAGCGTCTGGTGCAATATGTGACAGGTATTGAGAATATCCGCGATACCATCCCATGTCCCAGGGCACCTGGTCTTATCACTCATTGAGCAGTTGACCCGTTTTAGGTGAATCGGTATAGTACGCCGTCTGAGTCAAGAACACATGTGTCAAGTTTTGGTGTAACTTATGAAAACGTATTATGTAAAACCCGCAGATGTCCAGAGAGAATGGGTTCTCGTTGATGCCTCTGGCAAAACCCTCGGCCGTTTGGCTACAGAATTGGCGCGAATCTTACGCGGCAAGCATAAAGCCTTTTTTGCGCCACATATGGATTGCGGTGATTCGGTCATCGTTATCAATAGCGAGAAGATCGTATTGACCGGTAACAAAGCAACCGGCAAATCCTATTTCAAGCACACCGGATATATCGGTGGTATCAAGGAAATCAAGGCAGGTGCCTTGCTTGAGCGCAAACCAGAGCGTCTGGTGGAAACTGCCGTGAAAGGCATGATGCCCAAGAACAAAGTTGGGCGCCAGCAAATGAAGCGTCTTCGCATCTATGCCGGTGGGCAGCATCCACATACCGCACAAAAAATGATAGAAATGGCTCCTCGATTGGCGGGAGCGGGTTCTGTAGTATCAAGCAAAGCAGGAGTTGAATAACATGGCAAAGAACGCCGTTCATGCCGTCGGCAAGCGCAAGACAGCAGTGGCTCGAATTTGGTTAAAGAAGGGC
>JBIKVD010000151.1:0-9745 GCA_044357055.1 Oligoflexales bacterium | reverse complement strand
CATAAGCAAAGAAAATATCGAGATAGAAAGATCCTTGACCGACGCGAATCTGTGGATCGAGCGCAAAACAACGGATGTGGTTTTGCGTCAGGAATTGAAGGACATCGAAAAGGTATCTGATGCGGTGCTTTTAGAGTCGCGCAACCTGCTCGATCATGAGCTCCTCAGTGATTGAGCCGAATCAGACCGCTCGTTCCCGATGGGTGGCGAAGCAAACGGCTTCTATCTGTTCTCTATTAGTACTGAAAGCCAGAGAAGAGTCTGAAAGGGTGTGCTTAAAGAGCTTGAGCCCTATTTCAGCTCAATCTTTAGGCCGTAGGAAATGGAGAGCTCATCTGGAGCAATGGTAGTGGTTGACGTCATGATCGCTGTTGATGTCTCAAAGACGGAAGTTGATTTGTCGGCGTCAGCAGTTACTGTAAGACCGATCGTCGAGTCAGGACCAAAGGGTAGGATGTATAACATAGCGGACACGAAAGCAGCGACTTGGACCGATTGATCGCTGCTAGATGTTCCTAAGTCTAGCACGTTTGCTTCCGGGGAAGCGTCAGGACTTGACATCGTAAAACCACAACCATATTCGCCGCCCTGGGTCAGACAAAGCAACATGGTTTTGCCGTCATCGACTGAGTAGATACCATCGGCTATGGATTCGATTTTGATGTTCGTGTCTCCCCCATCGACTTCATGGAGAGTTTTCAGTCCTGTAAAAAGTGCCGCCTGCAAAGAATTTTTATCGCTGGTTGGAAGCAGGTCGAAAGTAAAAATATCACCAACAGTTGGATCTCCATTGCCGATAGATTCTGGCGCCAAGCACTCGCCGGCGGAGCCATCTGGATTGGCGAGACAGGTTTTGATGGCACTGTTATCGTTCGTAACTCCGCAAGCTACTAAACTAAATACCAAGGCGCCCGACATCATCATTGTTTTCATTCTTTCCCCCGTTATGGTTTTTCAACTTTTTCTTTTCAAGTAAGGCAGGCCAGAAGGCAAACGCGAACATGAAAGAGTATTGGCCGCTTCTTATATAGGAAATGTCAACCAAACACAAGCCGAATTGGCGCGATCTGGCGCTTTAAAGATAAGCTGTGTCAAAGGAATAGACACTTGAGGGCCATCCCCGCCGCAGACCGACGCCAAACTTGGAAAAATCCGCCGTATTATAAGCCACTTTCGGAAGTGCGTCCGATGGCCTGATTATTGGCTTATAGGTCTCTGGTACGAAGAACTCGGCTGCTTCCGCTGTCTCACATCTGATGGATACCTTATCATGAAGAGAAATTTAGTAGCTTTCACCGCGATTATCTCAACTTTCTAAGCTGCGGCTTGTGGAAGTGGCAAAAAATCTGAGCGCTCGAAAGACCTAGTAGCAAACGAGGTGGAAGGTGAGCTGGGAACCCCAGCCGAGGATAAACCGGAAGAGCGTGGTGAAAACTATGAGCTTGAAAACCTGAATGGATGCGAGTTTGACAAAGATGAGCCAAGAGAAAAGTGCCGTGACTGCCGACATAGAGCTCTTAAACTCCTCTCGACGCCTTGGGCGTATAAATCATGTCTATGGTCTCACTGCTCAGAATCAAATGAGCGCGCTTTTTGTTGCGACCACTTGAACCCTAAGACGGGCGAAGAAATTCCTGGTGAGATAGTCGTCATAGGCTTGGTCCAATTTCCAGGATACTCCTACGAAACTGCAAAATTTTGGAAGTCAGAATATGACACGGAAGCACAGCGGCTCGATAGCTTGAAGACAGACCTTGACGTGCAAACCGATAGACTAAATAGTCAATTGGCAACCGAGGTTAATGGTTCCTTAGCTGCCGAAGTCGCTGCTTTGCGAAGTCAAATTGATGACGTCAAAACATTAGAAAAAGTCATTGCTGAACAAGAGAAAGAGCTGGCTAGCCTTGATGCTAAATTGAAGTAAGATCGTTTTTTCTTCATCGAAGCCCTTCGCACGAGGGGCTTTTTTGCGTTTTGGACGCGAATTTTGCCTAACTTACAGCCTACCGTCTCAGGCCTCGCGGCTCCAAACTAACCTAAGCTCCTAATTCATCATTCATAACCAGAAAAAACGTGCGTCAATTTGCCATTTGTGTATTATGCCGCGGCCTACAGTTTCATGAGGAGGATCCATTGGAGCAGTCTCAGTCGACAATAGCCTTGCCTATGACTCAGCCTTTAGTGGAAGGCAAAGTTATCAAACGATTTTTAATCGGGATTCTTTTTGCTGCACCATTAGGTCTATTCGCTGGCAAGGATACCTTCGTTTCAAGTCTGGCTGCAGCTGGACTTGTGCCGATGGCTTTCTTCCTACTTGCGGGACTAGCTAGCTTTGCCCAGGACAGGGTTTGGGCAAAGGTTCTGACTGTTTTGTACTTTGGTTTTTTAATGCTTTGCCTTGCGATCATCAGCGCCATCTTGATTGGTATGGTCGAGAACTCTGGGTCCCCCAGCATGGAAGCGAAGGACTGGGTTTTCTTAAAGGAGGTTGGAATTCTATTCTGCCTCGCTCTCGTGATGGCTACTTTAGCCGCTCTGCCGCAAAGTGCGGCCTTGTTCAGCAAATACATTCCCGGTTTTGTCTCTACCCGCTTCAGCGACCGCATTGCGATGGCAGCATGCGCCTGCCTGCCCGTACTCTTCAGTATTCCCTTGATCGTTTTAGGAGAGCCCCTATATTTCGCGCTCCATAATGCTGGGGTTTCGATTTTTTCCGAGCGGACTTTCACACAGGATTCTATGATTCTGTGGGCTGCACCCATAGCTCTACTCGTGGTTGGTTACGGAGATCGACGTTCTTTACCCGAGGCTTTGAACCGCCTGGGTCTGTGCCTGCCTAGTCGCCAGCAGATCGCCCTTGGCATAGGTCTTGGGATGGGTATGTATGCAATGGTCCAGTTGTTCTCCTACCCCATTGATAGGATTTGGGAGGTTTTTGGATGGCCCACCACGAGTGAGGAAGCCATTAAGAATCTTATGCCAACGTCGGTTATAGCGGCCTTGATAGCTCTTATTGGTGCAGGAATTTGGGAGGAGCTGGTTTTCCGCGGGCTCTTGCAACCAAAAGTCGGCATACTCGGCGCCAATTTAGTTTTTTGTTTTATGCATGCCCATCAATACAATTGGGACGTTTTGCTGATTGTTTTCTTTGGGGGTTTGGGCCTTGGTCGCATTCGTCAGCGTTACAATACGCCTACGGCCATGATGAGCCACGCGGTCTATAATGTAGCGGTCTGGTTCCTCTTTCGGTAGGCACTTTCAGATGCCAATCTACCAAGATTCTAATTGCCGATAGGGATTGGTATTTCAGCTATGCCATGGCACCTGGGTTGGCTAGGGGCATGGATTAAGATATAGGAAAATGTCAGACGAGCGTCTTTTCCAGAAAGACCCTTAGCGCAGACGAAATAGGAGGGGTTTGTTGTGAGTCAAAAAACCGAAGTTGCCAGGCCATTGCCAGCATGGGCGCAGCGCGCCCTTGCAGAAATCCGCAATTTAGAGATCCTTGCTGGACATATCCCTTCCCATGACGATTGGCAGACCCGGGATTTGGGTCAGGTATTGGCGCAAATGTCGGAGTGGTCTGATCAGCAAGACGACCCGAAAACCGTAGATGCCTTGTTTTCTAAATTGGTCAAGCGTTTGCATCAGGAGGATTTTTCGGTGGCCGAGATGGTTTCGACTGTCAACGCTAATATTGGCTATAAAGGTGGACCACCTTATTGCAACGCAGCAGAAGTCTTGGAAGCCTTGAATGAGAAGTAAGGAGGTCTTCCCCTCATTGCAATTCCAGCTGGATCCTATGCGCCTTCAAAGCAGGATCAGCTAGCCGTAAAACCACCGTCGATCGCATACACCCCGCCACTGCAATAAGAGCTATCAGCACTCGCCAAAAATAGCGCAAGCTTGGCGACTTCCTCGTTTTTGCCGTAGCGCCCCAGCGGAACTTTACTGGCAAAAGCTGCACGCACGGCTGTTGGGTTCTCTGGAGCCGACTGGCCCTCGATGGATTCCATCATGCGATTATCAATTGGGCCGGGATTTATGGAATTGACGCGAATATGATGCGGTCCAAGCTCAGCAGCAGCCGTGCGCATTAAGCCGATGACCGCATGCTTGCTGGCTACGTAAGGGCCCAGTCCGGCAAATCCACGTAACCCAGCGATGGACGAAGTCAGCATAATGGAGCCTCCGCCCCTCTTTTTTAGGTAGGGAACGGCGTGCTTGATGGCTAACCAAGGGCCGAAGACGTTGACCTGCATCAAACGAGTAAAATCTTCCGGGGTGACGGATTCCAAAGGCGAGACTTTGCCTTCGATTCCAGCATTAGCGAAAAGGATATCGATGCCACCGAAATGGGTGTTGGCTAGGTCAATGAATTTCTTGACACCATCTTCGGTGCCGACGTCACAGGCGCAGATTTTAAGCTGAGTGGGATCAAAGGATTTTGCGGCGCTTTTTAAAGTTGCTTCATCAAGATCGACCAGCAGGACTTTGGCTCCTTCCTCTAGGAATAGTTTGGCCGTTGCTAAACCGATGCCGCCAGCGCCACCGGTGATGATAGCCACTTTTTGCTGAAGTTTTCCCATGGTAAGTACCCCTTGATTCGAGTCCATCTTCTTAGATTGGCTTACCCTACCATAGGGAAATCAGGAGCAAAATGATATCTTTTGCGGGCATCTTTCGGGTCTTCAGCCCGTTGAAAATGGGATTATTGCTGCTGTGTCATGCAACTTGAGGTCTTAGCATAGGGGGCCCAAATCCAGCCGATTTGACCTTGAAACTGAACCTGGTGATAAGTCGAGCTCGACAGCGTATTGTAACTGTGGGCTTTGCCATTTTTCTCCGTCTTGCCGAGATAACATAAGGAAGTGCCGACCGCCACGGCACCTAACCTGGCGGATTGGGTACTCGCTTCGGCGCGAATATTAACATTGGGGGGGCTTTCGAATAGGGGGTCAAACACCTCTAATGTGCAAGCGCTTTGGCAACGCTGTTGGGAAGCCTGAGTCCCTTGTTGATCAGGAACGACCACCGTTACGCTGTCGGATCCCTGATCGCTATTTCTACGATTGCGGATCAGACCTTGAGTGGTCATGCTCCCCCAGTTAGCAAGGCGTCCTTGTGCAAAGGTCAAAGTACCGTAGGCGCTCGCAGTGTTTTGATTGAGAATCGTGACTTGATTGCCCTGCACGGAAGACACTAAGGCAATATGTCCATAAGTTCCTCCAGAAAAGGTAATCGCGTCTCCCTTGCGAGGCATCGGGACACGACCGTTGCTATAAGCCTCAAAAGCTCCGCTGCTTGCGCCAAAGGAATCAAGGCAGTCTTTTGCATTGCAGTAAACTCTGGGTGCCTGAAATTTTGTCATAAAATAGCGGTTGACGAGTTCGACGCATTGGTAAAGATAGCCATGGGTGCCGCCTGTGCCGGCGCACGAATTTCCTGTTCCTGTATGATATCCATTAGAATAGGCGCTAACGCCATCAACACTACCCAATACGCCGCCACATCCCCCCGCCAGGGTTTGGGATCCATCGTCATCAAAATCCTGTCCACATCCTGTAACAAAGGTAAGCAGAAGAAAGCAAAAGAGCTTGGCATATCCTATGGGTCGTTTTTGCTTGTTGCCAGCGACAGTCATGATGATTCTCCCAACGTGAAGTGGACACCTGGATTGAGTTTCCGCCATGGTCGATGAAAATGGTGGGATAAGCGAGGGCAGACTCTGTAAAAATCAGAAAGTGTTCTGAGCTCCTTCGAACAGCCAAAAAACGCAGGTGGTATCAAAACATCGGGAGATTGTAGAACCAGGTGAGTTCATGCTTGTTGTGGTACAAGTGCAGAATCTTGGTGTTCGGGAGTGCGGAAAAGGACTGTATCAATTCCGCAGGCATTTCGGCCTGAAGCTTAATGGTGCAGATCATTTTAAGGTCCGGTCGTTGTGATATCCAGAGAGAAACCAGCTCGAGTAGCTTGCTGGGATAGCAAATGATATCGGAAACGAGCCAAGTGGCCTCAGGTAAGTCTCCGGGAGTGAGAGAAAAGGCGTTCCCTTGGATAAATCTCACCTTGGGATCCTTCATAAGTCCCTCCGCCAAGGGACTGCGATCGATTGCCACAACCTCTGCACCTAACTGTCTCAGCACCCAAGACCAACCACCGGGGCTCGCGCCTAAGTCAAGACAGACGTCGGAGCTGGTCGGCAACTCCCTGGCCAAGGTCAAGGCCTCCCACAATTTAAGATAGGCCCGGCTCGGCGGATCCATTTTGTTTTCGACAAAATGAGGCTTGCCATGGGGGAAAGGGCTTTGCGTTTTAGGGGCATAGAGCAAAGTGTGCTCATCCACTAAAGTGAAGGCTGCCGGGGCGTGGAGCTTGTCGGCGGTTGGAAAGACGCGTGGCTTGACCGCAAGAACTTTCAGTTGGTCGGCGATCAAACTCGCGCGCCGATGGCAGGCGGTAGGAAAATAAGTCCATAACTTGGCCTTCGAGCGCAGGAATTTAGCGGCTTCGCCAATAGAAGAGAAGGTTTCAAAAGCTGCGTCAAACCAAATATTTTGGGCAAAGGAGACAGCAGGTGCCTGCCCCTCCATCACCAGCAAAACTCCGTGGGTAGCTAGGGGAGATGTGGGCGGTATCGGTGCCCAGTCGCCATCTTGAACAAATTTGGGATGTATGACGTACAAGAGGCCCTTCCTTTACACCTGTATCTGGGAAAATGCCATAGCCATGACTTGCTCGGGAGCATATCCATCTTGTCGCCAGGTGCGCAGAGGTTTCGCCAGAGAGGATTTGCTTAGTTTTGTTCCATCTTTTTCCATAAGGAGCGGATGGTGCAAAAATACTGGTAACGGCGAACGTTTTTGGTCGTCTCGCCCCTGGATAGCTCGCCAGAGAGCAGTATAGCGCAGTGTGCTTGACCAGAGATCTTGACCGCGGATGATAAGATTCACTCCATGGGCCAAATCATCGAGGACGACGGACCATTGGTAGGTCCAATTTCCCTCTCGGTCTTTAATCGAAAAATCGCCCTTTTCAAGCAGAGTCAGATCTCGCTGGGGAAAACATTCTTGTATGAAGCCCTCATGGTCGAAGACAAATCGCCACGTTTTACCCTTAGGGTCATCCGAAGGGTTGGCCGCTGGAGATGTTATGGTGTTACGGCAGTGGTTATCATAAATAAGATGGCCACCGCGAATTTGGCATTGGCGCGAGTTCTGCGATTGCCGAGAGCACACGCAGGGATAAAGGAGCCCAAGAGCTCTAATGGCTTCAAACTGGCATGAGTAGCGGTCTCCACATTGACTTTGAATATACTCAGGGGCCAGTGCCGAGCCGACGAGATTATCAAATTCAAACCCAAGCCATTCCAGATCTTCGATGATGGCAAGAGAATAGGGGGGCTGACACCTCTGTCGGTCGTGATCCTCTAAACGCAGCAAGATCTTTGCTCCAAGCGCTCTGCCCACGGCAAAAACGTAGGCGCAGGATAGCGCATGACCAAGGTGTAAATATCCCGTTGGTGAGGGTGCGAAACGAGTCACCCAACCCTTAGGGGGTGCTGGCATGGCCTTCATCTTGCTGATGAGATCTTTCAGCATCGCTTAGCTGACCTCTCCACCACTGCGGTAGAGTTGCGCAAAGTATCCGTCAGCATTTAACAGCGAAGCGAAGGTTCCGCGTTCGACAATGCGGCCATCGAGGTACACCAGGATCAAATCGCAGTTACGAATCGTCTCTAAACGATGAGCAACAATGAATCGAGTCTGATTTTTGAGGACACGATTGATGACATGGAAAAGTTTCTTCTCCAAATTTGGATCGACGCTGGCGGTGGCTTCGTCAAAAATCAAAATGCGGGCCTCTCGCAAAATAAGGCGTCCAAAAGCGATTAGCTGTCTCTGGCCTTGGCTGATATTTTTGCCTCGCTCCTGGAGAAGCTGGCCTAGCTTTGCGGGATCTCGCTGCACCAGATCCCCGAGCCCAATGTCCTCACAGACTTGGCTGATTCGTTCATCGCAGACATTCTGACTGCAATAAAGCAGGAGATTTTCACGCAGGGTACCGCGAAAAATCTCGACGTCTTGATTGATGATGCCAATCTGAGAGCGAAGATGATTGAGGTTCCATTGAGACACAGGAATGTCGTCGATGAGAATCTCCCCGGAGTCAATTCCGTACAATCTGGGGATAAGCGCTAGGGTGGTGGACTTACCGCTTCCAGATCGCCCCACCACGCCAACGGTTTGACCCGGAGTTATCACAAAATTTAAGTCTTCGACCACGGGCTTGCCGGGAAGGTAGGACATACTTACGTGACGAAACTCGATTTTGCCATCGATATGCTTTTTCGTATATCCCGCTGTGTTGGGATTATCCTCATCCTCCGCTTTGAGCATCGAGGCCACACGTTCTGAGGAAGCCAAAGCATCCTGAACAATCTGGATCTCTTGCGAAATCGTCCGGATTGGGCCAATAAAGCGCTCGCTCAGGCGCACAAAAATGGTGAATAGGGCGACGCTGATCATGCCATCCCCAAAGGTGGCCATACCAAGAATAGTCAGAATAGGCAGAGAACAAAGTAAAACAGTGACCGGTCTTATGAACGAATTCCAATTCATTAAGGTTCGATGGAAGGCGTAGAGTTGATCATTGTCTTTCTTGTAATGGTCGAAACTCCAAGCTTCGAGTCCAAAATGTCGAATGACGGAACGCGCAGAAATATATTCGGTAAGCTTCGCGTTGGTCTTTGCCGTTTGGCGTTTGATGAGATGGAGGGCGCGGCGCAGTGGTCCATTGACGGCCACGGGAAAGATCAGGGCCGGCAGAGCCGAGATAACGACCAAGGTCCCCAAGCGTCCGTCCGTCGCCATCATAGCGATAAAGACTCCTACAATCCGAATGGTAGCTACGATGATTTTCGTTAGCGTGCCGCTAAAGAACTGCTCCATCCCTTCCACATCTGAAGTCAGGCGGGTGATGGTTCGCCCGAGGGGTTCACGGTCAAAATAGGCAATGGGTAGGGTGCGAAGTTTGGCAAAAAGCTTTTTGCGTACCGCTAAGGCTACTTCTGTCGTGGTCCAGGCGATAGCGAGACTGCCTAGGTATTGGGTTAATATGGCGGCAGCTTCTAAAGTGATGAGAGTGGTACTGATCTGTAGGATTTTCGCCGTAGCTTCTTTCTGCTCGAGGAGGGTTCCAGAGGAGATCAAGGTAACGATTTGACCAAGAGATTTGGCAGCATAGAGTACACAAAAGGTGCTTAGGGTCATGAAAGCCAAGCCCAAGGAAAGGGGTTTGGCAACATGGTTCGCCAGACGGAATAAATCCCAAACAATCAAGAAATTGCGGCGTGGAATAACGATATCTGTTTCTATTGGGATTTGGGATAGGGACTTTGCCTTCGTCATTGCCAGCGTCCCTCGGGCAATTTAAGCGTGCGGGTGCAATGCCTAAGAGTCGAAGCCCGGTGGGCGCTCCAAATCACGGTGCAGTGGCGCAGCGGCTCTAGCAAGTTCTTTAGAATTTGTTCTTCGGTAAGGGTATCCATTGCACTAAAGCAATCGTCAAAGATCATAAGCGGGGCGGGGCGCAGCAAACCGCGAGCCAGACACATGCGCTGCTTTTGACCACCAGACAAGTTGATCCCAAACTCGCCAATCATCGTATCTAGCCCATTTCTTTGCAAAGCCTCGTCCTGGTGAAGGCCGACAAGTCGAATGACGTTCCATAGCTGCTCATC
>JBIKVD010000011.1:0-28248 GCA_044357055.1 Oligoflexales bacterium | reverse complement strand
TCGAAAAATATCCCTACGGCATAGTGATTTCAAATGAGATGACGGATTTCATTGAAAAGGTCATTTCGAAAGCACCAAACTGTTCATTTCTCATAACAGGCCCCACCGGCAGTGGGAAAGAACAAGTCGCAAAACTCATTTATGAGAAAAAGCGCAAACTGAAAGGTCCGATACCTTTTGAATCCGTCAACTGCGCCCTTCTTAATACAGAAGTCGGTGGCTCTCATCTTTTTGGACACAAACGAGGTGCATTTACCGGCGCTGATACGAACCGAAAGGGTGCTGTGGCAAACGCACAAGGCGGCGTGCTCTTTCTAGATGAGATCCACACTTTGGGTATTGGATTTCAAGACAAGCTACTTCGCTTTATGCAGGATAAATCGTACCAACCAATCGGCAGTGACGAACGTCAATATGCTGATCTGGGCCTTATTTTTGCATCAAATGCTGATTTAGAAAAACTCGTGATGGAGAAAAAATTCAAAGAAGATCTCTATTACCGTATGGCTTCAGGCGAGGTCATAAGGCTTAAATCCCTAAAAGAAAGCCCTGGCATACTTCGCGAGGTGGCGGCCCTCTTTTTTGCCAAAAATGAGGTCGATATTTCGGAAAAAAGCTTTGAAAATGTGGTGAGCCAATGTGAAAAGCTCAAATGGAGCGGAAACCTTCGCTCTCTCACTACTTCACTTGAGCGCTACCTTCGCCACTCGGACGGCCAAAACTTTGATCAGGTTAAAATTCAATCGTTTGATCTTAACCTAGATGATAGCGCCACTGGAATTGGTGGCTGGGTAAAAGCAAAGCTCAAAGAAAACCCCGACTGCCAACTCATGGAAGAGGTCAAATTCGATCTTTTTGATTATCTGGAAGCCGAGGGTTATACAAGAGAGGAAATGGCAAAGACTTTGGGGATAGCGAAAGGAACACTAATTACAATTGGAAAACGCTCGAAATCGACTTGATAGCCAGCCGTCCAGGCCAAGAAGCTTAGAACAGCACTACCTTCCCATCACTCTTTTCCTTCATTTCAATGCTTAGCCCTACTTCCAAAGTTTTGCTTTAAGCAAATAGAAACACTTGATCTCATTTTGTTCCTTAAAACCTTGATCCTCGCGGAAGGTTTTCATCACAAAATTTAGGAGATCAAAAATGGAAATTTGTGAAATTTTGGAAGTTTATCGTCAGCTGTTTGAAATCATGTTTTTTCCCTTGAGTTTCATCGTTCCAGATGAACTCTGGGTTATAATTAAAGAGCTTCTTTTAAATTGCTAAGCCACCTGCCAGCCATGGACGGCTGGCTCTGGAGCCCAGATGAGTTTTGAAATCAAGGACGGCAAAATTATTCTCGGGCGTGCAATTGACTCCCATATTGACACAGCTGACCTAAAAGGTTTGCCAGCAAGGCCAATTCTTAATTTTGCAAAAAATGTGACCATTTCCTCCCTAGGACTTAGGTCCATCCACGAGATCATGAAGAAATTTGACTACGATGTCTTTTTTGAAGATTGCACCGATTCAATCCTCAATGCCATGAACCTGAGCGAGATTTTCATCCCAAAAGGCGGTGAGGATTCGATCATCAGTATACTTGTGCCATGGATAAGTGGAGAAGGACATCTGGTAAAAAAGTCCCTTCACCCTCGTGACTGCAAAAGGCTTCTTTCCGGAGATAAGGTAATCTATTCTGGAAAGCCTGAAAGCACAAAATGGTTAAAATTTGCTACCGAGTTTCTCATGAAACCAGCCCAGTCTGATGCGAAGGATCTGCAGCTTCAGGCACTTTTTCACGACATAAAAGCAAATCTCCGGCATTCTGAAGCTTTATCAAATTTAATGAGTGAAGAAACGAGCGTTCTTTTTAGGAGGCTCCTCAATCGTACAAGATCCATGATTTCAGGCCTTGAGTCAGAGCAAAAATTTGGGCCAACAACCTCGATCGTCGACCTGGATCTTTTTTCACAAGAATTCTCGGCCATTTATAAAACCAGTGGCAAGTCGTTAGAATACGCAGGCAGGCCAAGTTTTAAAATCGATTGCGAGGCTATAAAACTTGAACGAGCCCTTTCTTGCCTTTTATACAATGCCTTAAGCGCGTCGAAGGCTATGGTAAAGATGAGCTGCCACATCAAAAACAAAAGAGATCTTGAAATTCTGATAGAAGACGACGGACCAGGTTTGCCTGAAGGCTTCAAAGCCTTTGACCCAGGTCAAACTTTTGGAAAAGTTGACGGTAGCGGAATAGGTCTTTATTCCGTGAAGGAATTCGTTACAAGCTTAAAGGGAACAATCGAATATCGTCGGGACTTCGGAAAAACGACTTTTGAAATCAAAATTCCTGCCCTCGTTTCATCATCACTTAGGCCACAAGTCGCGGTAGTCTCAAGCGACGCCGAAGTAATTAATTCCTATAAGACTTTAAGCCAAGGTATCAGTGCGGACTTTAGCTTTGTCAGTCCATCTCATTTTCACAATGGGTTCCCATTCGACGTTCTTGTCACAAATGACAGAAGGAGCCAGAAAATCGCAAAGAGTTTGAATAAGCCCGTTATATTTGCAAACCTAGGAGAAGGTGGCCAGTTGGTAAAAGATGTCGTCGAAAAACTATTAGGAGACATGAATCTCAACTAAAGTTTTGTCGTCTCCAGCAAGCGCAGCGCTTTCAGCAATTTTTGATTCGAATAGTGCCGATAGATTTTTTGCAGATTCAATCTCAATGTGATCCATGAACCCATCAGAGAAGACAAAAACCTTCGAGTCACTTGCTAATTCCGCCTTTGAAGTTTTGAGCTGGCTCAACGGGGTAAGTCCCAAACGATCATTTCGTTCAAACAGGTAAGTTGTCTCTTTATTTGATTTGATGACAGCCCCTGGATGCCCATTTGTAAGTAATTGTAATCTCTTATCTTTTAAGTCAATCACAAAGCACGCAGACGAGGCCCCCACGCTTCCTGGAATAGAAAGTAATGCTTCGTTCATGGCAAAGGCTACTGAATAAAGAAAATCATCAACCGCTTCTTTGCTGACTCCCAGCTGAGACTCCTTAAAGTCCGCCACTGCCTGGCGCCAAGCAACGAGAACAGCAGAAATGTGTTGAGCAGCTACGATACCATGACCCGTGATATCAACCACCACTCCTACCACAAACGATCTACTCCCAACTCGTATTTCAGCAATATCAAACCAGTCGCCACTTAGGGGTTTAACCGGATTGTACGACACTTTCCAGGAAAATAAGTCGCCGTGATGGGTTCGATTTTTTGGTAAATTTGCTGCCTGAAAGATCTTTCCTTCCTCAATTTCCCGTCTATCAGCGAGCCCAATGGCCAGTCGTTCAATGAGAAGCTTCACAGAACCTAGTTCAACGAGCGAGCAAAGTAAAAGCAAAGGAAAATGCAAGGTATGCCCTAGCATTAAGGTGGACTTACTTCCTCCTTCCATCACGGTGAAGAGATCATTTCCGTTTGCATAAATTTGGAATAAAAATGCCAGTAACGCAAACGTTAGACCCACCCAAAAGGAGCTACTGCGCTTTTCTCGAAGTGCTCCACCGACGAGAATTCCTATAGCAACAGTTGCGCCTAGGCCGTCTGAGATGAGATCGGCAGTGTCAAAAAACGAAGCTGCGAAAACCATCGAAAGCATAATACAGAGAACTGCGGTTCCAGCAAGAATCCATTTCCAAAGCTTTTCAAGCTTTCCGATAAAGGACGCTGCGAAGAGACAAAGTAAAGTGAATACAGCAATATTTGTGATGAATAGGATGGGTACTAAGAGCGGCACGCTAGACACGTCGAATGAGTATGCAAAGGTTCTGCAAGCAAAAGCCGCAAAATATAGGGAGAGAATGAATATTGGTATCGAAAAATCGATGACAAGTGTGGTCAATGCAATTGAGAACGCAAATAAGACTGGCCATTCGTTTGTTAAAAATTGCAGAAATCCTTGAGAGTTTGAAATCATTGCGTACTGAGGTGAATGCTTTGCATCAACCAGAGCCGCCGGAAAAGAAACCGGACCAAACAAGTCCCATTGATCGCTAAGATAGAAAAAGATGGTGATAAAAGGCGAAGTTTCAACTTCCGAAAGAGGAATGGTCCAAATGACGTTTAGCTGATCTCCAGATGTATAAGGAAATTTTACCTGGCCCACCTGCCCTTCCATGGCAGCCTGAGTCGACCTAGGTATAACGAAATTGATTGAATTACGTCCGCTTTGTTTTATTTTATCAATGGTCTGCAGGTCTAATTTGTGAGTAAGCTTTAGGGCGTTTGAGCTTTGCGTATATTTCGCTTTGATTTGAGTGCTCATACCAAGCGCTGGCAACTTGACAGCCACTGGGTCCTCGCCGACTGGCAGACACTTGTCCCCGCATGCATAGGGCAAAGCCTCCCAACTATCCAGTGGTATATAGATGCCATCTCGCTTGATAGTCTCAATGATCGAGGCCGGACTGAACTTGCTCGTTTGAACTGATTTAAAACCCAAAAGGACAAGAAACGTTACACCAATCAGGCCAAGGGACCACAGTTTGCTTCTTTGAAATTGAAAGCCCTCAATAGTCTCAATCGCCTTAATTGGCACACCTACCCCCTTGGCTTCCCCCAGTTACATTTGCAACGGTGTGCTCTGCCGTTGGGAGATCTTCGTCGTCGTAGATTGAATTGCCGGGAGATTCGTCTGGGTTCGTTCCTTTTGGCGTGTTTGACGGTGATGGTTCCTTAGCATTGCTTTCGGGTTGCGTATTGGCAGCCTGAGAAGGATTTAGATCCGGGCCCTGCTGATTCTCGCTTTTATTTCCGGGTTCATATCCATCCGTGACCTTATCTGAATACCCGCCGGAAGATTCGTCGTCGTTTACAGTTGAAAGTGTAATCAAAGGATAATACCCACCAACAGTCACAATACTGCCCGAATCAGAAAATGAAAATTTGACGAAATCTTTGGGAAGAAGATGCGCAAATCCCAACGGCTGAATGATTGGCGGATAATTTGTCCCTTTGACAATCTCGACATATCGCAATGCTTGATAAGCCGCTGTCTTATTCTTTTCGTCAATAACGTTTGTGTGGATATAAAGACTTTCAGTATCGGCAATGCTCGTGATGAGATCGAGCCAGAGCGGTTGGATATAGTTTTTGACTACATCGTTGAAGCTCATTAGGTTATTTTCATGCAAATAGTCATAGTTGCTATCGTCAATACCAAGATACTCAGGAAGCTTTACTTTGGTGGCTTTTTCTCTAACAAGTTCCAGAACTCGATGCGCCTCTTTCTTGAAGGTCTCAACTGCAGCGGACTCATTGCAGATGAATCCAGGATCGATGAATCCCCCCATGTAGCACCGTCGGCCGATATAGTTCATGCCATAGGTCAGCTTTTCTAGATAATTTGAAAGGCTCATCAGCTCAATTGCATTTCGCCAAACAGAAAATCTTTTCACCAAGTTACTAGTCTTCTTTAAAAATGCATCGCGATCTGTAATGCTTTTCTTGATTGCGGCAACAAGAATTGTTTTGTCGCTTGCCGAAAGAGCCGATACGTCGATGGTTCCAGAGATCACCATCAGG
Source organism: Oligoflexales bacterium (assembly GCA_044357055.1). Lineage (GTDB taxonomy): Bacteria > Bdellovibrionota_B > Oligoflexia > Oligoflexales > JBIKVD01 > JBIKVD01. Next base: position 22,681 of record JBIKVD010000011.1, on the reverse strand, counting down.
TCCTTTAGATTGAAACACAATTTTTCGACATCGAAGTTTTTAAGCTGAATGCCATTTCTTGTGAACGAGTTGCAAATCGACCTTTGGAATACGGTTTGTTGAATGCCTTGGACCGTATCCAAATTGCCAAGCAAAGCAGTACTTTTCACGCGTTTTGACTCATTGAATGATCGTCTCGGGAGACTACGAAGTTCATTTGACTTCACGAACATGAAGAAGGGCAAAAATGCGTCGAAATCGACCTTCATTAAAGGCTCAATAGTAGTATTTGGGAGATTGTAGTCCGATGACAACGGAACCTTTATATACCCGGCGGCAGTTGAAATCCTTGCATCGAAGGTTTCTATAAATGGAAATGGAATGCAGTGCCTGGAGGTCCAGGTGTGGACTTCTATCTTTTCAGTCGTAGGAAACTCAAAATCATAGAGGGCTGTGCAGGAATGGTTTCGATAGATTCCATTTTGGAGCTGAGCGTGAATCAGCTCGTCTTGAGTAAATGTCGTCGAACTTGGCTGACCTTTAACGAATTCGAGAAGTTTCTTGTTTCCTTCGAGCAAAGCATCGCTGAAACGAACGTCTAAATACCCGCCTAGTCTCTCTACTTCCTCGACGACTGTGTCTTGTTCCTGCGCCAATTGAGCCAGGGATGCCTTAACTGAAGAACCTGAGGCGCAGTTTTGATTTGAATTGGCTTTGCAATTTGTGAAGAACGCTAAACTTAGTATGATTGTTATAGACTTCAAGTTAATGCCTATAGTTGAGAAGCTAAATGAACAATTCGCTGAAAATATTGCTCATACTTTCAGTTTTTGCTGGTTGCGAAAATTCAAAAAATGGTTCTTCGGATTATTTTACCAAAGTAGGCGGCACAAATAATCAAAATAACCGTAATTTTGTCTTCGAGAAATATGAACCCGCTTCAAAGGAGCAATGTCCGGGAGGCGGCTGGAAACTTATTCCAACCAGTGACTTCCAAAATCCGGAATCGATCATTACAACAGAAAAAATTCTCACGTCGTGCGTTACCCCAGATCCTGAGCCAAAGATTGTCAATGCACAAGACGCGCTAGCTGGCACTGAATATGATTCGACGTTGCCAAGTTATCCCGTAACTGGTGATCCACTCGATCAATCTGTTCAAGAGAAGTACCTTAAGCTTTGTCAGGAAAAATCTGAAGAACTCGATGCCTTTTCAACAGCTCTAAAAGAGCTTGCCACAAGGAGCTGCGATGATTTTGCCGCTCAGGTCGTGGAAATGTATCAAAATGGGCAACTAAGCCTTATTTCAGTTCCTCCGAGCCCCGCGGACGAAACCTTTTTGCTATCGAATTTTTTGCCGTTTGCGCCAAATCTTAGGGCAATTTCGTTTTCTTGCTCAAACATCCGTGATCCGGAGACCCTTCTGGTATTCAACAAGCTTCTAAAAGTCGAACTTTTTGGATGCACTGATAATTCAAAAGTCATAGATTTCATCCCAACATCAGTTGAATATTTGTCTGTAAATGACGGAGAACTTACGAAATTCAATACAAAGTCGAAATTGGATAGTCTGCAAGTGCTGTTGGTGAATGGGAACAAGTTGACAGGTATTCCAGACCTTGCGCAATTTAAGGCACTCAAGCAAGTCGTGTTAAGAAAGAATCTGATTTCGAAAGTTCCGGACTTTTCTGCTCTAATGGATAGGGAGCTGAATATTGATATCAGCTTTAATCCAATCGCTGACTACGGCCCTCTGATTGATTTTGGTTTCAGCGAGAAAAAGCTAACTATAGTCAGCGACCTGCAATCGAGGAAAAGATTGATTTCCTTTAAATAACATTTGAAGAATGACTTTATGGATACGAAAAGTGATGAGACAAAAAGCATACATATACTCGCTGGCGAGCAACTAGCCGATGCTGTTTCCTTAGCAAACTCACGCCCACTCACTGACCTCGAATCGCTAGGTCTGAATCTACGGTTCCGTGTAGCATTTCGCTTTGCTTGTGACGCTATCAGATCCCAATTGGGAGATTTACTTGGAATGCCCTTTAAAAGTCCGCCGAGGGACCTGATTACAACAGCGTTTCAATACGGCATCCTTGGAGACCTTCAAGGATGGCTATCGATGATGGAAGACAATTCCCTTGCCTTTGAGGGGCCCCAAAACTCCCAGTTTATCAATCTGCAGTCCAGAATTGAGACAATCCATAGTTCTGTCCTTACCAATTTCCTCATGGCTACAAATGCGCTCAAATCAGGGTTCAAAAATTGAACCGTGACGGTTCAAAATTCAAACCGAATCACGAAAAACCTGAAAACCACCTCAGCCATAACCACCCAAAATAACGCAGTTTTGGCATTCCCAATCCCACTGAGTTCTGTGGATCAACACTTGTAAATTAGCCTTTATGGCGTGCTTGGTACGGAATTCAGGCTTCGTAGGAAAACAAGAGACACAGAATCCGCCGCCTCTAACCTACTCAATCCGTCAATTTTTCAGAAACGCCATTTTTACAGGTATTTACATGATCTGTTGGTTAGAGCATCCGGCTCATAACCGGTAGGTCCCAGGTTCAAGTCCTGGTGGGCCCACTCTTTTTTCCTCTGCGGCCTTGGCTTGGCCAAGATCCTGCGAGTTAGTGGTCCAATCGGACTTGAACAATACCAATACTGCAAGTCCTGGTGGGCCCACTCTTTTTTCCTCTGCGGCCTTGGCTTCGCCAAGATCCTGCGAGTTAGTGGTCCAACCGGACTTGAACAATACCAATACTGCAAGTCCTGGTGGGCCCACCACTTTCGCTCTAGCGAAAGTGCCTCTACTTTCTCTCAACTACTTTCCCTTTTATGACCTCCCAAGGTTCTTCCATGCGAAAGTGGAGAAATTAGTTGAGAGAAAGCAGATGAATTATGACCTCGAAGCATAACATTGGATGACTTACTCATTAGGAGTGACCTCCCACCACTTTCGCGCTAGCGAAAGTGCCTCAACTCTCTCTCAACTACTTTCGCGCGTCTCGCTTCCCAATTTTCTTCCACGCGAAAGTGGAGAAAATAGTCGAGAGTAAATAGATAATTTCGTCAGCAAATGTCACTGGATGCCTTTCTTATTCGGAGCTACTTTCTTCAACGGAGGTAGCCATGGCATTTTCTTTGAAGATCTTAAAGCCTACAAGGCCGCAATTTCCTGGAACGACTATATCAGCCAAATTTTGGACAATCTGGGCACTCATTGCTCAAGAACCATTCGCGATCAGTTAGAGCGCGCTTCTCTATCCATTCCCCTCAACATTGCCGAAGGAAATGGCAGATGGCATAAGGCAGAAAAGCGACAATTCTTTTGGATCGCCAGGGGATCTACATTTGAATGTGTGGCGATTCTTCAAGTGATTGCCAGACGAGGTCTGCTCCAAGACCGAATAGTCGGCGACCTTTATGACCAACTTGCAGAGATTTCGAAGATGCTTTCAGCACTGATCAAGTCCGTTGATCCTCTGAAAGATGCAGAAATTATTCCCAGTGCTCTTCATGTTCACAGCCCCCCACAAAAATTGAGCTCAAAGGTTTGACGCGAGCTATGGTGAGTCGGCACACATTCTTTGAAGGCTTTAAATCGCGGATCGGGGCAAGTACCTAAAAATGTCTTTTTCGCTTGGGACACTCCATGATCTGCCAACGGTAGACATACACCACCTAGCGCGGAGTGGTACAGGACGTCTACTGAGATAGAGCTGCGGACACCGGCAACTGGGCCTGCTCGCGGATTTTGCACGGTCGGTCGTGGTTTGGGGTATCGGCGAGATTTTTTCCATGCCCTAGAGATATAGTCTTACATTTAAACTCTGTTTTAAGTCCATATCTTAAGGCTCAAATAGCAAGTTATAATCGACAATAAGATCGTCAAGGGCAGGCCAATCTTCAAAAAATCGGAGAATCGGTAATTGCCCGGGCTCAAGATCAGCAGGTTTCCGTGATGGCCAATAGGCGTCAAGAACGATGCGACGGCCCCCATCGTCACACAAACCACGGAACTCGTAGGCGAGATGGCTGCACTATTAGCAAAGGCGACGGCTATAGGCGCAAGAAGTACCGTGGTTGCAGCATCTGAGAGTATCTGGGTGACTAGCGCGGCTATCCAAAAAAAGACTAACAACATAGCAAATGGCTCCCAGCCTACCGTGTATTTTAACAGGCCGTTGGCAAGCAATTTATCCACACCGGTTCGCTCCATCGCCAGGCCCAAAGGAATAACGCCGGCAATCATAACAAAAATCTTGGTCTCGATGGACTCATATGCTTGTTCAAGGTTGATACAATTGGTTAGCACCATCATTAAGGCTCCGGTCACGAACGCTAAATGAGGCGGCAATGCACCAGTGGCCGCCAGGGCAATGGCGGCAAGCATGATCAAAGCCGCGACTTTACTCTTGTTTCGCTTCGTCGTGTTTCCATAGAACGGAAGAAACATGAGAAACCCGCGGTGGAGATTGAGGCTGTCTAGTTTCTCTTTCGGTCCCCAAATCACGAGCACGTCTCCAGCCCGAATCACAGCTGCGGAAACCCCCGCCGCCACCCACCCGGACTTACGCCAGATGCCGACCACGGCCACGCCAAACCTTTGGAAAAAGTTTATCTCCGAAACGCTGTGACCAATAAATGCAGACTTGTTGGCTATGACCGCCTTTAAAATACGCTTTTCTTCATCGAAGAGACTGATATGGGCTTCATGTCCCGAGCTATACTTTTGTAAAGCTTTTAGCATCAGCCCTTTGTCGCCCTGATGTGATACAAGCTCGTCAGGCGTGGTTCGAACTATGAATGTGTCGCCCGCCTCGATCATCGCATCGACTTCAGGACTTCGCTCCTGCGTGCTATCTTTTCGCGTCCAGCTAACGATGGTAAAACGTTCTGCGGAGTCCCCCGCTAATTTACGCAAGGTCTTGCCAATCCAGCTACTTGTGTCAGTGATCACCAATTCGGTCGTCACTTCGTTAAGCTTAAAATTGTCCGCTGTATCATCGACTCCAGAGGTTTTCGGCAAGACCCATCTCATGATAATGCAGAACAAGATACCCGTGATGGTTAATGGCACCCCAACTTGTCCGATAGAAAACAACCCAAGGCTCTCCTCACCATGTCGCGTGAGGATGTTATTGGCCAACAGAAATGCTGGCGCACCGATGAGCGTCAGGGTCGTACCTAAGGAGGCGGCAGTAGCCATGGGGATAAGGAGCCGAGAGGCATGGAGATCTTTTTCGTCCTTACAGATCTTCATTGTAATAGGTAGCATCATGGCTGTTACCATCAAGTGATGAGTAAAGGCTGACATCGCCGACACCGCAGTCATGATCACAGCGATGGCGCGCGTCTCCCCCTTGCCAGAAATCTTAGATACCCATCCTCCTATGACATCAGTCACACCAGTGTGCAGGAGGCCTGCCGATAAAACGAAGACAGCGGCCACAATAATTGCGGGCTCACTCGAAAACCCAGAAAAGGCCTCTGATACCTTTATCAACTCAGTCATTGATAAAGCGAGGATAACAAGAATTGCAACAACATCAACTCTAAGAAATTCGGTGATGAATAGAATGATTGCGGCAGCGGTGATCGCCATGAATACTAACTGGTCTTGAGCTATGCCAAACATTATAGGTCCACCCTTTCTGGTGCGGCCACGTTATGTATGTGAACATCGCGTTGGGGGAAGGGCAAATGGATTTTGTTCGCGCGGAAGAGTTCGAGCACCCTTATATTGAGTAAACTTTTGAGCACGCCTTTGCGGTCAGTGTATTCTTTCGTCCAAACCAGCAAAACGCACTTAATTGCGCTATCACAAAATTCGGCTAATTGCACTGAAGGCTTGGGAGTCTTAAGGACACCGGGCTCGTCCTCAGCAACTTGTAGAAGTAACTTGCGCACGACTTCAAAGTCGGAGTCGTAAGCAACATTCACTTGAACGCTCAAACGGACACAATTTCCAGAGTGGCTCCAATTGATGACCTGCTTGGAGATAAAATCTGAGTTAGGGATAATAATTGACACATTATCATTCGTGACGATGGTGGTTGCTCTCGCGGAAATGCTTTGGACGTTCCCCGAGACCTCTCCTACGTCGATGCGGTCACCTATTTGTTAGGGCTTTTCCAAGAGGATAATAATGCCGCTAATAAAGTTGCTGAAGATAGACTGCATCCCAAAACCAACACCGATGCCGATCGCGCCGGTCAATACTGTGAAAAGGCTAAGGTCTAGGCCCGAAGCTTGCAGAATGGTAACTAGGCCAATGCCAAGAAAAGCGTAGTAGCTCAGGGTAATGGCCGCCCGCCAATTGCTAACGCTCATCCCGGAAGTGCGGGAGAGGGTTTTGATGAGCCATGATTTGGTCTTAGCACTAACAAAGAGGAAGGCCAAGATGAAGGCTAGATTGGAAAAGACCGCCCAGAGCGTGATCGAGCTCTTGCCTATGATGATAAATGGGTGATTCAGCATCGCCCAGAATGGAGCCAAGAATTCCGTAAGCTTTTCCATTTGACTCCCAAGTTGACCTCCGATTCTAGAAGATCACATGTATCTATGCAAATTACTTTCGCGGAGTTAATGAAACCTCCTTTTCACATCATTTGCAATTTTTACTAAAAAATCAGATTTCGCCTTGGTCACATCCCTAAGTAAAAAAGAAAGGAAGCACTGTTAGACTTTCTGCCAGCTCCCATCCGATAATAGTCTCAGAGAGAAAATCACGAGCAACCCCATCGGTCAGGACTTTTTCACTCTGCATAATACAGATAGATTTGCGTTCAATATCCTGTGCGTGAGAAGCCGGACCTAGACACTGGGCAATGTTTGCCTAAGGCTGCAGGCAGGACTCTTACCATTCCTCCGATGTTAATCCAAAATGAACTCGACGAGGAAGAATTATGAAATCCAGCAGTGCCGCTATGTTCTTTATAACTGCCTGCATCCTATCAGCCACCGCCATCTCCTGCAAAAAACCACCTCCGCAGGCCAATCAGGATGTTAAGGCCATCAAGAACAACTGGGTCTTCGGGGGACAAATCTATGGGGCCCTACCTTTTGATCAGGGGAAGCATTTTGTTTTCTTAGAGTGTCCTTCTGAGGAGGCATGGCGAAAATTAAAGACAACTGAGAACAACCAGAGCGGATTCGACAGATCCTATGCAAAACATGCTGTTCAATCAGACATGCTTAAACGCTTAAAATATGCTTTGGTTGACAGTGAAACGGACTGCAAGACATATTTTGATGAGGACGAGAAAACAGAAGGATTTAATGGCATCCTGACCTACGCCGAGCATAAATTTCTTAAAGACATGGTTGTCAGTGATAGCAAATTCTACTTTGTTACGGCCTTTGCGTTTGCTTCTAAAAACCTGCAGCCTCATTTTCAGGAACTACTTTCTGAATTAGAAACGATTCAAAGCAACAGCCCCGCTAACTTAGGCGCAGCCGCCTCGCAACTAACTGCGGAATGGAAGAGTCGCTGGGATCAATTTTCAAGCCAAAAAATCGTCGAGTTGCAGCGACAAGGACCGCGGCAATTCCTGCTTTCTCAACTAAAGACCTACGAACAATTTATCCTTGATAATGGCGCCGCCATAATCGGGCTCAATCCCAAAGAGGTCCTGCTGCGTCTCGTCTATGACCCCGAGGATGGCGAATTTTTTGAACAAAGGCCACTAAATTTCTTGGACAAGGGTGGGGTTCACAACCTTATTGTGCTGCATTTAGCCTATATTAAGTACTATCAGGATCTGGGCCTCTCTCGTTATACCACGACTAGGGTAAGCTCGGGATCTTTAGCCGCCAGTGAATGCGATGCGGAGCTATTCTCACAGATGCTCAGCGATCACAATACCGAACAATCTCTGGGTCGATTCATTACTCAGGTAAATTCATGCCTTTTGGCCGCTAAGTCAGACTTTCCCATCCTGACTCAACAATTAGAGAGTGGCAATCTTTCGGCGCTGGGATCATCTTTAGATGATTATCTTAGCACGGTGCAAAAATACCAGGAGATGCATGCTAGCTTGTTTCCTCAGTAGACACCTAAATCTGCCAATCCGGTCGCAAAGTTGCGACTATTGAAGCGTCGCCGCTTTCATCCCAGATTGGACGAATTTCCTAACATCATCCGTTTCACTTAGATTTTTAACCGCGTCCAACAAAATCGCTGTATTTAACGTGATGATGACTTCCGGTGCACTGTTTGCTATCTCCGACATAGCCTCTTTTAGCTCCTCCCGGGCGGCATGAGGATTGAAGGGATTGATACCATTATCAAAGGTATTTTCATGCTCTAGTTTGTTAAACGCATAGACGAATTGGGGAATCAGCAAATTCTGATACTCCACAAAGGATTCGCTATCATTAGGATCTACATAAAGGCGATTTTTCAATTCGGCAAATTTGAATTGATTGGCCACCAGAAAGTCCTCGGTTGCTTTTCGTGTCACCTCAGCAACGGCTACAAAGTTTATTAAGTTCCCTGACTGCCTGTACTTGCGATAGATCTTTAGACTGTCCGAAACTGCTTCAACACATGCAACCCCGGGCAGAATCAGCGCCGCACCTTGCAAGGCAAAATCTAGCAAAAAATCTGGGTCTGTCACAAAGCTTGAAGCTTGTGCCAAAATATTTTTGAACTGTGGTGATTCAGCATTATCTAATAAGATTTTCTGCTCCTCCGGGGTCGCGAGCACGTCCATTCTCGCTAACAAGTTCTGCAATTCATTCGTAGCATAGCTTTCGTCGGTCTCACCCTGCAACTGGCCTAATCTGTCAACAATGGCTTCCATCTCGGCCCTTTCAGCTGGGATTAGATCGAGTTGATCAAAAACCTTGTCCCTTTCCGCTTGCATCAGCATGAACTTAAAAAACTCTCTGGCGACCGCAAACCCGTTATTCACGATCATTTTCCTGGTGATTCGCTTCAGCACAACGACAAAGGCGGACCGAAGTCTGATCGACAATAGACCTTGAATCCCTGTATAGGGTGCAATAAATCCTGAAATCAATTGATCAGCGCCTTTTCCAAAAAGCTTTATATTCTGCAACACATTGCCAACTGCGATACCAAAACTTTGTAACTGGTAGGAGCTATTCACAAGCGTAAGGCCTAAGCCAGCTGCGGCGCGATTTAAATGCGAGGTCCCCACAGACAAAGCCACTAATTTTTCGCCCGTTTTCATCATGGCATTTAAAGCCGGACCGGCAACAAAACTTGCGCAGCACAGTGAACTCATTCCTACCCCGATCCAATCACCCACTTGGGGTTTAAGATGATCATCGGAATATGCCCGGGCTCGTCGCGCAAAATCTGCATTGCTCTGAGCCAAGGAATCCGCGCTACCGATCGTCTGGCAGGCCTGATCCCCGGTCAATGGAAAGTCTGCCAGGCGAATCCTTTCATTGAAAGGGAGGCACGGTGTATTGTCACATACCATACGATGATGACTAGGGTAGCCATACTGACTTTCACTTCCTTGCAATTGCGGGAGCTTTTCAAACGGAACCTTAAATTCCTGCTCAAGGCTGCTTGCATTTTCACTGCTGTAGTCATGCAGACGTTCATCTTGACAATAGACGACCTGGACGCTTAGAGGCGAGAATTCTCCTCGGACCTGTTCGCTGGCGAACTTGGGGGGATTGTCATAGGAGTAGGAAAAGGCATACCGATCGCCAACGGATTTTGTTCCATCCTGATCATCGAGTGGAAAATCTGAACCAGGAGTAACTACGACACCGGCGTTGGATGTCGGGTCTTTATAGGCGAGATAGATTCGATCCCTATCGCTAGCGAACCAACCAACTTTCTGTTCAAAAGCTTTCGTCGAACCTTTCTTCTCTATTTCTTTGCAGGAGGCACCAAGGAGGAATAGGATCCATAGCGTCATCTGTAGAATGGGTTTAAACATGTTAAGCTCTCCAGTGAACACACGAAATTTCGGAACGGCCATACAGGTATAGGACTGCAAATCCAAACAAGACCGTGACACTTGAATTTGTTGAAAGATGTGTTTTTATTGTAACGGAAAGACTCTCATTCAGCAAAAATGGGTCAGAGCATCTGAGATAGCCTAACCTGGAAAATCGCGCCAAAACGGCTGCCCAGGGAAGCACACCGAAGATCAAATAGGGAGCCACAACATGCTTTTTGATTTTGGACCGGGAATTTCCCTGCCGATAAAACCTGAGTCCCTGGCCAAGGCCAAACAATTCGTGCAAGAGGTATTGCGGGCTCAGTTCGTCTCCCAGTCACGGCAATACACAGTGTTCCGCTTTCCCAATGGCCAAATGGTCGGTTTATGTGAAGATTCCTCCGCCCCAGCCGAGGCTGATTACTATCATTCGATCTGGCTGGAACTTCTGACTGACGATTTTCCTGAGGCCGTGGCGCTGCTAAAATCTCAGGGAATCACCGAAGTTAGAGGAGGCGATGAACATGCCTTCTTTTTTCATTTGCCTGGAGGCCCTGTCTTTAAATTGTCGCCCCGCCCCTAAGCCAGACGAGTCAGTGGAAAGCTGAACGATGCCATAAAGCTTTCAAATGAGACCAGATCAGCAATAGTCTGCGGTGCTTTTGGTCTTTATTTTTCTGAGCGCTGAAAAGGCCCTGCTTTCCAGAACACCAATAACTAGCAAAGCAACCCACAAGAGCATAAGGACCAATCCCTAGACCAAATAATTCCATTGCCATAAGACTGCACGCGATCGGCGTGTTTGCAGCCCCTGCATACACCGCAGCAAAACCAACAACGGCAAGAATCCCCGGAGATACTGGCAGAATTTGCCCCAGGGTGTTGCCCAGCGTGGATCCTATAAAGACCAAGGGCATGAATTCTCCACCCTTAAAGCCCGAAGCAAGTGTGAGGCTTGAAAGAGCAAACTTTCCTATCGGATCTTCAAAAGATGAGATTCCGTTCAAGGCCTGTTGAATCGTCCCGATTCCTAAACCGGCATATTGAAACGATCCCAGACTTAGAAAGGCACCAAGCAATAACAGTCCTGCCACGAATGGTCTCAAGGGAGGGTACGAAATAAATTTCCTTTGCAGATTAGCAATGAAGTGGGTGAACCTAGAAAAGCCACCAGCCACCAGCCCAAACAGGATGCCCGCTATGGCCATGGAAAACAAGGAACTCAAGCTGATGGGACCTATTACTGGCCTTGGAAAGGCGCTGTGAGGAGCCTGAAGAAGGAGTGTCAAAAGGTAGGCAACCGGGGATGCAATAAGACATTCAAGCGATGGAAATCGCTTGAGTTGCCCTACCTGAATAAGCTCAAGACCGAAAATCATACCGGCAACGGGAGCACCTAAAGCGGCCCCGAATCCTGCCCCTATCCCGGCTATAAGCAGCCCGGTCCTTATCTGGGGTCTCACGCCAAAAATCCCACTCACTCGATCTGCAAGCGCAGCGGCCATCTGCACCGAAGTCCCCTCACGTCCAGCCGAACCCCCAAAAAGATGAGTGAATAGAGTCCCAAGAAGAACCAAGGGCGCCATTTTGAGGGGAATCGATCTTTTGGGCTGATGAATCTCCTCTAGGATAAGATCAGTCCCAGTTGCCAGATCGGCGCCGAATTCAAAATAAAGCCAGCCGATGATGAACCCACCCAGAGGAAGCAGATAGACCCAACCATCCTCTGAAAGTCGCAAGTTCGTCACGGCATTCAAGAGGATAAGGAATATGGTTGCGGCCAGACCTGAAAGCAGTCCGACTAGGCTACTTAAGAGGACTCGCAGTAGATATAGCTGCAAGGTTCGGTGTTTATCCAGGGCCAGCACCTATGCATTCTAGTTGTTCGTTGATCTTCAAAACTAACAGAAGATGGATGGGTTATCACCATTTTTGGGTGTCTGGTCTCATGAGGACAAAGGGGCAGCAAGTTAAAGCCATTCGTTGAGGTCCGACAAGGAGCCGAGCCAAGGGTGTGCGTGCTTTACCTAACACTTCTTGACCTTAACCAGCATTTTGGCATTGTGATGGTAGACTTCCTTAACGTATGGAGAAGAAGCCAAGCTCACTCGTATAGGGCCCGGGCTTAGGATGACGAATTCAAATGCCCTGAGCGCTAATAGAAATGCACCGCTAGCAACGCGGAACAACATAGGATGGCAATTTTGGCAAGCCGCAATCGAGAAAAAAAGGTACTGGTTACCGGCTTTGAACCCTTTGGCAATCACCGGGTCAATCCCTCGGAGCAATTGGCGTTAGCCCTAAATGGCCGCTATATTCATGGCTATAGAATAACCGGTGAAGTTTTGCCGGTTTCATTTGCAAGGGCACCCGAAAAACTGATTGAGTTAGTCCAGCAAGAGGATTGGTCTGCAATTGTCTCTGTCGGCGTTTCCGAAAAAGCCCACCAAATCCTGATGGAAAGTCTCGCGATCAATTTCAATCACTCCCCCCACCCTGACAATGATGGCTCCGTCAGGACTTTTCAACCTATCACAGAAGATGGACCAACAGCCTACCTAAATAGCCTTCCTTTTGACTTTGTAAAGGACACCTCAGGCGATAATAGCGAGTGGGAATGTCAAATATCTTTGTCAGCGGGCGGATTTGTGTGTAACCATTTATTCTATAGTCTGATGCACCATGTACAGGTTCACAATCTAAAAATCCCTTCAGGCTTTATACACGTGCCGGCCTGGCCCAAAGATCATCAGGCGCAGCATCAGGACCTATCCCATCAGCTGCATCTTAAAATCGAGAAGATTTTGGCAAAGGTTTTAGAGGCGATCTCTCTCTCAGAAAAATAGAACAAAGATCGTCACGATCTTCAGGGCAAATATCACGCGCCCCAACTTAGTGAAGATCCGTATCGCGCACATACATAACCGAGTCAATCATCAAAGGTTGACTTGACCCCTGTGGCATCACAAATTGCAGTCCTACGATCTCTCTGGGCTTTCCACCAGCAGCAGAAAATACAAAGTCGGATAACTCCACTGGAATGGTGTGAAAGTTAAAATAGCTCTGCTTCCGACTGACAAAGCATTCGCCATGCTTTGTGGAGTATTGCAATTGATTGGCCAAGCACACATCTTTGGCGATTTGCTTGCTGCGACAGTTGTTCAGATCACTTAACTCGAAAACCGCTGGGCAAGCGAACACCCAGTTTGTTTCATCATAAGCGGGGAGATAGTCAGCTAAATCCACTGTAGACGAAATCTCTCCGCTGGACGACACCAGGGCCACCTTTGCTTCGAGGCGTTTTTGCTTGCTGCAGCTAGCGCCACAAATCTGAAAGGAAGCGGCATTAAACGCAACCAATCTCTTAGCGTCTTGATCAAAGGCTGCGTCAAATTCGATCTGTAATTGATTGTCGGCTGCGTATCCCGCGACTTCCGGCATAAGAACCACTAGGTCGCGGATTCCCGCCTGAAGTTCAAGGTCCGCGGGAGCCATTCCGGTCCACATAAAGTGCTCTTTCGTTGGAAGCGCACTTAAAGACTGCGCATCCACTGACTTAAATTTCAAAGAAGTTCCCGCCATTCCTTCGTCGCGAGTTCTATAGAGTTTTGCTCGATCCAATAACAGCTTCGGCAGGGCGAACTGGGGATCAAAGACATTCAAGTACGCAGATTTATCGGCCGAGTCGAGGAGGTAGGCACGAGCAAAGGCCGAAACAAACATCTGTCCAATCTCATACTGGCTGGCATTTCCCTTTGGTTGAAACTTGTCACCCCAGATCAGCTCTCCTGCTGGCTGGCATTTTGTGGAGGCACTATCCGAAAGGAGCCACTGTTCATTGAAAAAATTGTGGTTAGCACCAGAGACCAGCACCAGGGAAGTAGATTCCTTTTCCCCCGCATACACGCGCCTCATATAAGTCTGAATATTAGGATAGTTGACCAGATCACCGTCACAAGATGCTAGCACACTCACCCAAGGGGTATTTTTCGCCGCGAATGGCACTGAGCCGTAACCATCGGTTGCTGCAAATTCAAACACCGCTTTAATCGTTGCTCCAGGTAGCTGGGCTCCGTACCCTGTTTGCTCCTGCAAAAAGTAAGCTGCCGCCCGGACTCCCTCACCACCACGGCTATGCCCAACGACACCTATGCTGGCGATGTCGAGGCGACTTTGTAGGTCGATCTTTAGATCTGCTTCTGAAGCGGAAGAGGATTCATTCCAGGTTTTGGCGCTTAGCAAGTGCTTTAAGACTAACTGGCCACGCGCATCAATCAAGGTATCTCCTCCCTGATTGGCGAGATAATTTCCATTGATTCCCCGATTGGCATTAATCGCCAACACCGCGACACCATGGGAAGCCAGATGCATGGCCGCTTTATCCAGGCCCAAATAGCTGGGGGCCTCCTCATAATTGCTACCGCATTTGCCAGTAAAAGTGTATTCGACGCTGTAAAAACTCGGATCCGATTCATCTAATGGTTTCACTCCGGCAGCACCGCGAATCTTACGGCAAGTTCCGGCGTTACCATGCAAGTATACTAAAATGGGAATAGAACCAGCTTCAAAGCTATCCAGGTCACTTGGTAGGTATAGGGCACCGCGAACATCAGTTTTAAAATCTTTATTGATCAGAGGATCGACAGCTGCAGGGAGAGCATAAATGATTCTTTGAGTGCTATAAGGCCCGTTGCTCAATAAATCCAAACCCTGATTATTTAGGTTGATGATTTTCTCTTGGGATACAGCCTCTTTTTGCGTCTGCTCACAAGAGGCAGACGTGAATAAGGCCAATAGACTTAGTCCCAAACCTAGGAAATACTGCCGATCCCTAATCATATTAAGTCCTTCCAAAACAAGTTGCTTAGATGGCTGATGGTCAATGTGGTCAATTGCATGGCGAGAACTACCACAATGTTGGCCGACTGGCAAGGGAGCATATCCCCGCAGCGCACTTGCGGAGCGAAACCTGTTCTGATATCTGGGCACTTACAGGGCCTAAGCTCGAGCTAATCTCCTGCCATCCGAGGACGAGCCACGTAACTGATCAAGAGTGAGAATTCAAACAAATGTGCAAAGGGGTCTTCTATGAAAATTAACCACTTAACCATGATCTTGCTTCTGTCCTGCCAATGGCATGAAGCCGTGCAAGCTAACGAACTCAATGATCAAGTCATCTGCGGAACGCAGGCAAGCGAGATTTTTGTTGATTGGGAGGCTCAAGTGCCTCAGCGTATCGATGTCGCCAATCGCAATGCCATAAAAATTGTTTTCCGCAGTCAAAGCAGCTCCTTCAAAAAACTTCCCCAGATTGAGGTCTTAAACGAATATGCCGGCTTTGAATGTGAACCACGAAGTGTGAAGGCCAAATGGACAAATGACATGCTTCATAGGAAGGGGTGCTTTGAAGCAGAAATCGACTGGATGCCCGGAGGCGACTGGAGCGGTTGTACTGTTCAGATCCATTATCCCGACAGCAAGGAAAAAACTGTTATTGAACTCTTTATGCGCTATTAGGCGCATTTTTAAGCCACATTGACCATTTTATGCCAAAATCATACTAAAAGTCGCCCTTGCAACAATAAGTTATCATTAGTATATATTCTATATTTTATAATAACATTGACATTCATAATAACTTATAATAAAAGGAGCTGTCGATTTCAAATCATTAAGTCAATTAGGGGAGACTAACCTTGAAGACAAACACATTTGGCCGAATGGCCTTAATCACCTGTGGTGTCGTTGCTTTTGGATGTGGCAGTGACAAGAAGTCCAATACCGCAGCTAACGACGGCAAGGTCCAAACCGAGACACCTGTTCAGCCCACGACTTCTGACGCGGAAACCGCCAGCGCCGTAGAGACGATCTTGGTTTCTGAAACCCAAAACGGCCAGATTGTAACGATCAGCTACACCAGCAATGATCCAAAGGCTTTGTTCGAATGTAAAGTTGAGCGCGAAGGCCAACCGACGGCCAACTGGAATACTTGTCCTTCTGTAGCCGCACATCAGATTCAATTAGGCGGCGCTGGTACATGGATTGTTCAAATTCGCGCAAAAAATCTTCGCGGTGCTGTTGATGAAACCCCTATTAGCCGTACCTATCGCTATCAGCCGAATGGTGGTGGAAATGATGATGGAGCTGGCACGCCTGACAGGGACTACTGCAAAGGCAAGGACGATAATGGCCAATATGATAATGGTCAGCACGACAATGGTCAGCACAATAACGGCCAATATGACCACGGACAGTACAAAGGGAAAGGTCCAAAGCCATGTAAAAAGCGTCCTGGCAAGGATGACAACGGTCAGTACGACAAAGATAAAGATAACGGCCAATACGACAAAGACAATGGCCAACATGATAACGGTCAGTACGACAAAGACAATGGCCAGTACGAAGACGGTAAAGGCAAAGATTGCATCGTGATTTTCTATGACGAAAATGGTCAAGCTCGCGAGCGACGCGACAATAGAAAAGGCTGTGAGTCTCCTGATCAGGGAACGAACACCGGTTACTAACACACCGCTCATGTCATTTTAAATGGTAGAGTCCTGATAGGGGACTCTACCTTTTTTCTTTTCTCGGGCGGCTGGGCTTAGTCAGGAATCAGAAACTGATATCCGTTTCTGACTTTGCATTTCAAAATACTTTGCCTTCATTGCCAGTAATTCATTATGGCTTCCAGATTCTACCAGCTTGCCATCCTGCAAAACTAAAATTTGATTGCAGGTTTCGATCGTGCGTAAGCGATGAGCGATAACAATGGCCGTCCTGCCAACAAAGGCACGATCCGTGGCTTGCTGAATCAAGCGTTCACTCTCCGGATCAATGTTTGCCGTCGCCTCATCCAGGATGATGATGGCAGGATTTCGAGCTATCGCGCGGGCAAAAATAATGAGCTGACGTTCACCGGCTGATAAATTTGAGCCTTGCTCCCTGATCGGGGTATCAATACCTTCTGGCATCTTTTTTAATAAAGGCCCCAAGCCCACGGTTTGAACCGCGCTATTGACTTGCTCTTCTGTTACAGACTCATCGCCCAAGCTTACATTAAATCGAATGGAGCCTTCAAAAAGCACCACATCCTGAGGAACGATGGCAATTTGCCTTCTTAGTCCACGCGACTCTATCTCAGATAATTCTACCCCATCGATTTTTATCGAGCCCAAATAGCCATCGTAGAGCTTAGTAAGAATTTTTATGATCGTTGACTTGCCGCTTCCTGTCCTTCCGACAATGGCGACCTTAGTGCCAGGGCTGATGTGAAAACTCAAGTGATCGAGGATACACTCACCCCCCGGATCATAAGAAAAACGCACGTCGCTAAATCGGATCTCTCCAGCCAAGGGAGGACAAGGGGCGCTACCTTTAATGCGATCTTGAATTTCTAACAAACCAAAAATTCGATCTATGGCCGTAAATGCGCCTTGCAAAACAGCCATGCGTTGGCTCAGGTTCTTAACAGGATCGAACACTTTATTAATATATTGGACAAAGGCAATGATCACACCAACGGATGCCATTTGAGTCCCAAAAGCTTGAGAAACCAGGAGCCAAAAAAAAGCACCCATGGCTATAGAAGAAATTCCGTCAATCACGGAAAACATGACAGCATCCGTGACCACAACCTTCATTTGTGCGTCACGATACTGAATATTTAAGCCGGTAAACTTCCCTACAGCATAATCACCCGCTCCTAAAATTTGTAAATCACTCTGAGCGTATAGAGCTTCTTGAGTAAATCCATTTAAGTCAGCGAGCTTTTTTCTCGATGCAAGTGTCCCGCGTTTTAAGGCTTTTGAAAAAAAACTGATTAAGTAAGCTACAATTGGCAGCAGAGCGGTCACAAAAATGGCCATTTTTACGTCGAGAATGATCATGCCCACAACTGCACCGAAAAGAACGGCGATATCTACAACCGATGTAAGGATCCCCATGTTCAAGGACTCACTCAAATTGTCAAAATCACTTGTAGCGCGAGTCACGAGAACACCACTCAGGTTCTTGTCATGAAAACGAGCCCTCAGTCCCAGAATGTGGCGAACTAAGTGATATCGAAGGTCCCGAATCATGCGATAGACAGCTGTCGCCATTAAAATCGACTGCCCGCTCCTTGCCAGATAAGATAATACTACCGTAACAAAGTAGGCGATCGCGTATGGAGCAAGAATATCAAAATCACTCGCCATGATTCCCTGGTCAATAGCCTTTTGCATCAATAGAGGCGCCAACATCTGCAAACCTGCAACGACTGGAACCAATAAAAAAGCCACAAAAAGGACACTCTTATATTGACGCAAAAACGGCCAAAGCAGCGAAAGCTTCACAAAATCTCGAAAGATACCCTGATCTTTCTTTGTATAATCATTTTGAGACGCGGACATGTGGATTCCATTCCCTAATAAAGTTCTATTTCACGCTGGGAAACCTCTTTAAGGGTGCCAGATTCCAACATAAAAAGTCGATGACATCTCGTCAGCGTGCTTTTCCGGTGGGATGAAAGGATCACGGTTTGGTAGCGGCCGAGCAGCACATCCATAATTTTCTCTTCTGTCAGCTCATCCACAGCCGACAATGCATCGTCGAGAAGTATGAGCGGAGCTGACTTCAAAATCGCTCGCGCCAAGGCTACCCTCTGCTTCTGCCCTCCTGAGATTCGCACTCCCCTTTCGCCAATGGGCGTCTCAAAGCCAAGATCAAATCGCTGTATGTCTTCATAAATCTGTGCAATCCGGCAGGCTTCCATGATTTCTTTGTCACTGGCATCAGGTCTACCCATCCGAATGTTGTCAGCAATAGACTCAGAAAAAAGATGTGTGGTTTGCGGAATGTATACAAGCCGGCTTCTCAGCTGATCTAGAGGTATACTTTTAACGCTCTCGGCAAAAAAACAGACCTGACCGAGGTCTGGATCCAACAGGCCGGCTAAAAGGTTAAACAGGGTCGATTTGCCAGAACCAACAGCCCCATAAAAGCCTACAATGTCGCCTGGCTGAATCGATAAGTGATCTATGGCCAACTGAAATCTTGCCAGCCCACTCGGTACATGCGCTGCAGAGCTGCCTTCAGGCTTCGTTTGATCGGCGAACTTGTCATAATTAAATCGCACATCTCTTAGCTCTAAGACAGGTTTCACTCCTGTACTCAGCAATTTTTGCGCTGGCTCAAGCCCGCGATCTGGAGCTTGGAAAACCTGCTCAATTCTCTCTATGGAAGAGCGTGCCCTCTGTATCACTCCCAAGACAACACCGATGGAAGTCAAAGGCCATGTTAAATAACTGATATAGACATTGAATGCTAGGATATCACCCACGGTTATCATCTTATGGATAACGAGATACCCACCAAAGAACAGCACCACCATTTCACAGAGGCCGGTCAATGCTGTCATCATAGGGAAAACGAAATTCCTAATGAATACCAGCTTCATGTCTGATGCATAAACTTCCTGGTTTTTTTCGCGAATTTTAGCGGAAAAACCCTCTTCCGCTACGTGAGCCTGGATGACATGACAATTAAGAAAGGTTTCTGTGACTTTGCTCGTCAGCTGACCTAAAGCAACTTGGTTAATCTTGGAATAATAATGCATCTTCCCCATGGAAGATCGCATGATCACGATCATGAGCAGCAGGGGAGTCAAGGCTGCCACAGTAAGACCGCTGTGTACAGTTAGCATCTGGCTAATCGTAAACACTATGAGGAAAAGGAGATTGGCAATCTGGAGCACCGCAAATGCGTACAAGACTCGAATATGGGCTGTGTCATTGCTGATGCGTGAAATGAGATCCCCAAGACTAAAATGGTAAAAAGATCTCAAGGGGATGCGAATCAATTTGGAAAATAGGCCTTCCTTTACGTCAGCCTCTACCATGCGTCCAGGCCAAAACATTAAAACTCTGGATAGGGAGCGGATAAATATCTGGAGAAATCCAAGACCAACCATCGTAAAGGCTATGACTTTGACACCCTCTTGCTCTCCATGGGTCGTCAATATATTGACAATGTTTTTGGCAAGTTCCGGAATTTTAAGGGCAACATAGTTGGTAAGCGCCAATGCAAACAATCCAGCTAGGTACCAGCGCCAGTGTTTCGCAGCAAATTTTTGACCAAATCGAATGAGAGAATGAGATTTAAGAATGGTCTGCCTCTTCCAATAGTTGCTTCGCGATGTAGTCACTTAGGGCCTGAGCACTTCCTTCCTTTTTGTGGGTGATGTCGGTGATATTGCCATCTTTCACCAACAAGACGCTATCACTCAATTCATGGAGGAAGGGGATGACATGAGTCGAAAATATCGTGGTTTGACCTTGCCTCTGTCGTTGCTTAAGCAAGTCTTTCAGCTTCTCGATGTAGATCAGATCCAGACCGGAAAATGGCTCGTCCAAGATCAAAATTTCGGGCAAATGCATCGTTGCTAAAGTAAGAGAGACTCGTTTGCGCATGCCATGAGAAAGTGATGCAAGCGGCTTATCATGATACAGGTGACATCCCCAATATTTCAATTTTTCGCGCAAAGTATTCCTATCAAGTCGATGGCCCCGGATTGCCGAGACATAAGAGACGACACTGGCAGGAGTGGCCCAGAGCGGCAGCTTGTGTCGCTGTGGCAAATATCCGATGAATGCTTTCAAAGCCGCTGCATCGGGCGATAATCGCTGATTTTTCCACAGCAAGCTTCCCTGACAATCCAAGTTGCCACTCAACACTTCGAACCATGTTGATTTTCCAGCTCCATTCTTACCTATAACGCCAATAGATTGGCCAAGCCTGAGGTCCATTTGGATGGGTCCCAGTTTAAACGCAGTGCCGAATTCCACGACGACATCCTGCATTTGTAGGTACTCTATCTGTTCTTTCATGATTGGACCTGAGGAGAAACCACAACCAATCCCTTTTCTATGTTGGTCACGAAGCTGCCCGATAATAGCGGTTTATTTGATATTTGGCCGCATAAAAGTACGTGGCTATGACCAAAAGCACCGATGCCAAGTGAGCGAAAATGGCAGTAAAAAGAAAGAGGGCCACGAGAAACACGATCATAAACTGAAGCGCCGCTCGTTTGACATCTAATTGAAACATGAGGCTAGGGAAAATTAAGATGGATGAAGAACTGGCTGACAAGCAAAGGATTACCTGATGAAAATCCCATAGCTTCGGGTGTATTGCCAGGGCAAGTAAGATCAAAATAACCATGTGGCAACCCGTAAAAATCAAGGATAGCTGCAGGTAAATCTTCACAAATCCCTGGTGCGACATGCCACTTGCCTTCTCAATCCATGACCATTGAATGGTTCGTGCGGCATCTATGCAAAGCAACTGGAGCCACCCCAGCGAGGCGAGAAATGCCGCGAGGCTAAGGAGAAAAATTGGCCACTCGCGATAAGCTCCAAAGGCGAATGCGCTGTACCCAATCAAGGAAAGAGCTAGCGGGGCCACCAGCGAGCCTTGATGATTTCCGATCTGCCGCAGGCGCCACTGCCAAGGTGCAGAAAATCCTAAACTAACAGAACCCCTCTCCTCGTTAGCTGTATATTTGCATTCGATCCACCAAGATAAACCAAGGGAAGCGAGAACAGTCGCTCCAATAATCGCCCGGTCCCACGCAAATAGACCGATGGCAACGGTTGCTATATACCCAAACCAAAGCAAAATCCCAGAAAAAAGCCAGAAAAGAATGAGCTGGAATCTCCGATAGCTAGAGAGAAGCTCCCGCGAGATTCCAAAATGGGCGAGACTGGAAACCCCGTATTCCGAACTGGAAATTTTCGCCCATCCCTTAAGCCAAGCCGGACCAAGAGGTCCAGAGGCACATACACATAACAGCAACAGCGCCCGTCGTTTTGAATTTGCGGAGAGCTCCTGTTTTAAGGTGAGGAACAGGTCATCGACAATATAGGCGATTAAGCCAAAGACAATTCCGCTACAGATCATCAAAACTACAAAATCGGCAAAATTATATTTGCACCAGGCCAGGACTCTGCTTAGATCAAAGCGCAAGGTATCGACAATAGGGATGCCAATGTTACGATTTCGCTCTTGGTTTGGTTCTCGCAAGCTCATAAGCATACCGCCTTATTTCTCCCCCACACTGTTTGGTGGTTTGAGCCCCACTTAAAGTCGGATATGCAGCGACCATAGCATAAAGGAGGTCTTCCACAAAAATCTTCAATGAAGAGCGCGACGATGATCATTCGTTTTTGGAAGGCGTGGCAGCTGGCATGAACCAGCGGCTGGAAAGAAAAAACCCGCAGACGATAGTCTGCGGGCCCGCGAAAGTAAACGAAATAAACAGCAACTCTTTAAAAAAGCTCCAAAAAGCAAAACCCTTGGAGAGGGCGAACCTAATGCAATTTATTTCGCACCCCTATCAGCCGACACACCGCATTTCAGTAGCGCATCTAACTAGCGGGAATACCTGACTTACTTCTTCTTGCGTGCTGGTGCTTTCTTGGCTGCTTTCTTAGCAGTTTTCTTTGCTGCCTTCTTCTTAGTAGCTTTTTTCTTCGCTACCTTTTTCTTAGCTGGAGCAGCAGCCTTCTTAGTGGCAGTTTTCTTCTTGGTCGCCTTCTTCTTTGCAGTCTTCTTCGTTGCTGGAGCCGCTGCAGCTGCTTTTTTTGTGGTTTTTTTCTTAGCCAATGTTAAATCTCCTAACCTATGTTTATGGAACAACCCCGTAAGGGGAACACGAACAAAACATTCCGATCCATATTTGCCATTCCCGACCCGGCTGCCACCGTCCACAACCTATCTATCTG
>JBIKVD010000150.1:0-9781 GCA_044357055.1 Oligoflexales bacterium | reverse complement strand
GTCTTCTCGCAATTGGCTATAATCATAGCCTTGATCTCTGAGATCTGTCGCGGTGTTTGCTGCAAAGTTGGAGACGGCATAAGGTATTCGGTATCAAACCAGTGGCTGGGGTCCAGGGACTTGCTAATATCTTTATCAAGGGATTTCCAGCCAATATCGGGGATATTAGCGAGATGGGCCAACATTTCCGTACGGGTCACAAAAGGTGTATAGAGTTTGGGATTGTCGGCGTGTCGCTCTTTGAGCAAGGCGGCAGCCACCCGGCTGACGATTTGATGACCGCGTTCACCCCAGCCGTAAGCTGCATTAGCGGGCACAAAGCAAAACGCGACCATGGCTGCTGTCAAGAAGAACTTGGGGGATTTTCCGGGGCTATTGGCTGTGATTGAGACTGACACCTTCGCTGGTCGTTTTCTCACCGAGCGTATTTTCACCGAGCGTATTTTCACTGAGTCTCTCACTGAGCCGATTGAGTTCATCCATGAATTCTGAAAACTCGTCACCCTTGCGCAAATGGGTACGGTGGGCGTAATTTCCATCTCTAAGCTCCCTGATGTGTCTTCTAAATGCTACCATCGGACCAATAAACTGATGGCTCATCCATATCCCAAACAGGGTACACAGGGCAAGATAGGCAATGGCAAAGAACAATACCTTTTGAAAAAGGACGGGATCCTCTGGATTTAACCAATTGATGAGAAGCGTCTGGAACAAGACGATGGAAAAACCACCAAAACCTAGAGAGTAGAATACGTACTTACTCTTGGTCTGTGGCGCTATCAGCCAATTCTTTACTTGACGTTGGTTTCTGCCGGACATGTGATTCTCGAATTTTTGGTGAGATTCGTCGCGCTGATCATCGATAAGCCATTATCATCGATGAAGACAGCACTGTAAATCAAAATCGCCGAATAAGCGCGATAACCTCACCAGAGATTTCAAAATCAACTTCGGCAGCATAGATGGGGCTGTATTTGGGATTCTCTGGCTGGAGAAAAAATCCTCGCACATCACGGCACAATCTTTTAACCGTCGCATCGCCCTCCATGCGGGCCACAATGATTTTTCCTAGAGACGCCTGAGAAGCCTTGCGCACGATAAGAACATCATTCTCAAAGATTCCTGCTTCAATCATGCTGTCGCCTTTTGCCACCAAAGCAAAGAGCTTGTCCAAAAACTGGCGCTCCGTCCTTGGTAACAAAGACAAAGGGACCTCAAAGGACTCGTCCACATGGCTAATAGCCTCTGCAGGAAGCCCCGCCGCTACCTTTCCCAAAAGAGGGACAAAATACGTCGTGTCTATAAAATCGCGCTGGACTGATTCACTCGCCCTTTCAGTTATAGAATCAAGTTGATCTTCACTAAGGAGAGCGGTGGCAGCCGGTGTTAAGGAAAGAGCTCGCGCTGACTGGCGTTCTGGTAAATGTAAGAAGCCCTTCTTTCGCAAGACGGCCACCACATCTTGCGCAGACCCAATAGAAGAATATCCCATGTGCAAACATAACTCGCGCAAGGTCGGGGGCGAATTTGAGGTGTTCGTTGACCGGGCGATAAAGTGTAGGGCTGCCAACTGCCGTTGCGTCAGGATGTCAGAATGACCGCGAATCTCTTTGCCTTGAAGGGCAGAATCGCGAACCAAGGTGCGAGAGTCCGCCGCCTTATCGCGCCTATTCTTCATCCTCATCCCGAGACTCCTAAATTCGCTTCTAAGGTGTGTTCCGAGACCTAGAGCATTAGGCCCATAAATTTTTATGGGTTATTTCCTTGTACCTGACTTATCGCCGTCTGACAAGCCCCCGGGACTATTGCCTTTCCTCTTTGGGGCCAAAACCCATGGCCTGCAAGCGTTCTATCATGGGAGGATGGGAGTGATAGACCATAGAATAGGTTGGATGATAGATTGGCAACGAGCTGCTCTTTTCCCTGAGTTTAAGTAAGGCCCTACCTAAAGCCTCTGCGTTTCCTCCCAATTGAGCCTTAGCAAAGGCGTCCGCCGCAAATTCGTTCTTTCGCGAAAGATAGGTAGAAAGAGGCTGTAAAAGAAAAGCCAGAGGTCCATACCAGAGTGAAAAGACAAAGAGGGCTCCATAATCGCTAACCCCTTGCAGATGGAATGCCTGGTAGAAGGATTCGAGAGGTAAGGCCAAAGACAGGGCATAGAACATCACCCCGGTCACGGCCAACCCCCGTAGCAAGCCCCAACGAACGTGATGCAATTTAAAATGCCCGAGCTCGTGGGCTAGAACCGCAGTCACTTCCTCGGGCGTCATCGCTTCGATCAAAGTGTCAAACAAAACAATTCTCTTTTTGCCAAAAACCCCCGTGAAATAGGCATTTCCGTGAGAGGAGCGCAAGGAGGCATTCATCACAAAAAGACCATTCGTCGTGAAACCAACCTTAGCTGCTAAAGCATGAATCTTATCCATAAGTTCTCCGGGGGGCAGCGGACTAAACTTATTAAAGAGGGGTGCCAAGAGCGTTGGATAAATCCAAGCGATGACTAGACTTAGCGCTGTTAGCATCACCCAAGCAAACACCCACCACTGGTCTCCCATCGTTCCCATAATCCAAAGCAATAGCGTCAATATGAGACCCCCTAAAACTACGCTCATAAGAAGGGACTTCCACAAATCGGCTATAAAAACAGCTCGGGTCGTCTTGTTAAATCCAAATTTTTCCTCGATCACAAAAGTTTGGTGCCAAGAGAAAGGCAAACTCCACAAGGTGCTCAGGAGACCAACTTGGGCAAAAAACAGCAGTCCTATCGTCACTTGGCCCAGGCCTTTAGAATCGCTCAAGCCCAGGATCTCCGCCATAGCGAGACTCGATGTCTCGATCAACCCAAAGCCACCCGCGAAAAGAAAGACAAAAAAGGCGCTTAAAGTCAGAGTCTGAGTGAAACGCGAAAACCGCAGCCGCTCATTGGCATAGGCAATCGATTTGTCCAGGTCCTCTTGGGAGAGACCTAGCGCACTTTTGGCGCGATTTAAATTTTTTGGGTCGTTATAGTATTCGTAGTTCAGGTTAGAAAGATGCGTCTCGGCAAGGTGTTGCGCCAAACGCACGAATATAAAAAGGATTAGTATAGATTCGCTAAACACTTGGTTCGCCCCCTTTAGTCGTAAAATTGAGTGCGCAGAAATAGCACTTTCCCCTGGCGCTGCCGATTTGTGTTGTAGCATTGTCTGCCCACTGTAATCTAGCGCATAGCCATGAAACACGGTCTCCCATGACCAAAAACGAGAAAGGATTGGCATTCATGACGAGCAGGGAAAATCAACCGATGCAAAAGACACCTTTAAAATACGACGCTTTTCCCAATTCAGAAAAAGTTTATTCTACTGGCCAGATATTTCGTGCGTTGCGGGTGCCTCATCGCCTCATCTACCGCGCGAACCCAGATGGGACACCGAACAAGAGCGCTCCCTTGCTAAATGTCTATGACAGTTCTGGACTCTATGGCGATCCACTCTACCAGCCATCGGTAGCACAGGGCATGCCCTCCGTGCGTGATTCCTGGCTTGAGCGTCGAGGCGATGTCGAAGTCCATGTGGATTCCAGCCTCGGGAGTGGCTGCACCTTTTTTGATAATTTCCCCAACCTCAGACGCAAAGTATGGCGAGCTAAAGACGGCAGAAATGTCAGTCAAATGCATTATGCCCGCAAAGGATTGATTACAGAGGAAATGGAATATGTGGCCTTAAGAGAGAACCAAAGGCTGGAGATGCTGCACGAAGAGTTAGCTCGCATGCAACGCGATGGTAAGAGAGAACAGCGTTTGCAGGGGGAATCCTTTGGCGCCATCTTGCCGAAAGAAATCACCGCTGAGTTTGTCCGCGAAGAACTCGCGAAAGGCCGCGCCATCATTCCGGCCAACATCAATCATCGCGAGTTAGAGCCCATGATCATTGGCCGGAATTTCTTTGTGAAAGTGAATGCCAACATCGGTAATTCCGCAGTGAGCTCCGGACTGAACGAAGAAGTAGAAAAACTCGTTTGGGCCACCCGCTGGGGCGCCGATACCTTGATGGATCTATCGACGGGAGAGCAGATTTTTGAAACAAGGCAAGCCATCCTTAGAAATAGCCCTATCCCCATTGGAACTGTGCCCTTATATCAAGCGCTAGAAAAAGTAGGCGGACAGCCCGAGGAACTGACTTGGGAGATATACAGAGATATCTTGATCGAACAAGCAGAGCAAGGCGTCGACTACTTTACGATTCACGCTGGAGTCCTGAAGGACTACGTTCCCTTGGCTAAGAATCGCATGACGGGCATTGTCTCCCGGGGTGGCTCTATCATGGCTAAATGGTGTGCGAGCCACGGTAAAGAAAACTTCCTTTACACTCGTTTTGAGGAAATCTGCGAGATCATGAAAACTTATGATGTCTGCTTTTCCCTCGGGGATGGTCTGCGTCCCGGTTCCTTAGCGGATGCCAATGATGACGCGCAGTTTGCCGAGCTCCGCACCTTGGGAGAGCTGACAAAAATTGCTTGGGAGCATGATGTGCAAGTCATGGTCGAAGGGCCAGGCCATGTGCCAATGCATTTAATCAAAGAAAATATGGACAAGGAGTTGGTGCAGTGTCACGAAGCCCCATTCTACACGCTAGGCCCATTAACGACTGATTTTGCTCCAGGCTATGACCATATGACAAGCATGATCGGCGCCGCCATGATTGGTTGGTTTGGAACGTCGATGTTATGTTATGTCACCCCCAAAGAACATTTGGGATTACCTAACAAGGACGACGTCAAGCAAGGTATGATCGCGTATAAAATTGCTGCCCACGCCGCAGATGTCGCTAAGGGCCATCCACGCGCGAGAATTTGGGACGATACCTTGTCGAAAGCAAGATATGAATTCCGCTGGCACGATCAATTTAATCTGGCTATTGACCCTTTTACCGCCAAAAAATATCACGACGAATCTTTGCCAAGTGACCGAGCGAAGGGAGCCCATTTCTGTTCCATGTGCGGGCCAAAATTCTGCTCCATGCGCATCAATCAATCCCTCAACAAGCCCGAGATCGCTGGCATTGACCGCCCACATCCCCCAGAGATTAGGGCGGACTTAGGTAGCTTATGAACGCCATCACGATCATTGGCGCGGGGCTGATCGGACGTGTATTAAGTTGTATGCTTTTAGCCCGTGGCGCCAAGGTCACCCTTTGGGATCGCCAGCCTTTGTTAGGGGCCAGAGGAACCGGCCACCTTGCAGGCGGAATGCTGGCCCCGTATTTGGAGTTGGAATCGGGACACCACGATTTGCTTGCCATGGGGCTGGCCTCCATTGACCTGTGGCGGAACTTAGCTACAGAGCTAAAGGTGCCAGAAGCCGTGTCCCAACGAGGCAGCTTACTGACTTGCTTCGCCAGTGAAGAAGCTCAATTTTTCGATGTGATGCACAAATTACAATTTCGCCTAGGCTCGACCTTCGCCCCTCAATACATAATGCCGGAAGACCAACGCCTGCGCGGCTTCGGCCTTAGTAAACGCCTGCAAAAAATGGCTTTCTTTCCCCAGGAAGCCCATCTTAATAATGAACTCCTGATGGATCGCATGGGGGAGTGGCTTTTGCGGCACCCTCAACTCGATTTTCATCATGCGCAGCTACAGGAGCAAAATTTGCTAAAGATGGGACGGCCACCGCTTTTGGTTGACTGTCGTGGAGCTGCCGGCGTCACAGGCTCGCGCTTGCCCGCACCCTTTCCGCAACTGCGAGGGGTTCGCGGAGAAATCGCTCATGTCCTTTGTCGAGGGCATGGCTTAACGATGCCCATACGCTTGGTTCATCCTCGTTTTCCGCTGTACTTGGTCCCCAAATCTGCAGACGCCTTAACTATTGGGGCTACCGTGATAGAAAGTGCGGATGATGGACCTTTTACGGTCAGAAGCTCGTTAGAACTTCTTTCTGCCTTGTATGCCGTTCTTCCCGCGGCGGGAGAAGCACAAATCACGCACTTGGATGTGGGCGTGCGGGCGGCCTACCCCGATCATATGCCGAAGGTGTTCGTGCAAGAGAATGATTACAGCATCAACGGATTTTATCGCCACGGGTTCTTACTTGGCCCGGTTTTTTGTCAAGCCCTCGCAGATCATCTCCTAGATGTCTGTGACATGGGCCAAAGCATGATCAAAGATCATGTGATTGCTTCATTTCGCGAGGAAACGTCTCGTCCGGAACGTTTTAGTCAGGAGTACAACCGATGAAAATCGTCGTTAACGGCCAAACACAAGAGATACAGGACCAGCCCACCCTTCAGCACGTGTTGGAGGTTCAAGAGGTGGATGTCGCCTACATTGCCGTCGCGCTTAACCGTAAATTCGTACCCAAAGGCTCTTACGCCGCCACCTACCTCCATGAAAATGATGAGATCGAGATACTCTCGCCGATGCAGGGGGGCTAATCCGTGACAACAAACCGACTACCAAATCCTGATACGCTTAGCATTGCTGGAGTGAGGCTCGCATCGCGCTTTTTTCTGGGCACCGCGGGATATCCCAGCCTTCAGAGTTTCCTGCAAGCGGCCGAGGCCGCAGGGCCCGGCCTTATAACGGTCTCTTTGCGGCGCGAGCTAGGTCAGTTCCATCGCCAAAGCAAAAACGGAATGGCTTCCCCTGCGAGTGGAGATGCGCCCAGCTCTGGTGAGTTTTGGCAAGCGGTGAGGGCTTTAAAAATTCCTTTGCTGCCCAACACCGCAGGCTGCCGCAGTGCCGACGAAGCCATCACCATTGCAGAGATGGCGCGAGAGCTATTTGCTACTTCCTGGATTAAGTTAGAAGTCATCGGCTGTCAGCAAACTTTGCAGCCAGATCCCTTTGAACTGGTAAAAGCGGCAAAAGAATTACACCAAAGAGGTTTTGAAGTTTTTCCCTATACCACCGAAGATGCGATTGTGGCAGAACGACTGGTCGCTGCCGGATGCAAGGTTTTGATGCCGTGGGGAGCACCCATCGGCTCGGGGCAAGGGCTCTTGCACAAGAACGCCCTTAAATTGTTACGGCAGAGATTTCCCGAAACCACCCTGGTGGTCGATGCGGGCATCGGACGACCTAGCCACGCCTGTGAGGCTATGGAACTGGGCTTTGATGCCGTTCTGGTAAATACCGCGGTAGCGCAGGCAGGAAGTCCAGAATCTATGGCTCTAGCTTTCGCTCAAGCGGTGAGTTGTGGCCGCACGGCCTTCCTCTCTTGTCCTATGAACGAGCGGCAGGTTTCTGTACCCAGCACCCCAGTGGCGGGGACCCCATTTTGGCAAGAACCATCGCAAGATGCAGCGGCTGAGCATCTATTATGATCTTGAAAAATCCTGCCCACAATAAATCGTCTAGCGAAGGCGCATGCCCATCAAGAGTCCTTCTCATAGGAGGATGGGTTGGCGAGCCCGTGGCTGGCCTACAAGTTGACCAACAGATTTTTGCTGAGTTGGGAATTCCCACCTTGAGCATTATTACCGAGCTCACCTCTCAAGGCTTTGCCGCCGTGGGAAGTTCCTATCCCGTAAATCCGGAATATTTCCGCGATATGCTACAGCAGGCGGGTTCTGCGCCATGGGTCAAGATTGGATTGCTGCGTGACCCAGAGCAGATGGGGATGCTATCCACCTGGCTAAAACAAACACAAGCTAGAATCATCTTGGATCCCATCTTGGAATCATCGAGGGGGCTTAGGTTTCACTCGGAATCCTCAAGAAAGTGTTTGCGGGAAGTCTTGCTTCCACATTGTGACCTAATAACCCCCAATGTTGCGGAACTCTGTTGGCTGGTAGGAAGGCCCTTAAACAGCTTTCGCGCCTATATCGATGGAGCACGAGAATTGCTTGCATTGGGCGTGAAGAACGTTCTAATAACAGGCCTTCAAGATCATCATGACTCCCAAGCCACCGATGTGTTCATCTCAGAACACGCGAGCCTACGGCTCAGCACTCCCTATTGGCCGGTATCGATGCGAGGAAGCGGTTGTCGCCTGGCATCCTATATCACCGCCGCATGCTTCCAAAAGAAAGGCGAGGATTCCAACCCAGAAAACCATTCCGTGAATCTGTGGGAAGAAGCCGTCATTCAAGGGAAAACCTGGATGGCCAGGGATTTTAGAAGACTTGCTCAGCCAGCTTGCACGATCAAAGAGCCTTCATACCTAGATTTTCCTAAGGCCACCGAGATCGATAGCGAGTCTCCGATACCCGCGTCACAGGATCACTGCCAACCAGAGCTCGTTCCTGTATTTCAAGCGCGGGACCATCTCGTTCGGGTAAACGGTCTGTATGTCATAGCTGACAGCGCCGAGAAACTTCGTATCTCTTTCGCAGCAGGGGCACGCTTAGGACAACTACGATGTAAGTCCCTTGGTCATGACCAACTTCGGGAGGAGGCTACCAAGGCCATGGCTTGGGCTAAAGAGTATAAAGCCACTTTCATTTTGAATGACGATTTGGAACTTGCGGAAGCCATTGGTGCCTGGGGGGTGCATTTAGGACAAGAAGATTTGCAGCGCTACGGACGTCAGCGCTTGATGCAGCGGAAGGTCGCCTTGGGTATCAGCACTCATTCCCTGAAAGAACTGGCGCTAGCCCTCGACTATTTGCCCGATTATGTCGCGCTGGGTCCCATCTTTCCCACCACCTGCAAATCCATGGCTTTTGGCCCCCAAGGATTGGAGAAAGTCGGTCCTTGGGCCCAATTTTCGGGACTGCCCTTAGTTGCGATTGGTGGAATGACACCAGAGACCGGTATCCAGGCAAAAAATCTTGGCGCCGCCTCGATTGCTGTCTTGTCAGACCTATTCCATCACCCCCAAGGGATAATTCTTCGAGTCGAGGAATGGTTGAGGGCTTTGGGTGAGTGCTAAGGATTGAATGAGCGGGACACTGCGGGAACCTTCAAGAGGTCTTCTTGACGAATCCCATCGTAATTGCCATGTTTTGGCAAATTACCTGCATCGCCGTAGATCCATGCGCCACCTGGTAGACGATAGCGAAAGACAGCCCATTGAATTTTATTTGAACTCGCCAAATCAGCAGAGAAAATTAGATGTCCACTGCCTTCATCAAGCTCACTGTACTTCGCTGGATAAAACTTCCAGGTACTTTCATCTATCAATGGATTGTTTGCAACCGTACTGAGCCCATACTGTGCCTCGATTTGCTGCTGGTCGGGCAAATCTTCACCATCAAAGCCTTTTGATATGCGTCCATAAATGCGGTTCTTTTCCACTTTCCACGCATCCGCCCAAAGTCGCACTCGTTTCTGCACCACCACTTCGAAGCGCTGAACAGCTTGCTCATTAAGAAAACGAAGCACAGCCTGATCCTCCTTCAAGTTGAGGGAGGCGAAGCCCAATTCCTGCAAGTATAATAGGCTCTCGTTCTTGCTTTTTTCCCGCTTAGAGCGCAGGTCAGCAGCATTGCCGACAATGGCAAACTGCATCCAATTCCAGGGCTTGAAGTACTCGGCATGATGTTCATGCCCAGCAAAAGCAAAATCTGGGCGGCACTCTTCCAAAATAGGCAGATAAGCTTCTTGCAGATCCATATTGTCACCGCGCGGGCCGGTAGACCAAAGCGGGTAGTGAAAAGAAACGACCTTCCAGCTTTCATCATCGGCACAAAGAGCTTTGCGCAGGAAGTCTAGCGTCTTCTGGGTCTTTTGCACGGAACCATTGGCTTGCGCCACATTAATCACGATCAATTTCAGATTTGCATGGTTGACCACGTAATTCTCCGCCGGCAAGGCAAAACCACCTTGAACGCCCGGCTGGGCACCAACGCTCCTACTATAC
>JBIKVD010000497.1:0-2867 GCA_044357055.1 Oligoflexales bacterium | reverse complement strand
GCTGGAGAGTATTATTTATTTGATTTATTAGGACTGAGTGATGAAAAATTTGGATATTTAGGAATTAGCAGTTATGAAGTTTTTGGTATCAATAGTTTTTTTGAACTTAGTGAGTTGGAGAGTAATTGGCAAAACGAACAGAGAAATTATTTTCTAAAAAATTTTGTTCAATTGATAGATAGAAACTCCGTCCATTTTGGCTTTAATAATAGAATTGGTTCTGGTACTAAGATTGGTCAGAATGTTGTTTGTGGTAAAAATATAGAAATTGGTGAAAATGTGATTATTGAATCGAATGTTGTGCTGAATGATAACGTTAGGATTGGTAACAATAGTTTGATAAAGTCCTTTTCTTATATTTCTGATAGTGAAATTGGGAGTGATTGTGAAATTGGGCCGTTTGCACATCTAAATGGGAAAAATATTATTGGAAATAAGAATATTATTGGAAATTTTGTTGAGGTGAGGCGTAGTGTCATTGGAAATAAAAATAAAGCAAAGCATCTGACTTATATCGGTGATGCAGAGATTTCTGATGAGAACAATTTTGGTGCTGGTTCAATTATATGTAATTATGATGGGAAGAAAAAGAACAAAACTAAGATTGGAAGTAAGAATATGATTGGTTCAAACACTTCGATTATCGCCCCTATTGAAATTAAGGATAATAATTTGATTGCTGCTGGTTCTGTTCTAAATAAGAATTTAGAAGATGAATCTTTTGCAGTGGAAAGAAGTGAATTAAGAATTTTGAAGAAAAGAAAATCTTGATTTTTTTGTGATTTTGGTTGTAAATCAATAAAATTTTAATCTCTGAGTTAATATTTACATCAATATATTGATATGTATAACGGGCATATCAAAAATGATAGAGGTTCTATGAAAACTTGGGAAATAGCAGTAATTTCAGTTAGTTCTGCAATAGTAGGAATTTGTATATTAGCTTTAATGGCTTATTTATTATGTAGGTATTTAAAGATGAAAGATAAAGATTTTAGTTTAAAGAATAGTATAAGTGATTTAAGTACTTCTCTTAAGAAGAATGTAAAAGTAGGAATGAATTTTGTTTTTAAAAGTTGTACTTGTTGTTTTAAACCAAAGGTTGAAGAGGAAGAGCAGAAAGAAGTTGAGAAGGGTGAAGTGAGGGTTGAGGATAAGAGTGGTGGTAATGGTGTCGAAAATAAAAATTCTGTAATAGTTGATGGGCTGAACAGTGTGTCAGAAGCTGTTGAAGAATGTAAGGAAGGTTTAAGTCAAGCTTATGATAAGTTCGTTGAGAGTAACGATAAGCGTGCTGCGGATTTAATTGCAATGAAGAATAAGCATGCAAATGAAGAGATAGAGCATTTGAATCTAATTAATAATCTAATCTTAGACTCTGCAAAAGAAGGAAGTGATATTGAAAGCGATATTGAAAATTCATATTCAAAATAATTTTATATAAGGTAATTTATGGACAATAGTATGCAAAATAATAATATAGAGACTAACAATACAAATACTCAGACTAATTTGAATAATAAAAGCAACAATAAGTCTCTTAAGGGAAATATAGTTTTGCAAGAAATTTACAATCTTGGTGATAGAATTGATAGAAATAATTCAGAGCAAAATCAAAAAATTGATCAATATAAAAAAGATACAAAAGAAGAAATAAATGAATTAAAAGAATATGTTAGTTCACAATTAAACTTCGTAAGACATGAAGTAATGGACGCAAGAGCAACAATAAACCTTCACTCTGAAAGAATGAACGGCATTGACGCTAGAATGACCGTCATTGAAGTAGCAATGCACCAGTTAAGGTAGGATATGAGGAGCCTTGGTAAGAAAAAGGCCTAAACAATTAATATAAAATCAATGCTTCCAGATCCAGCTCCAAATGAAATTGACATTATTAAAAAATTGTTAATCTCAAGATTTGACACATTTAATCTTAACACTTACAATAACTTTATTAAAAATTAAATAATATGATGAAATCATTAGAAAATTGGGAAATAGCAGTAATTTCAGTTAGTTCTGCAATAGTAGGAATTTGTATATTAGCTTTAATGGCTTATTTATTATGTAGGTATTTAAAGATGAAAGATAAAGATTTTAGTTTAAAAGAAAGTATGAGTAATGCAGTTCATTCTGTGAAAGATAGGGTGAAAGTAGCTGCGATTTTGGTTTTTGAGAGTTGTGCGCGTTGTTTTGGAAAGAAGGTTGGGGAGGAAAAGCAGAAAGGAGATGAGAAGGGTGAAGTAGGAAATGAGGATAAGAGTGATAGTAAAGTGGTGAGTAGTGCAGAGCCTGATTTAGATCCTGTTGTAGTTAATGCAAAAAAAATAATATCTGAGGCTTTTAATGGTATGAAGGAAGTAAATAACGAATCTTGTGAAAATGCAAAGAAAAGAAATAATGAATATTGTGAAAATGCAAAGAAAATAAATGATGAATCTCGAGATTATTTGAATAGACGTTTTGATAACTTAATCGTATTAATTCAAACTAAAGATTTACAAGAGAGGTCACAAAATGATAATAAAATGGGAAATAATTCAATATAGGTAACTTATGGAAAATCTAAATACTCAAAATAACAAAGAAACCGTGAGTAACAATTTAATTTTACAAGAAATTTTTAGCATGAAAAGAGAAATTGATGCAAAGCTTGAAGAACAAAATAGAAAAAGAGAAGAAGATAAAGCAGAACAAAATAGAAAAAGAGAAGAAGATAAAGCAGAACAAGATAGAAAAAGAGAAGTATTAGAAGGGCATGTTAATACTCAATTAACATTAATAAATCAAAGAGAAATAAATGCAAATGCAAGAATGAATCACCTAGACACTAGAATGGATAACATTGAAGCAGCAATGCACCA
>JBIKVD010000149.1:0-9817 GCA_044357055.1 Oligoflexales bacterium | reverse complement strand
ACGATCGAGGATCTATAGCGATCAGTCAATCGAGTGTGCTTTGGTTTGTAGTCATCGATGCCACAGGGCTCAAAGTTTATGGCGAAGGAGAGTGGCATACTCGCACTCACGGCAAAAACTAGCGCCGCACTTGGCGCAAGTTACATATCGCTATCGACAGAGAGACTCACGAAATCATTTCCATGATTTTGACCGAATCCAATGTCCATGACTCTATTGCCACGACTGGCCTGCTTGATCAAGTACCCAAGATAGAAACAGTCACCGCAGACAAAGGCTATGACAATAGGAATGCCTTTGATCCCATCGCTGCCAAGGCAGCGAGAGCTATCATACCCCCTAGAAGCGGTGCCGCTCTACAGATCAAGGATCCGAGCTGGGGAGACGTCGAGCGCAATCGCAATATTCTAGAAAAACATTTCCTAGGTAAAGAACTCTGGAAATACAAGAGTGACTATTCCCGAAGAAGCCTCGTTGAAACGGGCATTGGTCGTTACAAACAGATCCTTGGTCCTAGGCTTCACGGGAAAAACATCGGCAATCAAAAAACTGAAGTCAGGATTGGGGCCAAGATCCTAAATCAAATGACCCACCTAGGAACGCCAAAATCATATAAACTATGAAACCTGGCACCTCATAGGGCCCGCTCTGGGCAAGAGCTTGATTTGTACAACAACGCCCCACAAGGATAGTAAACCTCTAATAGTTTTGTTCTTTTTTGCCCGAACGATATGTGTCAAATTTGCGGTTTCTGATTTTAGGTCAGGGGATATCAAGGCATAAGTGTTACGGGTCATCTTCTTTACCTAGCCAAGTGACATTTTTTTGGCTCAACTTCAACCTATGGATCTCAAATGAAAAAAGTACTCGCAAAAGCGCTTTGTATGGCACTAGTTTGTATTCAAATGACTTCATGTTCTGATCTTTCCCTGCAGGAAAACTCTAGTCAAGTCAAGCAAGCAGGTTTAGCTTGTGTCGTGACTGGTCCAGGATTTCCAACTTGTGCTGCGATAGTTACAGGTGCCGAGTGGGCAATAAAAATCATTGTGGGTGGTGTAGTCGTTGCCACTGCGATTACCGCCGCGTCTTCTACTGCTAAAACAGTTCCAATAGCTGGGGGTTATACAGCTACCGTCAGGCCAAAGCCGACGTCGAATCCAGTGCCATGCAATTGTACCTTCTCCAATTCAATCTCCGCATTTGCAACTGGAGATTCAATGATGATGGCGTGCGGAATTGCGATAGGTAGAGCTGGGGCGGCTGCTTGCGCTGCCACCAAAGGTCCTGGAGGCAGTAAAGCGTCGTCACTGAGTTTAATAGGATCACAGGAGTGTTTAAGTATTTTTGGCAGAGGCTACCGCATCAGTTGCTAGAAACAATGATTCGGCCCCAATCATTTCAGGTGAGCAAGAAATGTAGGTGGCCTGTAGACGAAGGGGAAAGAGTCATTGGAGACATGCTTCGGCCCCAAAGGAATCAACGAACCAAGGACGGTAGGATAATCAAGAAAAGAAACGGAAGAGACTGCTACGACGGGCTCGGTTGCTGGAACTGGTTCGACGCCTAGTTCAACGGCAGCTGTTGCAGCTGCTTCTGACGTTGGGCCGTAGTACATTCAAGCACCGTGACGGGACTAGCCCCACCCTAAGCCATGACCTGGAAAGCGCCCTATGGGGCTCTCACAAGGTCCTCGGAATCTATGCCCACGTGACACAAGTAGCGACGGATACTATCCTCATCGTTTGCGGCACAGATTTTCTTCAAATGCGGCCACAGGACTGACAATGGGTAACAGTGCAGAAAACCCCTAAGCTCCTTGACGACAAATTTCGGAAGTCCCTTGCCGTCCAACTCTCGAGAAAGGCTCTAGCGACGAGCGCCGGGTTCAAAAAGTTCTTACCGACGCCACCGAAAATTTCTTTGCCAATAACAACGCCAAAAGCAGTTCCTATAGCAGCTTGCCATAGCGGAAGACTAGGTGGCAAAGTCAAGGGAATCAACATACCGGTGACCAAGAAGCCTTCGTTGATTTCATGGCGACGAATCGTCGAGAAAATAGCCTCACAAATACCACCGACAATATTCACAACAAGATACATGTGGAGAAAATAGAGGAGACCGTGGAAGCCGTTTGCGAGCAAATTGATTTTATGACAACTCCCTGATCTTGGCGCCTTACACGACAACGCGATTCTGGCCCACAGGCGCTTTGGAGGAAGGGAGCCTGAACGGTGCCATGGACATTAAGTTTCCGGGGCAGACGATTGCTGTAAAAGGTCATCCAGAGTCCTTTTAT
Organism: Oligoflexales bacterium; assembly: GCA_044357055.1. Classification (GTDB taxonomy): domain Bacteria; phylum Bdellovibrionota_B; class Oligoflexia; order Oligoflexales; family JBIKVD01; genus JBIKVD01. The sequence goes on along the minus strand of JBIKVD010000149.1, from coordinate 7,521 downwards.
CTTGAGGAACTGATAGAGATCAACAATTGGTTTGTAGCAAATGGAGCCCAAGAGCTAAAGTTTGCAGATGGTACGGTAGGCAGAGTGGATGGTGGCGTGACCTTGGAGCTAGATAGTTCGGGCTTGTTGATTGCAGTGCACAATGAGTGAGAGGCTATTCGGAGCCCCTAGCGTTGAATCTAAGAAAGGTTTTTTCCAGAGAGTGCTAGACAGAGCTAATAACATCAAAGCCCTCATAGCTACCGACCACTGCAAAGGCATGACACGTTTTAACAGCGTAGCGTTGTTTCAATATTCGGGCTAGTTCATTGAGCGTTGCGCCGGATCCAATGGCATCGTCAATCAAGAGCACATTGAGGGGTCGGATGTGAAAATTTTCTATGACCAAGGTACTGCGGGCATTTTCGATACGCTCAGGCAACCTAGGAAGTGACTTCTGCGGCACGGGGATATTCCTTGAAAGACCTTTTTGGCATGTATAGGCATTATTCAAAGTTAGGTCTGGGAGGATGCTTCGCAGGCGCGGGAGAGTGTTGATTGGAGTGTGTTTCTGATCGCCATAGATTTCGTGCTAGAGCCTACGATAGGCATTTCCGAGAGGACGAGGCCTTTGCTGGTGACCCATCTGAGGTCTCTAGGAGAGGCTCTCGTCTTTTCTGAGAACGCCTTTTTGTTGGGAGACTTCAAGTTCTATTATTAGCCGATTAAGTATTGCAGCTGTAGACCTGAGGTCCGCTTGCCTAAGATTCCGTATCAGATCAGATATCCATTTTTCTTGTAGCTTCATGGCTGACGCATACTTCTGTCGCCCTTGTGGAGTTAGATCATAAAGTGGCGATCTTTCATTATTCTCGTTTTCCATCTTTTCAATGAGACCTTCTTCTTCCAGTAAATCGAGTTGCTTTAAAGCTCCTTGTCGAGTGATCCCCATTATCTTGGCAATTTGTGGACAAGAAGTTGGCTTTTCACTTGCGGCGATCGCACCTAAAATTTGCCAGCGAGCACTTGTGAGACCCAAGGGCTGGACCAGTTGATTGCCGCATTCGATCAGAGCCCCATTCAATCGGAAAACTTTTAAGATGAGGTCTGTCAGCACATCTTGTGATTTCGAGCTCATGTTTTGTCTCTCTGTCTCCCCGAAAGCAGAAGTCCCTCTCTGAAGTTTTGACTGAGCAAGAACAACTGAAGCAATCCGACGGCAAGTTCTAACACCTGCACCGAATAGAAGATGCGATCAAACTCACTAAGGCTCGCCTTATGATGCAAGTACAACGCAGATGGAATCATCACTATAAAACCATTAAGTGCGAGTATTTTCATTCGTCTCATTTTAGATCGAATGATCATATTTTGCCGATTCTTTGTTAAAAAATTTCCAGAGCCACCACTGATTGCCATCAGAAGGACAAAGGGCAATAAGCCGTAATTGACAATACTGCGCTTTACTTCGATCACAGCGGCATCAGTCAAAAAAACTTCAGAGACGAAGGAAGATGACCAGAAGGTAGCAATCGTCAGAATTGCAAGCGCTCCAGCCAGCCCGTGAATCATTGGTCTTAATCGCATCCGACACCTCTTCCATTAGTTTCTTTGGCAATTATTATGCTCGTATTGACAACTGGTTGTCAATGTTAGAAATTATTATTGATGACCACTGATTGGGTTTAAAGTAAATTTTAGCAGGAGAATAATAAAGTGGAAGAACTGCAATTGCTGATCGATCTTCACCTTGATGGTGATCGACAAGGTCCTGGCAGCAAAGAGGACACTATTCGAGCGATCGAGTTAGCGGGATTGAACCAAAAAAATGCATTAAAGATAGCGGATATTGGCTGTGGTACGGGGGCTTCTACGCTTGTTCTTGCCGAGACACTCAAATGCGACATTGTCGCTGTAGATTTCGTGCCTGATTTTCTTGAGAAACTAAGTAAGACAGCTTTATCAGCCGACTTGCAGAAGCGCATTTCTATCAATTGCACTTCAATGGAAACACTTCCTTTCAAGAAAGAAGAGCTAGATGTCATTTGGTCCGAGGGGGCCATCTACAATATCGGGTTTCAGAGGGGGATCGAAGAGTGGCGTTCTTTCCTCAAGCCCGGTGGCATTTTGGCCGTTTCGGAGATCACCTGGCTCACAAAGGATCGTCCACGCAAAATCGATGTTTATTGGCAGAAAGAATATCCGGAGATTGCCTTGGCCTCTGAAAAGCTTGCAATCCTCGAGCGAAGTGGCTTCGAGATTCTTGGCTACTTTCCATTAAAAGCGACATCATGGAAGAAGAACTACTATCGGCCCCTAGAAGCTCGATTCGACTCCTTTTTGAGTAGACATTCAAACTCGATCGCAGCTCAGGATTTAATAGAAAGAGAACGTGTCGAAATTGAATTATTTGAAAAATTCCACGATTACTACAGCTACGGATTTTATATTGCCGGAAAGTTGTAATTGGGCTCTAGCGGGTGTGCTAGAAATGTTTACACGAGTCCAATGGAAGAATTGAGGAAAAATTCCGCATCCACCGAGCGTAGTCCATTCGAACGCATTTCTGAAAGCACTTATGATAGTTGCCGGTTATGCTGCTTTTTTCCAGCCGCGACCAAAAGTAGCTAAATTTTGGGGGCGCTTCCGGTAAGGCTCTGAAAAAAGTCCGGCCCGAAGATGGATTTACTCAGGACCAGCTTTATGCGCAGATTGGCCAGTTGAAGGTGGAGCTCGACTGGCTTAAAAAAAAATCTGCCATCCCGTGAAATCAGTGTGTTAGACGCGTCATTCACTTCCAGGAAGTGTTCCTTGCTGCCTTCATGAGATCATGGGTGCAGCATATCATCAGAAGCAGTTCAGCTACAGACGGCGTCAGCCGGAGCTTAGCCCCCTGTTACCGTATCCTCCAAGAAGAGCTCGCCAGCTTTGTTGCGGACCGGGTAGCGGAAGGCCGAGGTCTCCCAAATTACGTACGAAACGAGTTCGAAGCCTATCTGAAATGCGGAATTCTTGCACACGGCTTTCTCCGCTTACAATGCGAGGACTGCAAGGGAGAAAAAATAGTCGCGTTTTCCTGCAAAAAACGGGGTTTTTGTCCAAGTTGTTGTGCAAAGCGCAAGGCAGAAGCAGCGACACATTTAGTTGAAAATGTTCTTCCGCTGGTCCCCTACCGGCAATTTGTCGTTTCATTCCCTATTCCTATGCGTTACTGGTTGCAATCAAACACGAAACTTTATGCCCGCATCCACCAGCTTATGATCCGAGAAATCCATCGCTACTACGTGAATAGTGCAGAAGCCCTGGGAATCAAAGACCCAAAGCCAGGTTCCGTCAGCTTCACGCAACGCTGGGGGAGTGCGCTAAATCTTAACGTTCATGCGCATATTCTCTGCCCAGACGGAGTTTATACCATGGTGGAGGATGTCCCGAGGTTCAAAAATCTCCAAGCCATCAGCGATGAGGCAGTAGCGCCTTAGTCGAGAAAATAGCCGGATCGGTGATGCGGTATCTAACGAAGAAGGGCTACCTTGATCAAAGTGGAGAAATCGTCAGCCACCCGGCAGCTGATCCGCTATTTCATGAGCACGAATCCTTGGCCCAAGCGACCCTAGCCTCCATTTCTGGCCGCATTGCCTTCGGGCCCAATGCAGGGCAGCGCGTCACTAAGATTGGTTCCGGGTTTGGCTACCTGGAAGAAGTGCCGATGGCGAAAGGCAAGGGCTGCTACAGTATAAACGGCTTTTCCCTACACGCGGCCACAGCTACCAAAACCATGCAAAGAGATCGGCTGACAAACCTTATTGAATATATAGCGCGAGGCCCCCTGTCTGACGAGCACTTGGAGATTGTCGGTGACAAGAAAGTCAAATTAAAACTCAAGACCCCTTACTCCGATGGTACGACGCACCTTCTGCTGAGTTTTTCGGAGTTTATCGAAAAGCTGGTGGCCCTGGTACCACCTCCCAAAAGTCATCTGGTACGCTGGGGTGGTTTCCTGGCACCTAACTCACCCCTGCGAAAGTTGATTACACTTAAGCCACAGATAAAAAAAGCTTTCCAGTTTGGCGAAAAAGATGAACATGGCAGCATCAAAAACCATTCTTGGTCGAAAATGCTGGCCAAAGTCTTCAAGATCGATGTTATCCATTGTGAGTCCTGTGGCGGCAAGTTTAAGAAAATCTGTGCCGTAAACGATGGGGACAGTATCCGTCGCTACCTGCGTCACGTGGGCATAGATTCCGATCCGCCGCCTAGGACGCCAGCGAGGAGTGAGGCTCGCGAGTTCGACTTTGATCAAATCCGAGTTGACGAAGTTGGTTACTCCGTAGCTGGAACCAGTGAGCCATACTCCGACGAAAGTTTACTGGTCATGCCCACCAAAGTGAATCCACCGCATCACCGGCCCACCTGAGATGCCGTAGGCTACTGCATTGTCTTGATCCCACCAAAATAGGGGGTGAAGCGTCTTGTGGTCTGCTTGGCTGCCATGAATCCCAAAGAAAGGACCCTTATGAGAGCCCCATAGGGCGCTTTTTAGGTCATTGGTTAGGGTGGGGCTAGTCCCGTAACAGTGCTTGATTACCCTACAGCCTGGGACAATTCAGTATGAAATCTAACTAAATAATAAAAAAGGGTTTTCTATAATGAAAGTTTATCTGAAAAAAGTCCATTGTGTCGCATCACTCATAACAGTACTTGCATGGGCTTCTTTTGCCCAAGCAGAGGGCGTCGCGAACAACCCACCCGAGAACGCACATAATGACAGGTTTGGCATCGTTGAAATGCAGGAGGCCGTTACCTCGTCATTGAGCGATTTTGCCAAGACCAATCCTAAACTCGACGTCTATGGCTACTCGGTACGCGTGGGAGATGACGACGAGGGTGCGTTGGTAAAGGTTTATTGGGACGATGGAAAGAAGCAGGTCAGTTATTTCTGCCATTATCATGAGCATACTGCCGTCCATGGTCAGCATAACCATAATGAGAATGCTGATCATAGTCATCAGCAAGAAAATGCCGCAGTTGCCAACCAACAAGATGACCATGGCCATCAAGATGATACTAGTGATCATAATGCTGAAAGCAGCAAGTTCATGGTTTGCCATTTGATCAAGTAAGGTCAGCGCAACAGGAGGTGGATAATGCAAAAAACCTTTATGATCGTGTTTCTGTTTGGGATGACCTTTTCATGTAAGGGCGACGGCAGGTCCACAAACCAGGGTGATGAAACAACACCTCCTGGCGACTCTACCGCGCCTGGAGGCGCTGATGGGGTTGCGCTTGGGGTTGATGGTCAAAATGGCGCAGTTGAAGATCAAGAAGCAGGTTCTGTAGCTTCAGACTCATCAAAACAGCAGCCAACGGATTCATCGCTGGTGAGTGAAACTCACTCACCAGGTGGTGCATCTGCCGCCTACACCATGGCAAACCTGAACGAGGCTACCATGGCTGCGGTCAAGGCTTTCCCAAAAAAGACCTCTACGATTGACCGTAATTGTTATCTCAGTATTCTTTGTATGATGAAGTGTCGGTTCAAATAAATCATTAAAATAAGAAGCAGGACTTCATCAGTGTATAATAAATTGATACCATTAAAGAAAATACCAAATAGATCGACAAACTGCCAACGCGCGGATAAGAGAATTCTCTCTTGTCCCATGAACCTTTATAGATAGGAAATTACATGAAAAACACACTAGCAAAATTTTTGATGAGCACAAGTCTTTTGGCGGGTGGGTCGTTGTTGGCCGCAGACAACGCAGGTCTGAAACAAGAGCACAGCTCATGGTCCACTGAACACCAGACGTTTGAAACCGAGCATCAAACCTGGGAGACCGAGCACAAGGAAATGAAATCTGCGATTAAAAAGCTAGAAGCTTACATGAAAAGTCACGATGCTTCGACCAAAGCTCATGCTAAGGCGATTAAGGAGCATGAAAAAGCTATAGCTAAGCATGAAAAAGCTTTGACGGCTGGTAAAGATGATGCAGCTACTCAAGCCAATCATGAAAAACTCAAAGCTGAACACGAAAAATTTAAGGCAAAGCATACTGCAGCTGCCGCACGTCACCAAGCCGTACTAGCCATCGTTAAGCAAATTCAAGCTCTTCCTGAGTGAGGCCGAAAGCCCTGGGCATACCGGGGTTCTCCTTATTCTAAACCATTTTCAGTAAGGTGTTTTGAACAAGAGATTGGTTTCAAGCCGCTGTGTGATGAGGGTGGACAACCCAAAGCGTGACCGGCTTCGACTGAGGCCGATCACGTAACCCTGGAACCCGAACCTTAGCTTGGAAAATCAAGTACACTCAGTGCCGTGGGTTCACCTGGAACCTTGAAACGAGTGACTTCCTTGAGTGAGTTGAGACTGAAGATGACGAGTTCACCAGGAGTGTAGTCCATTCGAACGCATTTCTGAAAATACTAATGATAGCTGTCGGTTATACTGCTTTTTTCCAACCGCGACCAAATGTTGCTAAATTTTTGGGACGCTACCCCGAGGGTGGCCAGGCTGAGAGGACATCCCCCATCGCCGAACTACGGGCTAAGGCCATCTCAACCCGTCAGATGGTCGGTAACTGCCTCCTAAATAGGTAGATTGCCTGTCTATATGCATAGGAACAGTTGGTTTTGGACAGAGGGGTGCAACTGGCGTGATGTCGCACTTATTTTACTCGGTGAAAGTGTCTTCATAAGCGCAGTCATCATAGGTTAGCTCAGCCTGGACGTACCGCGCTGGCGTAAGGGCGGTGGGTACTCTCTCATGCCGATGTGGCGAAGGTAGCGCTGCACTTCTCCAGGATCTTGAACAGCCCCCATGATTTCCGTCGTGTCTGCCGAGCTGGCGAGGGAGCGGGAGCCGCATATGGGACAGGTGCCAACATCAACCTTGAACGTGCGAGCGAGCCGTTTGGCCCAGCTGTGATTTTTGAGTTTTTTCCGGTGGGCACCGCCATCCGGTAGCTGCATCAACTCATATAACGAAGAAGGAAACAGCTTAAGTTGCCATCAACTTCTATTTGCTGAACAGAGCTAGAAACAAAGGATAACTGCGACTATTCTTCTCAAAAACATGTATAATATGCCGCGTTGCTTCGGTGAACCCAGCATTGTTCCTCCAATTTAAAACCTCTGATTCAGAGAAACCAAAATGCCGCACCCCCATTCCTATATTGTCAAGGTGGAATGTTCCATCTTCTTTGTCGAGATCTACGATGGCAAGCTGGCCTTTGTCATTCAACATGGAAGAAAGTTTTTTTACAATTGATTCCGGATTGACCAAATGGTGAAAGGCGGTCGAACTTACGATGAGATCGAATTTTTCATGAAAATCAGACTTTTCCAAATCACACAGATGAGATTCAACTTCAATGCCGCTGCCGGCAAGTTGTCTTGCCTTTTGGCTGAAGACCTTTAGCATACCTTCGGATGTATCTATGCCGACTATTCTAAAGGCTTGATCGGCAAATTCAAAAGCAAGCAAACCCGTGCCACAGCCAAAATCCAGCACTGAAAATTTCGCAGTTCTTCGTGAAAGATATG
>JBIKVD010000148.1:0-9883 GCA_044357055.1 Oligoflexales bacterium | reverse complement strand
CAATCGATAAATTCTGCGACTTCCCTCAGGCTTGGCAATAAAAGACTAGATTTTCCAAATTCCGCAGGGACCGCAGGCGCATGGTCTCCGAAAGCAAAGCGCTTTTTTCTTGCGTCGAACAGAGGTAATAACTGAATTTTTTCCTGCCCTGCCGCATGACGTGCCCGCAATTTGACCCGTTTCGCTTCAAGCTCTGTTAAGTAGGATTCGCGGTCAGTCTCACTTTGGAGTTTTTTACAAACAGCAACCACCAAGCTGGCATCTCCTACTTGCACGATCGGCTGGCGATATTTAGGAGCTATCTTGATAGCCGTGTGTGCTTCACTCGTGGTGGCTCCACCTATCAGCAATGGGATCGTGAGGCCATCTCTTTCCATCTGCTCAGCGTTAAAGATCATTTCCTCAAGACTTGGCGTAATCAAACCACTCAAGCCAAGAAACGCAGGCTTATGCTCGTCCAAGGCCTTACGAATGACCGACCAAGGAACCATAACGCCAAGATCAATCACATCATAGCCATTGCAGCGCAAAACCACGGCCACGATATTCTTGCCAATATCGTGTACATCACCTTTTACGGTTGCGAGCAGGATCTTCGGTCTTTCACTATGGTCACCAGCAGCGAGGCGCTGAGCATCCATAAAAGGTGTCAGCCAATTCACCGCCTGTTTCATCACCCTCGCACTCTTAACAACTTGAGGCAGAAACATTTTTCCTGCCCCAAACAATTCGCCCACGACCTTCATGCCGTCCATCAAAGGTCCTTCGATGACCTTAAGAGGTGATTGAAGGTCTTCATAGGCCTCCTTGACGTCTATTTCGATGAAATCACCGATCCCTTTAACAAGCGCATGTTCAAGACGCGAGGGATAGGCCATATCGCGCCAGGCACGGTTTTTCTGGTCTCTTTTGCTGCTATCTACGGATCCTCCGCCAGGCGTCACTGGACCCTCTGAAACCGCACCCTCGGCAAGCTGTGCGGCGAGATCTAATAAGTCCTGGGTGGCCTGTGGATGCTGATTTAGTACGACTGCCTCTACCCGCTTCAGCAATTCTGGTTCAATTTCCTCGTAGACTTCAAGCATGCCAGCATTCACAATCCCCATATCCAATCCCGCACGCAGACTGTGATACAAAAATACCGCATGCATGGCCTCACGGATCACTTGATTGCCACGGAATGAAAACGAGACATTGCTGATGCCACCACTCGTAAGGGCTCCTGGGCAGGTTTCTTTAATTTCCGCAAGGCTCGCGATGAAATTAACCCCGTACTCATGGTGCTCTTCCATCCCAGTTGCCAAGGTTAAAACATTCGGATCAAAAATAATATCACTGCCGGGAAAACCGCATTGCTCCGTCAGAATTTTATAGGCCCGCTGGCAAATTGAGACTTTGTGCTCCTGGGAAGTCGCTTGACCCGTCTCATCAAAAGCCATGACCACAACCGCCGCACCAAACCCTCGGATCGTTCTCGCTTGCTCGATAAAAAGTTCTTCGCCTTCTTTTAAGCTGATGGAATTAACCACCACTTTGCCCTGCACGCACTTTAAGCCGGCAAGCAACACTGAGAAGCGACTGCTGTCGAGCATAAAAGGAACGCGCGAAATATCCGGTTCGCTGCCAATGAGTCTTAAAAAACGAACCATGCAGGCTTCTGAATCCAACATACCGTCGTCAAAATTGATGTCGATCAAATTAGCACCGTTCTCAACTTGTTGCGCCGCAACCCTCACTGCAGCGGAAAAATCACCCTCCTTAATCAACTTAGCAAAGCGAGGGGATCCGGTGACATTGGTGCGTTCCCCAACCACCAAGAAAGGATGATCCTGGGCCTTAACACGCAAGGGTTCTAAGCCCGCCAGGCGCGTCTCCATCTTCTCAACGAGTAGCTTACGTGGTTCCCGTCCAGCAACACTCGCACAAAGGGCTTTGATGTGTTCAGGAGTGGTGCCACAACATCCGCCAATGATATTTACCAATCCATCTTGCGCAAATTGACGGCCAAATTCCGCAAATATCTCTGGCGTTTGATCATAACCGCTAGGGCTTAGGGGATTGGGAAGACCCGCATTAGGATAACAACAGAGGTAGCTCGGGACCGTACGGGATAATTCCTCAAGAAAAGGACGCATCTCACCTGCGCCCAAAGCACAGTTGATACCCACACAAAAGGGCTCGGCATGCTGGATCGAGATCACGAAAGCCTCTAGGGTTTGCCCAGAAAGCGTCCGGCCTGACGCGTCGGTTATCGTCACGCTGACGAATAACGGCACCGTTCGGTTGGCTTTTAGCATGGCTTTACGAGCGGCCAAGAGGCCTGCCTTAACATTTAAGGTATCAAACACTGTCTCAAACAGCAGCATGTCAACGCCGGACGCTAAGAGGGCATGGGCCTGTTCAAAATAGATATCAAAAGTATCGTCGAAGGTGACGGCCCTGAATCCGGGATCATTGACATCGGGACTCATAGAGCAAGTCTTGTTCGTGGGTCCGAGAGAACCTGCAATAAACACGCGATCTCTGTCTTGGGGATGGGCTGCTATCCATTTAGAAACCGCATTCTGGGCACAGCGCACCGCTGCCACATTGATATCCACGACCGCACCTTGCAGGTCATAATCAGATTGTGAGAATTTATTAGCGTTAAACGTATTCGTGGTAAGAATACGCGCCCCAGCCTTCAGATAGGCATAGTGTACGTCCTCGATTAGATCTGGCCTCGTCAGGCAAAGCAAATCATGGTTTCCCTTTAAATCCTTGGGGACCTCAGGAAAATGTTTACCACGGTAGTCATCTTCGGTCAGATGATAGCCCTGAATCACCGTGCCCATGGCTCCATCCAGAATCAATATCTCTTCTGCCATGAGCTTTCGGAGTCTTGCGCTGCAGTCTTCGATTGGTCTCAAAATTTACCTCTTCTTCGCGATTTTCTAACGAAAGGCTGAAATATCAAAATGCTCTTGCAAGGCGGAAACAGTTTCTGCAATTGGCAATCCAACGACATTGCTATAAGAGCCTTGTATAGTAGCGATAAAAGTACCACCCATGCCTTGGGCGCCATAGGCTCCGGCTTTATCCATGGGTTCCCCGCTGGCGACGTAGCCAGAAATCGTCGCTTGATCCAAAGTCCTAAACTTGACTGTAGTACGAACAAGTGCCTGCATCCAATGGGCTTTGATTCCGACTCTTTCCAGACAGAAAGCGGTCAGCACTTCATGCTCTCTTCCACTTAGCTTTTCCAGCATGAAACACGCCTCCTGTGGGCTGGCAGGTTTTTCCAAGATCGCACCATCAAGCACAACAATCGTATCCGCCGAGCAGATCATAGCGTTCTGCGCTATGCCCGAATCACCGTGGATTCTTTGCTTTATTGTCTCGCCCTTTAGCGCGGCATTGCGGCTGACATAGGCTTCAGGTGCCTCATTGGGCAAACTTTGTTCCACAATATCAGAGGCAAGGATCCTCGCCATAATGCCAATCTGCTGCAACAGCTCGCGGCGCCGGGGTGAGGCACTCGCGAGGATAAAGGGAGGTAACTGTGCCCACATGTCGTTTGTCCTCCTGTTCATAGGATGATAGGTATTCTGAAATGGAGCCTATTTGCGCTACTCGGGTCCCAATGGCTTAGCAATGTCCGGCCGACACATCAGTTCTGGCCACAAGCTGCGAAAAGCATCAACTTCCTTGTACACCACACTCCTTGCGGCCGACAAGGAGCCACCTTTGGCAACGAGAGTCATAACCCTTCCGGCACCTAAGGTCCAAGCCAATTCACCATCCTGAATGGCTGCAGGAAATACCAAAGTACCATTATCTTGTGGCCCAAATTTTTCCTTGGGAATCGCCACATGACTGGCAGAAATCGGCGCCAAGGGATAGCCCTGGGATGCTAACACAACGCCGACGGTTGGCGTTATCTCTTGACGTTGCGCCTGAAGGTTTCCAGCAGGAGCTCGCAAAGAGTTGCTTGCAGATTCCATGACACCCAGGGTGCAAGCGATTCTCTCCAGCCAATCTTGAGGATCGGCTACCGCAAGAATCTGCGCTTCGGGATCCCCCAAGCGCACATTGAACTCAACAACTCGAGGTCCTTTATCAGACCACATAAGTCCCACATACAAACACCCGCAGTAAACTTGCCCTTGGCTTTCTAAATGATCTTGCAGAGGCCGTACGATCAAATCCATCACTTTCGATTCGGCATCTTCAGGCAGCCAAGGAACCGGCGTATAGCAACCCATTCCACCTGTGTTAGGACCTTCGTCGCCTGCATAGGCTCTCTTGTAATCAACGGCAAAGCCAAGAACGTGGTGCTGTTTCGGACCTAGGAAGACAAAAAAGGAGCATTCACGACCTACCAAGAATTCTTCGACGACAACCTCCTCTGCTGCAAAAGCCATCGTCTCATACAGCAAGTCTAGACCCACGGCCAATTCTTTGTCAGTCCGACAAACAACAACACCCTTTCCAGCAGCCAGACCACTGGCCTTCAAAACCGCGACCCCATCTCTTTGTAATAACGACAAGGCTGCAGTCCGACAAGCTTCCCGTGAGCGCACCACGGTGTAGTCTGCCGTCGGCACCCGAGCAAGCTTCATCGCTTCCTTTGCAAAGGCCTTGGAGGATTCCAATTGCGCTAAATACTTGTTGGGGCCAAAGGTTGGAATTCCTACCCCAGCAAAGGCATCGGCTAGCCCTTCAGCAAGAGGTCCCTCAGGGCCACAAACCACAAGATCGATTTTTCTTGCTACCGCCCACTGACACAAATCGGACAGACTCATATCTGCTTCGGCGAGCCAATGCGAATCGTCCAGAGATGACTTCGCAGCGAGCCCCTCCGCCTTCGCGTGGCTTCTTCCTCGCTGAAGAGCCAAATTTCGGATCCAAGGGTTCTTGCTGGCGACATATAATTGCCCTAAAATCGGAGACTGACTCAGTTTCCAAGCTAGGGCAGCTTCGCGAGCTCCCGATCCAACCAGTAACAATTTGATTTTATTAAATTTATTCATAGATAGGCAATCCTGTTCCCTAGGCCATTTCTCATGGCGTGCTAGAATATTCACAATACCTGAGAAAATCGACAGACAATCGTGGGAATCCTCATTCATGGCCGACGATAAGCCTATTTGGCTTACAAGAAAAATTGTCGTTTACAGCGACTCCCCCGATTCCTTAAAGCCGTTGCGGGATCTGATCCGGTCATTTGGTTGGAGTCTCGCAGATATCAAGCCTACCTTAGCAGAAGCTCTATCCATGATCCGACAAGGCCAAGCGTCTATCGTCATCGCTGACGAGTCCCCAAACTCTCCCTTCTTCCTAACGCAGAGGCAAATGATAGCTGACGAAATCGGATGTTTGACGCCCCTCATGGGCATCGTCACGGCGCAAAAGAAGATGGACAAAGAACTACTCATGCGTATTGGCTCGCCCGACATCATAGAGCGCCCCTTCAGTCCCGCAACCTTTATCCCTGGATTCTCGAATGTCCTGCGTAAATGGGAGACAAAGCTCTTCACAGCGATTCGAGCCAGTCAAATGCGCCTTATGCGCGGTCAGCGTTCTCAAGGGTTAGGAATGCTCCAGAAGCTCACCGAATATCCACCCGTACAGAATCTAGCGCAAATTGCACTGGCCATCGATATGATGCAAACAGGCAAACCTATGGAATGCGAACGTTTTCTGCTAAGCGCGATCAATCGCAGCCCGGGAAATATCACCCTCTTTATTTTACTCGGGCAGCTTTATCTTAATTATGCCTCTCCCCGCCTGGCGCTGAATTTGTTCACCAAAGCACAGATGGCCTTTAAGCAAACACCCATCCTTTTGCCCGACATTATTCAGGCTCATATCATGCTCAATAACTTTGATTCAGCGATCGGTTTGATGCAGGACTTGGTTAGCCAGGACTACATGAGAACCACTTTAGTGGGCTTTTTGGCACGAACTTTAATGGCTGCCGGCATGACAGACAAGCTCAGCATCTTGCTGGGTGATCGCATTGATATCATCCAATCCATTCGCAAGTCCTGGAATCACGCAGAAAATTTCCAGGCAAAGGAACAGCCAATCATGGTATCTTGATCGACGTAACCACGAAACATCCTGGATATTAGCGGTCCATCAGCGATGAAAACAAAATATAAGAGTCTTTACAAAATCACGCTGTCACTGGCTATTTTTCTCTTTCTCATGAATTTTCTGATCGACAACCCCTATCTCCACGGGTTGATCCGAATTTTTATCAACGAAAAGCTAGAAAAAACCTCCGGCCTGCGTGTGGATTACAAATCCATCAACCTTTCGTTGCTCCCAATCCAAGCAGATTTGTTTAATTTTAGTGTCTACAACAAATCCGATACGGAAAAAATCTTCCTGTCCGCAGACAAAACTACCGTCAGAGTGTCTTTTTCGGATCTGATCATGGGTAAATTTCTTTTGTCCAAGGTGGAGCTTGCCGGATTGCACATCGACTTCCGGGAGGACTGGGTTTCTGACTTGCTACTGTCACTTAAAGACAAATCCGCAGAGACCCAGACGCCAGAAGACGAAACGCTCACTTGGCCTCCACCTTGGGAACTGCCGGTTCAACGATTGGTGATCCAAAATGCAAGTTTCCGCCATCACATTGCTTTACAGCCCGATGACAGCATCTCTATGGTTTTACGGGGAATCAGCGGCGAGCTAAATTACGACTCTTGGACCGAAATGCAGGTTAAGCTCGCTTTGGAGGACGCGACGATCACTCGCAACAGTAAAGCCTTCATCAAAAACGGACTTATCCGCTTAAGTGGCGATTGGAATCAGAAAAGCCTCTTACTGCACCAGTTCGATATTCGTTCGGAAGATCATCAATTGCAGCTTCAAGGCCGTATTGATTTACTCACGAGCACCAAGAGTACGCCAAGTAAGGGTCTGGCCCTTAGCAAGGGCACGGTTGATCTGCCCTCCCACCTTGAGGTTCATGCCCAGGCCAAAGGATTTGCTGACTTGGAAGTTCTTGGCGCGGCTCTTGACCTTAACAATACGAAAGGTAAAGTGGTCATTCACCAAAGTGCTGTGGACCTAACACTACCATTATCGGAGAATCAGAAGCTGTCCCTGTTAGTAAATGCTGATGTGGAAAGTCAGGGCGCTCAAATCGATGATTTTCTCCTTTTGGATTCCCGCGCCAGCTTACAAATCTCCCAAGAGCAATTGGAATTCTTAGACGTTCAACTCAAGTCGGGTGCGGACCAACATGGTAAGGCGACCGGTTATATCAAATTCAATGAAAAAATAGATATGGAGTTCAAAGCCCAACTATCGAACTTACCCCTCTCGAGGCTCTTAGGGGCACTGACGGTAGAGGATTTTTCTGCATTTCATGGAGATTTAAATACGAATAATCTCCACCTCGTCGCCACTGGGGATCCATTTCAAATGTCAGTCAAAGCTGACACGAGTTTAAGCGCAATATCAATACCCGCCACAGAGGCCTGGCAGCAGCCTAAAGATCAATCCCCGCGCTGCACCTTTGCACTGGACCTCGACATTAACAGTGAGCGCCTTCTCTTTCCACCGACAAAAGGGAACTGCACCCATCCAATGGGCGCCCCCTTAACTGGAGAACCGAGTCACCTGGAAATTGCCGGGCCTATCTTTTTCTCGGAACAGGGTATGGACCTAAAAATCGACGGACAAATTAACAGCCAAGTTGCCACTTACCTTTTTGGGCAACGAACTCAGGGAATGCTCACCTCTCACGTGAGGATTCATGGCCGCTATGATCACCTAAGGATTGATGCTAAGGTACAATCAACATCCATCCAATGGCAGGATATTGCTATTCAGCAGCTACAGGGGGACTTTAGTTATGACACACAATCCTCAACCATAAGCTGGAAGAACCTCACGACGACTGGCGATCATTTGCAGCTATCCAGCACGGGAAATCTATTTGCATCAGGTGATTTGCCTTTTGAAAGCCGCACCAAAGTAGCAAGAGCCAGTAATACCTTTGTTAGCAAAATCGTCTCACACTTGCCAGCTAGTTTAGGACTTCCAGCCATTGCATTTTCGCTCGAGGATTCTCAGATTGATTATAAGGGATATTTAGCGCAGTTTTTTAATGCGGACGCTTCCCTGCAAATTCACTTAAGGGAGGCTAGCATCGATCAAGAACGGATTGCGAATGAGATAAAATTGAAAGCGAAGGCAAAGAAAGGCTCTTGGACTTTAGAGGAGCTTGTCTGGTCGATTCCGGGGGCTGTCATCAACGCCAATGGGACCCATAAAAGTCAGTGCCCCCGCGGCGGGGCGCCACTAACGAGTGCCCTGAAACACTCGTTTTTACCAGGCCTTTGCAATAAGGACTCTCTCCATTTCGACCTAAAAGTAAGTAAAGATGGCAAAAAAAGGCCAACAGCTCTTCTCAGCACCCTTCCGTGGGTCCACAGCGTTTTTAAGCCTATAGCGCTTGACGGAAATCTAGAGCTCGCTGTGCAGCTACGCGGTGAGCTAGAAAATCCTCAAGTCGCATTGGATGGAGAGTTGTCTGATTTGACCATTTTTCGTAGTAAACTGGCTCCTATTGTTTTGCGGGGTTTCTTCCGCGAAGGAAGATTGAGCCAACACTTGACGCAAAAGGGAGATGCCTTCGTCGGAAGGGTCGATATCGACTTTAACCAAGAAGGTCTGCCATTCGAATGGTTTCTAAATTTCAAGCGCTTTGATCTGCGAGCCTTAGCGATGACGCCGTTTGCGTCTGACCCCAGAAACTATGCCTATTTCTCCGGATCCTGGGAATGGCGAGGGAAGTTTTCACAGTGGTGGCAAGCCAAAGGCAAAATGAGCATAGAGGAAATCTGGGTGCAGTATATCGGGGAGATAGCGGGGCAAAGCCGCCCTGTCAACCTTCATATGACAGAGCCTATGGTCATCGTCGCAGATGGAGAAAATTGGGAACTCCTCCAGGGCGAAGGCATTAATCTGGATTCCGACCTCATTAAGTTGGCCATCTATCCTACCCGCCTTTCCCCACCAAACATCCTAGAAGTTCGCGCCGAAGCCCATATTGATATGCGCATCGTTTCTCTCGTCTCGGACGCTTTCGAAAGCGCCAGCGGCAAGATCCATGTGACCGTCGAAGCGAGCGGTTCTTTCCAGGACCCCAAATTCCTCGTTCACTTTACTGACGTAAAAAAGACGCAATATAATGCGGGCACTTGGGAACCCCTTAACATAGGCATTGCTGACTTGAGGCCCCCGCTACAAGAGATTCAGTTAGACGCCAGCTACTCGGCCGGTCTATTCAAGATTAAAAAATTCAACGCGCAAAAGGGTGGTGGGACACTTAACGTCGCTGGATCCGTCAACTTGGGTGAAGCAGAAGCGCTCGCAACTGATCTAACCATTGCCTTCAAGGATATCAAACTTATCTATCCCATTGCAGTATTCAAGAGTTTTGAGACCCAGGCGAGTGGCAATTTGCTGCTGTCTGGGACTGGCTTACCCCTAAAAATGCGCGGTAACTTCGACATAGTCCGGGCAAGATCCACCCGTGAATTTGACATTCGCAGTGAGATCATCGAGGCCTTAAAGAATCGTAAATATACCAAAGCAGGATCGGTCGGCCAACAATACCTGGACATCGACATTCAGGTGCGCGCAAATGAAAGCGTGCAGATAGCGAATCGCAATCTGCAAGTCACACTCTCATCAGATCTCCAAATTGTCGGGTCGGAGCAACGCCCGATCGTCTTCGGACAAATTGAAATCGTGCGGGGCAAAATTGTCTATAAACGTGATTTTAATCTCACCAGAGGGATCATTTCTTTCACGGACCCCATCAAGCCGGACCCGAGCTTAGATATTTCCGCGGTTGCCGAAATTAGCCCCTACC
>JBIKVD010000147.1:0-9905 GCA_044357055.1 Oligoflexales bacterium | reverse complement strand
ATCCCTGGAACTCGCTCCCGCAAGGTTGCGAAGATCTTAAACAGGCCAGCTTGATCGATATCGCGACGCATGGCCTTGAGAATTTTGTCACTGGCATGTTGTGCCGGAATATCCAAGTACTTGACGATTTTGCTCTCGTTTGCCAAAAGCTCAAGAAAATCCTCCTTGATATTCTCAGGATAGACATACAAAGGCCGAATCCAAGCCAGTCCCTCTATTTTAACTAACGCTTTCAGCAGGGATACGAGATCGCTGCCGTCGCTGCGATCCCGACCGTAGGCCGCCAAGTCCTGGGCGATAAGATTGATCTCGATGACCCCTTCGGCCACCAGGTTTTCGACTTCGCGGACAATACTCTCCAAAGACCGAGATCGCAATTTGCCGCGAATCGCTGGAATGATGCAATAAGAGCAGCTGTGTTGACAACCTTCCGCAACCTTCACATAGGCAGAGTGTTTGGCTAAGGTGTTAACACGAGGAATACTGTCCGAATAGATATAGTGGCTACGAGCGGTGTGAATTTTTGATGCTCCCGCGATCGGCACTTCCGCTAAAAAATCAGCAATTTTAGGGAATTGATCGGTTCCGACAAAGAGATCTACCTCGGGAAGCCCTTTGGCCAGCTGGTTGCGATAGCGCTGGGTCAAACAACCAGCAACAACGAGTTTCATGCCGGGCTTCTGCTTTTTATACTCCGCGGCCTGTAATATGGCGTCAACACTTTCCTCTTTGGCAGATTCAATGAAGCCGCAAGTGTTGATAATAATCGCGTCTGCTTCCGCGGGCTCTTCGGTTGGGTCCCAACCGTGTTTGAAGAGAGTCCCTAACATGACCTCGGAGTCCACGCGATTGCGAGCACAACCCAGGGACTGTAAATGGATCTTAGGACTTGAAGAATCTTGGGACATATAGTTTCCTTGTGGAGGACACGATAGAGCGTTTGATGCGCCCAAATTGCGTACCAGATATCTGCCCTTGAAGCAACGCCTATCGACCAAACGTCTTGGCGCCATATCGCGACTATTGATCTGGCGCAATGATTCAGCACAAAAATCCTGAGAGAGGTAGCCTATGGAAAACAATGAAGAATTTGCTTCCATCAATGGCTCCTATTCAGCCCTGGCCGACGCAAAAATATCGGTTCTAGATCGCGGATTCCTACTCGGAGACCAGGTATTTGAGACTCTGGTGGGATTTCACGGCCAGGTGCTGCACGTCGAGGATCATTTGCAAAGGCTGCGGGACTCCGCGGCAATGGTAAACCTGCACTTGCCGTGGCGAGAGGAAGAGTTCCGTTTCGAACTCCAACATTTAGCCTCGATGACCAAGCTAAAAAAATTCGCCATTCGACTTTCCGTGACCCGCGGTGTGGGCTTGGGCATGTATCTCTCTGATGACTTGCAACCAAATCGCATCGCCATCTTGCATCGAACCCAACGACCGCTGGATAAGCACCTGAACCCAGGCCTTAACCTTATGCTTCGGCCAAATCATCGTTTAGATCATGGATCTCATGCCAAAATTGCAAATTATATGGAGAGCATCCTGGCGATTGATGAAGCCAAACGCCAAGGCTGTGACGAGGTCCTCTGGTATAATCTTCAGGATCAAATCACCGAGGCTGCGACCGCAAATATTTTCTTTGTGGCCCGAGAAGGCGACGGAGTATGGCTTGTCACTCCTTCTCTAGACTCAGGGATTCTTGCCGGGACCACCAGAAAACGTTTAATCCAGCTAGCCGAAAAATCAGGCATTGGAGTCGAGGATCGCGTGGTCCATCTGGATGAATTACCCCGATTTGACGAGGCCTTTTTGTGCTCTACCGTTCGGGGCCTCATACCCATTCAGCGCCTTGGCACGCAGTCTTACTTTACCACGCGGAAAAACGCTGTTTTTCATCACCTGGTCAGGCTGCATCAGGCCCATACCAGAGCTAGTCTAGGCTTTGCGGTAGATTGGTTTTCCGGTGAGAAAATAAAAGATTGAGGAAAATTTGAGGAATCTCTTAACCGGTTTTCTTGGAATCTTTATTTAGATCTGCAACAGCCTGTTGAGCTTTCTTGCCGTTCTCCACTTGCTCCAACTTTTCTAGTTGTTCCAGCTCGATCTCGCGTTTCTTCACCTCGTCCATCACGTTGTGACGAGTGGTATAATCTGCTTTGGACAAAATGATTTGCTTGCCCTTGCGGTTCTTCAGGTTAAAAATTAACGGCGCTTTAAGATTTGCTGTCATTTTCATCGGATTACTGGGCATGGTGATAATCACAGAAATAACTGCATCTTCTTCACTGCCAAAGTCCAAATCCGAAACCTCGCCTTCAGATACTTCTACGGAATAGTCAGGCTTAAAGAGCAAAGGATTAATCAGCACAAAAGCTATGGCGCCATCATCCAAAGACTGAAACCATTTGAAAGGAGACCCCTTATCATGGTCAAGCAAAACATATTTCTTTAATTCCGGAAATCCAATCAGTCCTGAAGGCAACGTAATGACGTCCTCCGGCTTAACCGCTAATTCTCCGAATCTTGTTGTCTTAACCTGGATCAAGGCGCTTCCCTTTCCATACACGCCAAGGAATCTTCCTGGTATGCATGAGATGCTGAGATGACTTCAATGGCTGATCTAAAATGATTTTACCCTAGAAATTCATCTTGAAGCAAGATTCTCAACAAAATAATCTATGAAAGATTTGGATCGCGGCTAGAAAAGATTGAAAGCCACAATGAGAAGGGCTCGCCCCACGGGGCCAGGAACTCTAAGATGGCGAAATGTTGCCACAAAAACTATTATTTAGGGGATTTAAAAATCTTACTCGCGGCATCAAGCGCATCCACCGAGGGTTGGGAGGCTTTCCGGTTCTCATCCTGGATTTTTTCAAAAACTTCTTCGCGATGAACCATGGTATTGGGGCTGGCTTTGATTCCAAGCCTCACTTGTTTGCCCTTGATTTGCATGACGACGATCTTGATATCGTCACCGATGGCAATTCCTTCCCCCACTTTGCGCGTCAACACCAGCATTCTTGGCCCTCCTTTGCCATAACTACCCCAGCCTGGGGCAGGCTACAATACTTTGTGCTCCTAGTAAACGATTTGTAACGTTTGCGAGACCATTCCCTATCTTACTGCATAAAATTCAACAAAGAAGGCTGCAATAACTTCGAGGACGCCAACAAGGTACTTTGTAGAACGGCCTCCGTCCTCTTAAAATCCGAGGTGGCCTGAAACATATCTGCATCCACAATTTTGGATCTGCCCTCGATCATCCGTTCCCTTCCGAGTTCATGATTTTTTTGCAGCGAAGCAAGACTATTGGTTATTGATCCTATGCTTGCTTGAAAATTCGTGGTCTTGCCAATCTGATAGTCAATCTCA
This sequence comes from Oligoflexales bacterium, assembly GCA_044357055.1. GTDB lineage: Bacteria > Bdellovibrionota_B > Oligoflexia > Oligoflexales > JBIKVD01 > JBIKVD01. The sequence goes on along the minus strand of JBIKVD010000147.1, from coordinate 6,530 downwards.
TCGCTGGCGCGAAAAATCATATCGCGATCGTTGTTGACCAGTCCATCATAGAGAACTTTCAGGCTCTCAACCATTCCCATATGGCCCTTAGCTCGCTGCTCTTGGGTCACGTCAAAGAGGTCCCGACCGGTGACATTAATAGGTTTATAGGTCTGCCGATCCACAGGAATCAAAATTCGGCCGTCATCCCCCAGGTATTCTCCATCTTCATTTAGAGTGGGAGTCTCTGTGCGCATGCCAGAAAAAATAAATCGATCATTGAACTGAGAATTTCCCAGCATGATCACCTCTTTCATAACCTCCGCAATCTCCTTGGCTGTTGCCTCCAGGCTATCTGGCCCATTCGTATCGTTGGACATAGCCACTGCCAGCTCCTTGGCCCGAATCAGATTGTCGCTGATATTAAAAATGGCAGCCTCAGAACGCTCTAAGAAGCCCTTAGTATACTCGATATTTCTATCGAACTGCCCCAAATCACCGATACGCTTGCTCATTTTGAGGCTGTTGGCAAAACCGATCGGCTCATCGGAAAGGTCATTGATCCGTCTTTGAGTCGATAGCGTCTCAAGAGCCTTTTCGTTGTCATGCTTCGATTGACCAACGCGCCGATTGACGAGATCATAACGCTGTTTTTCAGTCACTCTAACCATAGAAAATCATTCTACCTTTTGAGATTGAGAACGGTTTGCAGCATTTCGTCAACGGTTGTGATCAATTTTGAGGAGGCTGTGAAAGCCGTCTGCCACTTCATCAGATTCGTCGCTTCTTCATCAAGAGACACCCCTGAGATAGACTCTCGCTTCTGCTGCAACTCATTCCGTAATACCTGGTCTGCGGAAAACTTACTCTCAATCCTGGCCTTTTCAATACCAAGCTCACCGACAAAGTTTGCGTAGAAGTCGTTAAAGCTTGCTCTGCCTTCAAATACTTTCTTGTCTTTTAAGCTAATCAGCTCATTGATGATGACGTTGTCACCCGGCGTGTCGGGGACCAATCCTGCTGAAATCGCGTCGGTTGATTGCATAACTTCGCTTGCAATATCCATATCCGCAGCTGCTCGACTCAGATCCGTTATGGGAGCAAAAAAATTGCGACCCTGCTGCTGTTTGAAATCTCCAAGGCCAAATCCCTTGTTGTGAATACTATTGACCTCATTTACGAGATTGGTCGCGAGATCATTTTGTTGGTTAATTAAGCCCCCGACGACACGATCGCGCACGTCGATATATCCAGACAGGGACCCGCCCTTGACTAAATGAGTCACATCTTTGGTGATGGAGTTCTCAAAGTCTGTAATTTGCACCATGTGGTGGCCAGTCTTAACATCTTTGCGCACACTTAAACGTGACGCATGATTTCCCTCGACGAGGAGTTCCTGTCCAGGACCACGAACCACAACCATATTATTCTTGTCTGTATAGTAGGTAAGATCGACTTTTTCGGCCAAAGTTCGCACGAGGAGATCTCGTTGATCGAGTAGATCATTGGCATCTTGCTTCGTCCCCACCTCTAGGGTACGAATTTTATGATTGAGACTGGCTATGTTCCCAGCTATCGAACTGATTTCGTCAGCTTCCTGTTGCACCAAACCATCAAACTGCGCCTGCAAATCCCGCAGGTCGCCGTCAATTCGGCGAAAGGAATTACCTAAGGTAACCGCCATCTCGCGCACGCTGAGGCGCGCGGTACTATCTTCAGGAAAGGCGCTCAAATCTTGCATCGAATTGAAAAACGTCGACATATCTTCGGCAATGGATGCACTCAGCTCAGGACTAAATAGGGTCTCTACAGAAGCCATCGCTTCATTCATCGCCTGAGAATAGCCGTAGTCCGAACCATGGCGATTTACTTGACGTTCCAAAAACTGATCATGTGATCTTTTTATCGCGCCTGCATAGGCACCGTTGCCCATGATCAATCCGTGCCGCCAACTCGGGGCCCGCTGGTGTATTTCTACGCGTTGTCGAGAGTAGCCTTCGGTCTGGGCATTAGCAATATTGTGCCCCGTCGTGTCTACCCCTTGACGAGCGGCAAACAAGGATTCGGAGCCAATATTTAGGGTATGAAACAATCCGGACATAGTTAGGCTTTCGTCTGGAAGAGCGACCCAGACCCTTGATCGGTTTTTTGACCTTTTTGATCGTAACCTTGGGTAAGCTCTTGTTCGATGCGCAACCAAAAGCGATAACTTTCGCGGAAATTTTGCAGGCGTTGAGCCACAACCTCACGGTGAATAACAAATTGAGGCGCTAGCTCTTCGTAAGCCTGCTTGAATTGCCGGTGTAGCTTTTGACACTCCGTAAGAAGATGAAGAAGCAACTGTTGCGACAGGCCAACGGGAAAATCGTGTTTGACCGCTAAAATCTCCAGACCTTCGCCAATGCCGTGCCACTCTTGTGAAGAATCAACGAGCTGCACTGCATCCCGCAAAGACTTCAAGATCTGTGTTGAAGTCTCCTCCACGTGGGCGCTCATGCGAAGCTTTTCCGCGGCAAAATTCTCGACCTCTGCGATGTCTACTCTGGCAATGGCTTCGTTCTCTTTTTGAAAGACATTAGGAAGCCGTTGATACACGCCCAGGAGGGCTTGCAATCCCGTTTTTACAGAGGACAAAGATGAGATGATGATCTCAACTCGATTATTTTCCATCATTGCTCCCTCCTTTAAGCGATTATAACGCTATCAGCGAGAACCAGGTAGGAAGGATCTCCCTAGGCGTCTTAGGAGTTGGGTAGTCCGGGCTTGCACAGCCCAAATGAAAGGCAAGCATACACCAAGGATACGCCACTGAATTTGTAAAATTAGGAAATGAGTGAAGAGAGACTAGCTGCGCTTGGCGAGCTCTTCGCGTGCAGCTTCTCGGAGCATCCCATCAGCGATGTTGCCAGCATCCGGTGTATAGGTACCCGCGGCAATCTGCGCCTTGTATTTAGCCACCAGATCTTCGCGTATCTCAGGGGCACTCTTAGCGACGTCATAAGCTTTCTTATAAGCACCGGCTTTGGATTTCCCATCGTCAGATAGGGCGACGCCATAATTCGAGGATTTTCCACTTACCCGATTTTCACCGCCGACATCGCTAGCCCGCCCAGTTGTAGCCGGTTTCGGCGCGATGGACTCCACACCAGGTTTGTGACCAATGGATTTTGTTACCATTTTATACCCCTCTGAAAATCAACCCCGACCTACGCCCTATTGTCTACTCTTTTATCCCAATTTGCAACGTCGCGCTGTGGTAGGCTCCTTGCCCGCGCAATTTGTCAATATCCTGATTGAGCTTACTATTCGCAGTGGTGCCGCTGAGTTGATCCACCATAGCCTCCACCAAAGGACTATTGTCTTTTTGAGCCAAAACCTTTGCATATTCTTGGTCTAACATGCTCTGATAGATACTCTCAGCATTGCCCCCATCAATCAGCCCAGACTTGTCAACGGAATCACGCATGCTCTTTAGCATCATACTATAGAGAATCGATTGAAACTCCGTGGCAGATTCTCGAAGTTTGACTCTCATTTCCTGCGTGACGGAGCCATCTTTTGCAGTTTCGCCTGCTTTTTGCCCGCCAATGGGTTTTGGACTTGAAGGAAGGATGATGCTCATAGCAACCTCAAATGACCCCATGGTCTCCCCATGGATGCCGAACCTGACCTAGAACAGAAAATCCTACAGGCTTTTAATATCTGCTTGAATAGCCCCAGAAGCCTTCAGAGCGTGCAAGATCGCGATTAGATCACGGGGCCCCATACCAAAAGCAGTCACTCCAGCAGCCAGCGCGCTTACCGTGGTACTCTGTTCCTCACCCTTACGCTTATCGTCTCTGAGATTTACAGTGTCTCCGCCAACCTGAATCGCCATCTTGCCGTGGGCAATAGAAACAGGAAAAATGCGAACGTCGCCTCCTGCGACGACCGTTCCGGTACGTTCATTGAGAACTATGACGGCTTTCAGATCGGTGATGATCGCGAGCTGCTCCAATTCGGCGATAAACTCCACCAATCGCCCGGCGTAGGGCTCGGGCACGATGACATCGACCCTCGAAGGGTCGGCCGCCTTGGCAAAAAGGCCACTTAACTTGGCATTGATGGCATCTGCGACGTTCATGGCGGTCGTGAAATCTGGTTGTCTCAAACTTAATACAATCTGCCCTTCACGTTCCAGCTCGGGGCGGAATTCCCGCTCCACAACCCCACCATTGGGCAATACCGCTGAAGTCTGAACGGCCTTGGGAGAGCTGTCGGAAGAGGTCAAAACTCTTCCGCCGGCTGTACCATAAACTTGACCATCCGCGGCGCGTAGGAGCGTCATCATCAAAGTGCCACCGACAAGACTCTTTGCATCCCCTAGGCTTGCTAGCTGCACATCAAATCGGTCACCATTTTGCATAAAGGTCTTGAGTTGGCCGGTAACGCTAACTAGGGCTACCGCTCCACCTGCTAATTGCGCTGGTGCATAAGGATGACCAAACTTTCCCAACATCGTCGCGAGGGCATCCTTGGTAGCAACGGAAGCAGGTGAATCGCCGGTAGCGGACAAGCCAATCACGAGGCCAACCCCCTGCAAGGAGTTCTCTCTCACTCCCTTGATCTCAACGACATCTTTGATTCTAGCCGTTTGGGCTAGAACAGTAAGCGGCTGACCCAGGGTCAAAGCGAGGAAACATAGTGTTACAGTTTTGCAAGAACTCATGCTATTTATCCTTGGCTACCGCTGCAGGTTTTTTCGTTTCTGGATCCTCGGATTCTGTGGTTACCGGTGGGGCTTGCTCTTTAACTTCCGCCTCCAGCTTAGCAATTTTCTCTTTGTCTTGTGCCTGCTGTTTGAGGAGGGCTTCTCGCTCGCCAGCGAGCTTCTTTCTTTCCTTACCAATATCAATAAGCTTTTTCTCGACTTCTGACTTTGTCTTTACGAGCTGCTGTTTTTTATCCTCAAGGCCACGCGCCGTCTTGGATTTGACTTCCGTAAAGCCGGAAATTCTCACGAGATACTCGTCCTGCCAGTCCGATGAATCCTTACGGACGGAGGCGTCAAAAGTATTTTGAACAAAACGCACGTCAACCAGATCATCTGTGGAGAGAGGAAGTGAGCTTCCCAACCTCTCCACGGGAAGGATGGCTTCGACTTGGATACGATTTCTTTCCTCATCTTGGCCAGACTCCCTGACATAGGCCAGCCGAGCATCACCATTTGGCGCCACATCAATAATCTTAAAACTCAACTTCTTCAACAAACGCAAATCAAGCTTCTGTTCTTCCGTCAAGTCCGGCAAGCTCGCCATAGCCTCTTGCAAATCAGCGTCTAGCGCTTCTGTTCCTGCTTCTGGGACAGCACTCTCCCGGTCGCCTGATGGCAAACTGGCTTTATCGCCTTCTTTATCAGCCGCGGGATTCATTTTGCCTTTAAGACGCGCCGCTAATTCAAGATAGCGTCCGACAATGGGCTCGATTCGTTGGGCAAAAAGGTGATTGCGTGGATCCTGCCCATTAAAGAGTGAGCCATCATGAACTCGACTCGGATTTGCGGGCAACGTCAGCTGAGTTTCTTTGACATAAATTTGGGGACCCTCCCGTCTATCTTGACCGGAATCATCCTTAGCCTTTGGCAAGGTCTGTGCCATCGGCCGTAACGTTGACTTGTGATGCATGCAAGAGCATAGCACGATCAAAGACATCCATTTTATCATGATGAATTTCATAGCTTCTTCACCAGAACCTCCCCCTCGCTCGTCAAGGTTCCTCGGACCTTCTTTCGGCCAGCAGTTATCTCTACCTCCACCTCATCACCGGTATTGGCTGCGCGTGTCAGCAAGCCGTCCAACATCAATTTGAGTGCTCCGTTCTGAAAATGGACTTTTACCGCGTCCCCTTTGCGAACGGCAAAGGTCTGTCGCAAGTCGCCAGGTCTAAAGGCTTCTCCGGCTCTCAAGTTTCTGGTCAAGTCCTTGCCAATGATGCTTTCAGACTCGAAGATTAAACGGCGAGCCGGATCATAGGGCAATTCCGTCGTTGTGAGATCGCTTGAAGAAATACGAGCTCCTCTGGGGAGATTCTGCCCCGCGACTGGAACCTGTCGCGTCAATTGTGCTTTCATTCTCAGCTCAAAAGGATAGGTTCGCCGCTCATCACGAAACTGTATATCGATTTTCTTTTGCTTGAGAAATTTTTCGTAGAACCATTCTACATGAAGGCTGCGCGCGTCTTCAAAACCCGGGAACTCATATTTGCCTTCCCATGCCGGCAAGCTTATTTGTCCGACGACAAGCAATTCCTCGATTTCTAGTCGATACCCGGATTTTTCTAAAGCGAAATTTAACAGCTGGCGAAGTTGAGAGTCTATCTCCTTTACATCTGGAGATCTGCTACGTGACATCAAGGACCATTGTTCTGGGAAATGAACGGCAATCGTCTGACCCGGATATTCCAATTTCAACGCGGTTTCTATCGTGGCTCTCGAGAGTACCACTGCCTCCCCGGGTTCGGCGGCAGGACCAAGGTCTAGGGTGGAAAGGCTCGTACAAAGGTTGGGCAAAAAG
>JBIKVD010000465.1:0-2912 GCA_044357055.1 Oligoflexales bacterium | reverse complement strand
CCTAAACACCCATGCGAAAATGAATTACTTTTAAGCCAAAAATGGGAAAAGCTTTCCAGCTTGGTGAAAAAGATGAGCATGGCAGCATCACTAATCATGCTTGAGTGTCTGCCGAACCGGTGAGGGAGAAAAATACGCTCGTCAAAATTTCAAAAATGACTCTACGGCTCTGACCAGTGAGCCATACTCTGACAAAGACTTATAGGTCATTTCCACCAAAGTGAATCCACCACATCACCGGCCCACCTGAGAGCTAAAAGGCTACTGTATAGTTTTAATCCCAACAAAAATAGAGGGTGAAGCCTCTTGTTGCTTGCTTAACTCCCATGAATCCCGAAGAAACGATCGGTTGAGAGCCCCATAGGGCGCTTTCCAGATTATAGGATAGGGTGGGGCTAGTCGCGTAACGCTGCTTGTATGTCCTACGACCTTTATGCTAGAGCTTCGGGGACTTCCACTCGCTACTGCGATATTTCTGCATGAGATCGGCTAAGTATTGATGTACTCGCAAGGGATGAATATTTGACATACAAATCAAAGTATAATAGATGTGCGCTGGGGACGTGGATGATCTGTAGATCTTGAACATAATTTTGCCTGAAGGGGGTCGCTATGAATAGGATAGCTAATTTTTGCTTTGTTATTGGCTGCTTTGCAGCATTCCTGGGCTGTGGTGATGGTGCCAAGTATAGACAAAACCATCCTGAGAAGGAGACATCGTCAGCGTTGTTACAAGCTGGTTCGAAATGCAATCGTAATCAATGCTTCGCCAGATCGGACCAAAGGTGTTATGAGAAGGGCGCTTACTTCGTTAGACAATCCACACAAACGGCTTGGGTGTGCTTAGGCAATAACGTCTGGAAGCAACTACTAAAAGTATAGACGCCACTTCGTCGTGCGATGTCAATTTCCACGGCTTCTCGAGTTCAGAGATTTTCGCGAACGAAACCCCACATCTAGGTTAAGTTCCAATTCCTATTCGTGCATGACGACATGCCGCTGCAAAAGGGGAAATACTTCGATCGGTAACGCGCATAGGAAATGTGGGGCATTCGATAAGCTTGCTAACCGTCGGAGCATGATTCCCCTTTAGAGGGGGAGGGCCGCGCTCACTAGTGTTGAAGTTTTGTACAATTTGTGCACTCGTCTGACTCTGTGTTCTCTTAAAACCCAAGAAATTATTAGGTATTTGTGAGGCAGCGAGTGGACCAGTTTATGCATCTGTTGGGGTGTTAGTTAAGCTGAGAGGAAGAATTTTTAAACAGTCATGAATGGAGTTTCCCATGAAAAAAGTTTTAGTACTCGTTGTTGCTACCGTCAGTTTGTTAGCTTGCAACTCTGGCAAGAATTCAGAATCAAGTACCTTGAATGGCAAGGACACGGTGGAGGTCTCCCCAGCACCTCGCGCCATTCATATTCGGCACGTGAGCTTTGGCGGAGGTATTGATAGGGACGCGGATCTATCCATCCGTGAAATCATCGCCAGCGAAATCATTGCGAGAACCGTCGTGGTTTTCCAGAGTCGTCCTATGCAAGGGGCAATGGAAGGCGAAACGGAAATGTGCGTAGAATTTAGCTCTGCAGATGATATGTTTCGCGTCCTAGATTTGGTAAAGCCAATTGACGACGAAAGCAACCGAGTTTCCATCGGTCAAGCGTCGGCCTGCAAATTAAGCCTTTGATAAATGAGTTGCCTTTTTTACTAGATATCACCTAACCTGAGCCCCTCACATTTTCAGTGAGGGGCTTTATTAATTCGGATTTCTTGTACCCAATTTTCAAATACAGCGGCATTTCTCTGCCATAGAGCCAATTTTTCATGACTAAGGAGCTGTTTCGTTTGCTCCCAGAAGGAAATAAAAGGCTAAGATCGCAACCTCGTCCAGATTTGCCCTTGGCATCAACAGTCCTTTCCGACAAATAGCAACGGAGCTGCTAACGTTTCTTGGCTCCCCCCCCCCCTCACTTTCAACTTGTGAAAGCAGGAGCAATATTGCTATTAATCAAGGTAGTTCATAATCAAAAACAGTCAGAAAGAGAGTCGTTCAGGTATGAGTGATACTGGCAATGATCCCGATAAGGTGCCATACATGCACGGTTTCTCGAAAGTAGAACAAGACCGTTTATGGCAACAAGCAGAATTGTTCGAGCAAACAATCTATCAAGATATCGACTTTTCCCACCATAAGCATGTCTTGGAAGTGGGTAGTGGCGTAGGTGCTCAGAGCGCCATTCTGTTGCGGCGCTTTCCAAAAATCCAGCTCCTTGGTCTAGACATGAATCCAGCTCAGATTCAGGCTGCACGGCAAAACCTGGAGCGCCTTTCGTACTGCCAGGGCCGCTATCAATTCTGCGAAATGGACGCAACGCAGATAGAAGTTGATGTGGGCAAATACGATGCGGCCTTTCTCTGCTGGGTGCTGGAACATATTCCCGAACCACAAAAGGTTCTCAAGGAAGTACGACGGGTCCTATTGCCGGGAAGTCGTATCATTGTTACCGAAGTCATGAATTCTTCGTTTTTTATCGAGCCCTACTCACCTAACCTTTGGCGTTATTGGATGGCTTTTAACGATTTTCAATATGACCGCGCCGGTGACCCCTTTATCGGGGCAAAGCTGGGAAATTTGCTGCTATCCCTGGGCTTTCAAAGTATTCAGACCACGGTCAAAACTTGGTTCTATGACAAGCGGTTGCCGCAACATCGCAAGGAGGCTATCTGTTTCTGGAAAGAACTCATGCTGTCTGCCAGTGATGTGCTTCTCGAAGCGGGAGCTGTCACCAGTGGGGAAGTTCACGCTATGCAAAAAGAATTTATGCAAGTGGAAAGTGATCCGAATTCAGTTATATTTTATGCGTTTATGCAGGCGAATGCCTTGACATAGAAAATGCAAATTTCATGAGGCAGGACT
>JBIKVD010000464.1:0-2914 GCA_044357055.1 Oligoflexales bacterium | reverse complement strand
TCATCATCTTGCGAGGCACACTAGTGGACATGGTTTGGCACCCCGTTTTTTGTGGGTGGATTTTTAAAATCTTCCTCATGATTTGGATGATGGATGCTTGCACTGGTAGGATGAGGCTCCTGAATTTTGAGCTGTTCCAGATAGCGAAAAAGGGTTCGCTGGCCAATTCCCAATGATTTCGCCGTTAAACTCCGATTCCACTGATGCTGATCGAGCATTTGGGTTAAATAGCCTCGTAGCCAGGCGGACTTTGCCTCGGAAAGAGAATTGCCTAAATTTGGCCGTTCCAAACTTGCTTGAGGACTATCCGAGAGAGGCATGTCCTTGGGGACAAAGATAGAGAGATTGTCGGCAGTGATACAAGTGTCTTCCGCCACGACCACCGCAGTCTCGACGACATGTTGTAGCTGTCTAATATTTCCTGGCCAGGCGTGATGACACAAAGTTGCGAGGGCTTCGTAGCTGAAATCCCTTTCGGGCAGCTGATGCAAGTGAACGAAACGGTTTTTAAAATAGTGGGCCAGAAGGGCGATATCTTCTGGTCTGTGTCGCAAAGGCGGTAAGGTGATCAGGGCTCCGGCGATTCTATAATAAAGGTCCTCGCGGAAAGTTCCTGCTCGTACCATAGCCTCAAGATCTCGGTGGGTGGCACAAATCAGACGGAAATCAATCTTTCTCATGCGCTCTTCGCCAAGGCGATTCAGTTGCTTCTCTTGTAAGATCCGCAAAATCTTGGCTTGCAGTGCCAGTGACATTTCCCCGATCTCATCCAAAAATAAGGAGCCTTTATCGGCCATCTCAAAGAGTCCGATACGATCGGCTGCTGCGCCAGTAAAGGCCCCTTTGCGATAGCCAAAAAGTTCTGCCTCAAGCAAATGCTCTGGAATCGTCGCGCTATTAAAGGGAATAAACGGTCCATTGGCTCGAGAGGAAAAACGATGAATTTCCTTAGCAGCTAGTTCTTTGCCGGTTCCGGTTTCGCCGGTTAATAAGACGGGGATTGGGGTCAACGCGTATTTTTGCAATTTGGTGTAGACTTGGTCTAATGCACGTGACCTCCCAATCATTAAGCGCTGATGCCCCCCAGTTTCTAATGTTTGTAGATCGAGACGCTGATTAGATAATTGAATTTGCTCGCGTAAGTAGGCTCGCTGAAAGACCAAGCCCAACAGTTCTGCAATCGCCTCAAAACGGGATTGGCAACTTTGATCGAAGTCTTGGAAGAGGCTTCGCATTTGAATGAGAAGAATGGCATGGACACGCAGCTCTGCGCGAACTGGCAAGGCGACAATGCTGGGAATGCCTTGCAAGAAAATGGTTAATGAGGATGCAGACTTTTTGGGCTCGCTACGCAATTCTTCTGGCAAGATAACCTTAATATTGTCACGCAGGATCCGTTGCAGAAGGTCAGCGGGAACTTTTTGCAAAAAATGCTGAGCTTGCGCTAAACTATTGCCGCTATGGGCAAAAATGCGAGCGCCGCGCTGCTCGCAGAGAATCAGCGAAGCATTCAGGGCTTCTGTTTTCTTCACCATGATGTCAAGCAAACCCACAATGGCAGCTTGGAAAGTTCCTTCATCGGGCATGGGCTTTGCAAGCCAGTGTACCAAGTGCGTCAGCAACTCGTCCTGCAAGGAATCTTTCGACCCAACATCTGTTTGGACTTTGGTTTTTAATACGAGCCATCGGATTCCGTGAAGGACCGTACCCTGTCCAGGAACAAGGGCATGCCGTGTGAAGCCGCTTGGCCCAGCGGCTACCGTTAAAGTGAGTTGGCTACCATCAAAGTCTCCATGAACGACCTGTTGCCCTAGTTCCTTAAGCCAATAGTCGCCTTGGTCCTTTTGTCCCGTTAGGACCATCGGACCCTCTTCAAGGGTAAGCCGGCCGACTTCCAGACCCTCTTGCGATAGGATATGGAGTTGCCACTGGATATCTGGCCCAGAAAACTGCTTGCTATTCGTCGAAGGCTTCATCGCGGTTTCCTTTTTTAAAAATGCTTAGTGAGATCTAATGTGCCGGGGGAGGTGGGGGATATAGAAATGATAAAGCTACCTAGCCGCTTCGAGTCAGTATAGACCTGAGCTTCGTGTTCCCCGTATTTAAGGGATATTTGATGGCGATTGCCTTTGATCCATTTTCTTCCCCCAATTTCCAGGGTCCAACTTGGATCGGTCATTAATTCGATGACTTTACTTTTGAGCGGGACCTCAAAACGCAGGTCTTCTTGGCTTGTTTCACTTATCTGGACCGCAATATGGGTCGTCTCAATATAGGGGCTTTTAAGCGTCAGCCGATGGGAACCCACAGGCAAGGAAAACCCTTTGGCATTTGGAATTCTGCCCAGGTTTTTCTCGCCCAAAAAGACGTCCGCCCAGGCATTTGCGTGGATTTTTACGACTTTGCTTTGTTGGACGGTTCTTTGGCGATAGCTTGTTTTCACGGCTCCCGCGTTCATGGGAGCGACCTGTGTGGGGATGGTGGTGCCCTTGTTAGGACCCACTTGAATCAAGGCGGCTGACTCTATCTCGGGGTTTCCGAGCAAGGAATTGGGAATGGATTCTGAGTTAGGGCGTATTGTCGCAAACTCCTCTGAGTTTTTGGCACCAAGTCTATGTTGGGCCAGAATCCAAACCGTTAGGGCCAACGCGAAGATAAGCGAAGCCATAGTGATAAATTGGCTTTTACCACGGGCTCTAGGAGATGGCACGGACAACGAAGATTGGAGCTCATCCAGCCCTAACCTTTGACGGTAGGATAGCCAATACCCTTGCGCTTTGGCAGTCAGGCAATGACTCAAGGCCGCTGTTGCTTGCTCTCTTTCTCTTCGTTGTAAGTTCGGAAAACTCCCAGCTTGGTTTGCCGGCAAATCATGGAGCGTGGCAATGATCTGTCGAGGAGAATCAGGGCAAAG
>JBIKVD010000463.1:0-2915 GCA_044357055.1 Oligoflexales bacterium | reverse complement strand
GGTGGAAGCCTTGGCGACTTTACAGCAGAACAACAAAGGAGACTGTCCCCCGCATCGCGACCTTAAAAAGAGGCGAAAGGGAACCGTTCGAGGAGGACAGCTAGCAAGCGAAATCTCCGCGGACTCGTGTTAGTCTTCTGTTCGCGCACTGAGCCCGCCCGCCAAAGAATAAGCTTGGGAATTGCCGCTTTCTCTTAAAAAGAAAGCAGCTTGCTCAGAACGAAGGCCGGTTTGGCAAACAAATAGAATTGGCTGATCCAGACCATTGCTTGCATCAGGTGTCATTTGTAACAGTTTTCCGAGGGGAATGAGTTCGCCTCCGATGTTATGGGCCGCGAACTCTACCGGTTCTCGCACATCGATTAAGCGTATAGGCTGGGATCTTTTTTTGCTCTGCCACTGTGCGAAATTGAGACTTAATTCCCTTTTGAGGGCGAAAGAATCGACGGCACAGATGAGTGAGGGATATCTTTTTGCGTCAATTCCACGAATGGTCGCTTGCTCGCCACAAATCTCGCAATCAGAGCGCTTGAGCATCTCTATTTGCTGGAATTCAAGGGTCAAAGCTTTGAACTTTAATAGATGGCGTTTAGGACCTGGAGCTAAGTTTGTCAAAATTTTGATCGCTTCGCAGGCTTGCAGCGAACCTAGGATTCCAGGAAGGACCCCCAGCACACCGCCCTCGCTACACGTCGGGATAAGCTCCGGGGGAGGCATGTTAGGGAAAAGACACCGATAACAAGGGCCACCCTCCCAATGAAAAGCAGCCAATTGACCTTCAAAATGTTGAATAGCTGCATACAAGTAAGGTTTGTCAAGAAGCACGCAAGCATCATTGAGTAGGTAGCGCATAGCCAGCTGGTCCGTGCCATCGATAACACAATCGAAATCCTTGATGATTTCCATGGCATTCATTGGAGTCAAAGCGATCGGCTTAGCCTCGATTTGAATATGGGGATTAAGGTCTTGCAGCCGCTGCTGAGCCACGTCCGCCTTTGATTTTCCAAGATCTTTGTAGCCATACAAAATCTGCCGCTGCAAATTGGACACAGCCACCTGATCAGGGTCATAGAGTCCCAGTCGACCGATACCTGCAGCGGCGAGGTAGAGGGCTGCGGGTGAACCAAGCCCGCCCAACCCGACAATCAAGACAGACGAGCCCTTCAGCTTTTGTTGGGCTTCAATACCAAAACCAGGCAAAACAAGGTGTCGAGCATAGTGCTTAAGCTCGAGAGGGGAAAAAATCTCTTTTTTGGTATCTGAATTTTGCAACTTCGTAGCTCCACGAGCTTAACTTATCAATCCTCTATGCCAAATTTCTCATGAGAAAGATCGCGAAGAGTCTTCAGTGCTTTAAGCTTCGCCAAGACTTCGGTTTGATTTTTGTCAATCAAGGCGAGCTCCAATTCGATTAAAACCGTCATCATGTCAATGCCGAGCCATCGCTTGTATTTGGCTTGATCCTCAAGGGTCCATTTAGGTGACACTAAGTTTTTGGCATCTAAAGTCAATTGCTGAAGTTCTAAGCAGCGCTCCAAAAGCTCGTCATACTTAGCCAGTGTTTGGTAGTTTTGCGTTAGTCGCAGGAAATGCACCTGCATCGCTTCCATGATTTCCACCAGGCTAGCCGGCGAGCTAGCTACGGGAATGGAGGCTAAGGCGGAACTGGTCCCGCTGCAGAGGCTAAGCAGAACAAAGAGGGATATTCTCGCCAGGGCTGAATTTTTTCTCATGGTAACACTCCTTACGAATCCCTTGGAACTGGTCAAGCAGATGTTCTTATCCTATGCTATAAAATGAAAATTACAGACAATGGAGCGTGCATGCAAGCCATTCAGGGAAGAGATCCTGTCGATCTTCGGGAATTGCTTTCCTTTCTTACTAACTTAGCAAAATCTTTACTTGAATGCGGTTGCTCCTCCCATCGCCTCGAAAATCTTTGTGTCCTTCTTGGCAAAGGATTCGCCGTGCAAGTGGAGGTATTTGCGATTCCTACCGGCGTGTGGTTGAAAGTGGAAAGAGGTCCCGAGCAGTGGGTGGATCTTATCCGCGTCAAACAGTGGGCTGTCAACCTTGATAGGTTGAGTCGCATCAATCGCTTAGTGGTATCCATGGACAAAGAGCCAATGGCTTTGGCCGACTGTCGCGCACGTCTCGATGAGCTCAATCACTCGTCACCGCCCTATAAAAAATGGAGCATCTTTATCGCGGCTGCTTTCGCCGCAGCATCTTATATTCATTTAAATGGGGGCACTTACAAAGAGTCAGCCCTTGGCCTATGCGCTGGAGCTTTGGCGCAGGGTGTGGGGCATTTCGCGCGCGGTAGTGAGAATCGCCGTTTTTTAGCTGATTTTCTCGGCGCGGCGACACTGGCACTTTTAGTGCTACTGATCGTAAAGATTCCGCTGTTTGGTGTGGATGCGGTACGCTTACTAACGGGTGGCTTGATTGTCTATTTTCCAGGTCTAACCTTTGTAAATGCCATTCATGAGATTGCGCAAAAGAATTTAGTGAGTGGCTCGGCTAGATTGCTAGAGGCTGTCATGGTTACGGTAGCTTTAGCTTTTGGCGTCGGAATTGTGGCAGCTTTTGCTAGTTTTTTCGGCTTTGGTCGCTGAGAATTTTCTCTATTGAGAAGGAAAGGGACGGTGATGTGGGTTGAAAAACTCCTCTTTTCTCTGCTTGGAGCCTGTGGTTTCGCCATTCTGTTTGGTGTGCCTCGTCGGTATCTTTACCTAACCGCTCTGATCGGCGGCTTGAGTGGCTTTGCTTATGCGAGTCGCCCAAGCCACTTCCCTGCTTCTGCCTGGCTTTTTTTGTTAGCCTTCGCCATTGGCACGACGAGTCATATCATGGCTCGCATCACGAACAGCCCCGCCCAAGGATTTTTGATTCCTGGGGTGGTTATGTTAGTT
>JBIKVD010000462.1:0-2918 GCA_044357055.1 Oligoflexales bacterium | reverse complement strand
TGAATTCGATTTTGGGAATATCCAGTTTTCGTAGCATCTCTACAGGTTTGCTAAAGTGACTTGGAGGCACCGCAATATTTGCAGAAGTATAACTAAATTCATCTATATGGTTGAGGTCTAAAGGAAGTTTGTAAGCTCCCCTGTGCAAGGCCACAAGATCTACCCGACCTTGGGTGTTCCTAATCGGCTGGTAATTAGTATCAATGGCAAATAGCGGGCCGCCTGAACTTCCGCCCTGAGAATCGCAATCGTGGAGAAAGGTCCCCTTATTAGGGTAATAGGCTGCGATTCCGCATCCAAAAGATATGGCACCTGTCTCTCCATCCTTATAGTCAGCTGGGTATCCCACTAACGCTAGGTTCTTAGTGTAGGGATGAACTAAAGACCCCGCATCGAATTCTTCGTCATTGATGGAGGAGAAATTGTGCTCTTGCTTTAGATCAAACCACCCAAACTTTTTGCCAAGCGGTTTATCCAATACCAGCAGAGCCCAATCGCGATAGGATTCTGCGTCGTTAGGCACGGAGCCAACCCAAACGTCTATGACCCTGGCACTATCTTTGGCTGCTCCGCCCATAAAATTGACTTCAAAAACCATACTTAACGTTTCAATGCAATGCGCGTTCGTCGCAGCCAAGGACTCGCCTACTAGAAAACTCGTGCAATGACTATCTCCCATCACGAGCCGCCCTATGGCCGACCAAGGGTATTCGTGAAATAAAAAGTCTAAGCGATCATCTTCGCCAAAAACATTCTGGGTCTGAGAATAGGGGCTGCTCCCCGGCGCGCAAGCCGTCAAAAAAAGAAGGAGGACCATAGCTAGAAATGGAGTCATGTGGCTATCCTTATTGGCTTGGTTAAGGCGACAGGAGTGTACCAGACAAATTGGCGCATGTAAAGTATTTACGGCGAGGGAATAACTGAGTCAATAGGAACGTAATGGTGCAGTAAATTTGGATTTTAAGATCTTTCATCTCTGTAAGGATTCCAAATTCGCGGCCAGACAGTACCATTGCAATTATGAGCGCAACTGCGTATCTTTTTTTTAAAGAAAACGCCCAGTTTCTCAGAACCATGAATCCCCTCGTCAATGCGGGGCTCGTGAGTTGGGAATGAAGTACCTATCTAAAACTTAAAGGGAAATCATGCCATCACAAGAAAAAATCCGCGTTAGGATTGCTCCTTCCCCAACGGGCGACCCACATGTGGGCACCGCCTATGTCACTTTATTTAATTATGTTTTTGCCAAAAAGCACGGGGGAGATCTCATCCTTCGTATCGAGGACACGGATCAAAGTCGCTTTAAGGCCTCCTCCGAGCGAGCCATCATGGATTGCTTGCGGTGGCTTGGATTGAAATGGGATGAGGGCCCAGATGTTGGGGGGCCCTATGGGCCCTATCGGCAATCGGAACGTACGGCTCACTATCGCGAATATATTCAGATATTGCAGAGTCGCGGCTATGCCTACCCTTGCTTTTGTAGTGCGGAGCGGTTGCAGAAGCTACGGGAGCAACAAAGAGCGGAAAAAATGCAGCCTGGCTACGATGGCCATTGCATGGGCTTAAGTAAAGAAAAAATTGCTGCAAAGATTGCCAACGGCGAGCCCCATGTCATCAGGCTAAAAAGCCCGAGAGAGGGCGTCACGCACTTTGTCGATGAGATTCGCGGTGAAATAACCATAGATAATCGCCAAATTGATGACCAAGTCTTGATGAAATCGGACGGTTTCCCCACATACCACTTGGCCAACGTCGTTGATGATTTTCTCATGGGTATCACTCATGTCATTAGAGCTGAGGAGTGGATATCTTCTACGCCGAAACATGTCATTTTATATGACGCGTTTGGTTGGAAACGACCAAAGTTTGCCCACTTGCCACTGCTTCGCAACAGCGACCACTCAAAGATCTCGAAGCGCAAGAACCCAACCTCCCTGGAGTACTATCGCCGCAAAGGGATTCTGCCCAAGGCTATGCTGAACTTTCTGGGACTCATGGGATGGAGCTATTCAGGCGACCAAGAGATTTTTGACGTCCAAGCCATGATGGAAAAATTTGAGATCAGGGATGTGCATTTGGGCGGGCCGGTCTTTGATGTCGTGAAATTGCAGAATATAAATCAGCAGTACATCTCCAAGTTAGACGAAAAGGAATTTGTGCAGTTATTGCAGCAAAATGTGTTTTCTGACGAGCGCCTGCGTTCGTGTTTTGAATTGTATCGCGAGCGACTTGAGTCTTTTGACCAGTTCGTCGATAAAGCCAGCTTCCTGTTCAATGGGACGCTGAGTTACCAGGGCTTGGAGATTTTGCCAAAAGGGATGGAGGCGAAATTGTTCTGCGATGTATTCAACGAGCTCCTGGAGCAAATAGACAATATCGATGAATGGAATAAGACGTCAGTGGAAACCGTCGTTGAGGCCGTAAAAACACGGTTTCAGCTGAAGCCCAAAGACTATTTCATGCCCTTGCGACTCATGGTTACGGGGAGAAAAGACTCTCCCCCCTTAATCGAGAGCCTCGTTGCGGTAGGCAAGGAAATGACGCGCGTAAGAATTCGTCATGTATTGGAAGGGATCTCTGCCCAATGATGGGGAGTAAAATACTGGCGGTCAGGAGAGGAGTTCGATTAAATCCTCGCGGCTAAGTGACTGGAAGAGTTCCTCATCGCGCTCGATAAACTTATCAAAAAGCGATTGTTTTCTCGCAATCAATAGATTGATCTTCTCCTCCAGGGTCCCCTTAGTAATCATTTTGAAAACCTGTACCGCTCGTTCCTGGCCTATGCGGTGCACGCGGTCTGTAGCTTGGTTTTCTTTGCTAGCATTCCACCAGCGATCATAGTGAATCACCACAGAGGCCGCCGTCAAATCGATACCCACGCCGCCAGCCAATAATGACCCGACGAAAACTCTGCACTT
>JBIKVD010000461.1:0-2924 GCA_044357055.1 Oligoflexales bacterium | reverse complement strand
TTTATATGAGCATTCACACCCTATGCGGTGTCTTAACATAATCACGCTGCTATTTATCTTCCTAGCTAGCTTTGGCAGCGCGATAGCCAGCGCCAAGTGCAAGGTAATCGTCGTGCTACCGTTTCAAGCCAGCAGCGCAGAGCGCTCACGCGAGCTGCATCGGCTCTGGGAGATGAAAGCGCGCAAACTCTCCAAGAAATGCGATCGCTGGGTACCGTACCTTGCGAGTTCTGAGATTTTTGCCGTGTCTGGAATCACTCATGATCACCGCCTCAATCTCAAGTCGCTGCCCTCTGGATTGAATCGTGGTCTTGTAGACGAACTCAAAGCCACCCACATTGTTGAAGTGACATACAGGCTACGCAAAGACAAACGCAGGATTGAGTTTGAGCATCAGATGATGGATTTGCGCGCAGAAAGGATCGTGAAGAAGCACTTTCTCCGAAAGGCAATCCAAGCTCCCTTACCAGATGGATTTATGAAAGGCATGGCTAAGGACGGATTCTTCGCGCGATTTACTCGTAATCTGCTGCCCAACAGCTTGGCACTCGGTGCTATGCGCAATCGGATGCTAAACAGAAAGTACGACCAGTGGGATGAGGAGACCTATAAACACAAATCAGCTCTACCTGAATTTATCTCTTCGATTTCTCTTTTGAGCTTGCCTCATCCCCACCAATTTGATCGCATCGACTGGGATGCTAATCTCTATTTCAATGCAATTATCATGAGCGCCGATACCCAATATACCTATCGCAACCTGGACGAAAGCGGAAATGTCACCGAAGAGCAAACCTATGACCTTAAACTCCTCGGCGGCGGGCCCATGGCAAACGCGGATTTTAGCTTCTTTCTTTATGGATTTCGAATTTTTCTAGAGATGGGCTATGGACCTGGATACGCTAGCGTCGAAGACAGCATCGGATTCAAGGATGCCGCTTTCGTGCATATGAACAAATTTATGGTAGGATTTGACGTGTTTCTCACGACCAATATATTCTTGCGCTTCAATGGGGGTGCTATTTACCTCAACCCACCCTTGATAAAAAATGATCTCTTCGAGCTGGCCGGGAGCTATCAATTCATGGTGGGCATCGGCTACTGCTTTGGATCCGTCAATCTTTAAAATCTAGACTGCATTTCCTTAAAAAAAATACAATAATCCAACGCTGAGCCCTGGCCCACCTGACTTGACTTCATTGGCAGCCTTTTCTTCAAACTGTCGCTGGGCATCTGTATCATTCGTCACCACGACCCGCGGTGTATATTCCAGGGGGCCATAAAATTCCACTTCGTTGCCAGTGAGTATAGTATTGTAGTTAAGCATCATTTGCAGGTCAAATCCAGGCGACATGCGCCACTGCAATCCTACCTGGGGACTCACATAAAGCGCTGGACTTAGCTTGTACTTTCTCGTACCAGTGATGGTTTCTTTACCGCCAGACTCGGTGATGAATTCACCCTCAATCTCGACAGTGTCCGTGATGCCTTGCGAGCGCACCAGCGCTATCCCTATCGGTAGGCTCAATCCCCCCCCCGAGCTAGTCCAAAGCAGATAGTTAAGTCCTCCTCCAAATTTGACCCCAGATAGATTGTAGCCAAAGCCAAACTGCGAGATTAGTTCCCCCCGGCGATAGGCTATTTGCATGCCATTGCCATAGATCGCCTCCCAGCCCCCGATAAAACCGAAAGCTACCTCAGAAGCCGGGCTTGGATCTGGAGTCTTAGTATCGGTTGATGCATCAGCAGTAGTGACCTTGGCTGGAATCAACTTTTTTTTCTTAACCTTGGGAAGTGGGCGTTTCCTCTTTGTGGATTGAGCGATCTTAGTGCTCTGGTTCTGATCGTAGTCAATTTGAGAAGGAACTGCAATTGCTGCATGAGAGCAGATCCATGTCAGAGATAGGCTAAGGCAAATAAGAAGAAAAATGCTTCTATTTAAAGACAAAATCAAGATGATTAGCCGTAACCAAGATATAGCACGAAGCATCTTCTAACTCACCACACAAGCTAAATGAGGTTCCACCTTCTGCTTTTCCAACTATCTGATCACCGAAGCGCAAAAGACCCTTGGCAAGATCGATTTCCAGACGCACAGGATCTGTGACAAATGCCTCACCTTTAATCGGGTCTGTACCTGAAATTCTAACATCAACGGCAGTCCATAGGCCAGCAGGAACACTAAGCTCAAGCAAATAGTCCCCCAAAGCCACCTGCTGCCAATCATAGGGGCCCTCCGAACTGAGGCGCTTGACTTGACTGGCACTCAAAGCGACAGTCAAGAGGTTGCGCTCCTTCTCATAGCGCAATTCGCAGCGGTCGCTGAACTCCATGGAACAAAGCACTACTTCTGAACTTGCCTCGTCGATCCTACCAACCTCAGCAAGTGGCAATGTCCCTTGCTGTAAGAAGAGCCTAGAGCTCAAGAAAAGCCGCCCATCCATCCCCAAGGTAAGACAAATGGGATAGGATATCTCCTGTTCATTTGACACCATACCGTAGATAAGCACCGCTGCACCACTGTCGACTGGACTCATGATCATCTTGTAGAAGTGATTGCGGTGGTTCCAAAACAGCATGAGTTGCTCCGCGCCTTGCATGAGAAATGTCGCTACGCCTCTCTTGGCTGTGCCGCTTTGATCTACTGTATTGCCTTGATTAAGTTCTTTTTCAATTATTGATTGTGGAATCTTTCCATCCACATCGAGCATAGCAGCTAAGCTCTGATGGTTTACGGCCACCGATTTTGCCTGCGGCCAACCATAGTCATGCATATAGGCATTAAACCAAGCTAGTGTCATGCAGGAATATCCGCTTGCTCCCCACCACTCACCCCAACTATTTTTAACGACAAAGCACATACCGCCTTCGGCTGCATCATCAATTTTCTTTGCTCCAACGATCAGATACGCGTGCCCTGCTGA
>JBIKVD010000145.1:0-9988 GCA_044357055.1 Oligoflexales bacterium | reverse complement strand
TCCGGACCGAGATCTGCGGCTCCACCTTCTTCATCTTCGGGAACCAGGCCAAGTTCACCATCGGTGATGGAACTGAGGTTTGCGGTGAGATTCTCCAGATCAGAGAGATCGATTGTCAAGACGTCCGGATTGTTGTCCTCGTCGATTTCAGGAGCTTCATTATCCGCATTGTTGCCGCGGTTCGAGGCACCGACGAAGATGTTAATAGGCGCAAGATTCTCAGAGGAGAGGATCTTGGTGCCGTTAAACTCCGTGGTTTCGATGATGCGGCCTACTTCCTGGCGGAGTTGTTGAAATTCTTTGTCCAAGAATCCCCGCTCCCTATTGCCGATGGTGTCCGAGGCAGCTTGGGATGCAAGCTCGCGCATACGAACCGTGATGTTCGTGATCTCGTTAAGGCCACCTTCTGCAACTTGGATATAAGAGATACCGTCGCTGGCATTGCGCTTAGCGACTTCGAGAGAGTGAGTTTTGGCGCGAATCCGCTCGGACACAGCTAAGCCGGCGGCATCGTCAGCGGACCGATTAATTCGTTGACCAGATGATAAGCGTTCCATGGATTCAGAGATTTTTCGTGTATTCTCTTCCATGCGACGCCGGGAAAATAATGCTTCGACGTTGGTTTTGATTCTTAAGCCCATGATTCATTCCTCCTTGATTGTTTAATATCGTCCCTGTTGATTAACGTAGTAATTGCAATGCCATTTCTGGCTTTTGGTTCGCTTGAGCCAAAACAGAAGTGGTGGATTGAGACAGAATGCGAGACTGAGTGAGTTCTGAAGTCGCGGAAGCGAAGTCCACATCTTGAATGCGGCTACGTGCGGTTTCCATACCCTCGATGGAGATACCAAGGTTGTTGATCGTGGATTGGAGACGTGAGGTCTTCGCACCTAGAGTTGCGCGCTCACCGGCCATGCGGTTCAGGGCATTGTCGATACTTGATAGTTTGCCGATGATAGATTCGCGATCAGGGGAATCCCCGCCAGTGATAGCTCCTATTTCGCTTTCCTTGCCGAACTCCAAGGACTCTGAGTTGAACTTTAGACCAGATAAATCAATGGTGATCGAATCAAAATTGACTCCGTCACCGTTTGTAGAATCATTGGCGCCTACTTGAATAACGAGGTTTTCGAGGTCCTCGTTGTTCAGCAGTTTGTTGCCGTTGAATTCAACGGTGCCGGTGATACGGTCTATTTCGTCGACCAGTTCGACGTATTCTTTGTTTAAGAATCCTCGTTCGCGCTCACCCAAAGTATCCGAGGCCGCTTGAACCGTTAGTTCTCGCATGCGGATCATGATGTTGGTGATTTCTTCCATGCCACCTTCTGCGATCTGCAGCAGCGACACGGCGTCGTTGGCATTTCGCAAAGCTTGGGCACTGCCGCGGACTTTGCTTCGCAAGTTTTCGCTGATTGCCAAACCGGCGGCGTCGTCTGCGGATTTGTTAATCCGCTTGCCGCTGGAGAGTGCTTCGTAGGTGGCGTCTTGCTTGCGAGTGTTGGTTTCGAGATGCCGTTGAGCGGTAAGACTAGAAACATTGGTACGGATGCGCATTCCCATCGTAAATCCTCCTTGATGTGTTTGCCGGACCGACTAAGATCGATCTGGCGGGAGTTCCACCTGGAACTCACAAGGCGAATAGCGGGATTTTTGTGAAATACTTAAATTTAATTTGGTGCAAATAAAAAATTAGCTGAGATCTTGAGAGGTTTCCCGTAGCTATGTTTGACAATTTGTTTTTAGAGCGGGTGCTGGAGTTTGGTCCGAAAGGACAAAAATTCGATGATTTTTATAAGAATCAGATAGTTATCCTTGGTATTTCCGGTGGCAGGGACTCTGTGGTCTTGCTGCATTTCCTTCATCATTTGAAAACGATTGGTAAAATTAAAGATTTGCGTTTGCTACATGTGAACTACGGCTTGCGTGGCGAAGAGTCTGATGGCGACGCTCAGTTAGTTTCCGACCTAAGCAAACAAAACCAAGTGCCACTTCAGCTGCATGTAGTTGAAGCTGAGCAGCGCGCAGCGCGCCGAGGTAAGGGGATTCAAGAGTGGGCGCGCGATTTGCGCCGGGCCTACTTTGCCGAAGAAATCGCCCAAGGCCATCTTGTAGCGCTTGGACATCACCAAGACGATCTTTTGGAGACCATGGTTTTTCGGGCCGTCAGAGGCAGTTCGCCCCTGCGTTTGGGGGGGATGCAACCTTTTGAACATGGGATCTGGCGGCCATTTTTAGGCCTTTGGCGCGAGGAAATCGAACGAATTCAAACTGGAAATAAATTGCCTTATAGGGAGGACAGCTCAAATGCTAAAATCAGTTATGACCGCAATTATGTGAGGCACCAGATTCTGCAGCCCCTTTCACATCGATTTCCAGGCGCGAAAGAGAAGCTACTTCACCTTGCTCAGGATCTCGGTGAACTGTCCGTTTGGGCGTTGGATTCTATTGCGGAGGATCTAGACGATGCGCTTCAAATAGCTAATTTGACACCTTCTCGCTTGATTGGCTTGCCTACAGTACTCCAGCGCCTTTTGGTCGCGGAATTTCTCCAGCACAGTCTAGAAAAGTTAGGAGAGGTAGATCTTCTCATAAACAGGGAGATTGTGACGCAGGTCTTACGAGCTTCTCATTCAGAAAATGCCTATGATAGGGCGAAATTTGTCCACCTGGGTCGGCAGTATTCTGTACAAATTAACAAAGAAGGTATTCGGCTTGCTGCGACAGACCCACGCAAACAAGAGAGGTTGTGGCAGTGGGCGCGTGCGAGATTGCCCTTAGATTTGCGAGTTTTGTTGGGGCCAGGTTTTAAGCAGGACTGGCAGGTTCAGGCTTTGGAAGGACTAGGCCAAGGGACAGGATGGATACACATGGAGAATCTTTCGGATGTAGCCATCCAGGTGAGGCTGCATCAGCCCTATACCGAAGCAGATCAGAAGATCAGGAAGCGCGTCAAAACAACCATGCAAAAGCATCGTGCAAATTCCGAGCTTCGCGCCCGCTGGATGGTTTTGACTTTGGATGGTCAGCGGGAGCTAATATGTGATGGAAATGATATTTATCAAGTGGACTCTGGGGTTTTGATCCCCCGAGATCAGCTGGGCTTGCGGATCAAATATTAATGACCATCTTACAATGTGATGGGCATCGTGGTTAAAATGGAAGTTTCCAGTTCTCACCATTCGTCCGGGGACTAAACCCGGGGCGATTTCTTGGGAGTCTTTATATGTCTAAGATTGCGCCTAGGTCAAACAACCCGCGAAACCTGATTATGGTTCTTGTGGGTTTGGTTTTGTTATTGATTTTGTTCCAGCGCTTGCATGAGCCCGCATTGGAAACCAAAGAGATTACCTACAATGAGTTTATGAACGGTATCGCCTTAGATGCTGAAAATCAGCAGCGCATCGTCGAAGTGGTTATCCAAGATGGTGACATCCGTTTGGAAGGGAAACGCAAAGACGCGACGACCTTTGCCGCTAACGTGCCCTTCGATCAGGATATTCGCAAGAAGTTAGAAGAACACTCCGTGCAGATGAAGTTTGAGCGGCAGGAAAGCCCTTCCCTATGGAAGAGCATCTTGATCAATTCTATCCCTATTTTCTTGGTGATCATTCTCCTGATCTTCCTGTTTCGCAATATGCAGATGGGTGGCGGCAAAGCCATGTCCTTTGGTAAGAGCCGCGCAAAATTGGTGCACGACATGAAAGGCAAGGTTACCTTTAACGATATCGAAGGGATCGAGGAGTCTAAGGCTGAGCTAGTCGAGATCATCGATTTTCTCAAAGATCCGAAAAAGTTTTCTCGTCTCGGCGCACGTATTCCTAAAGGGGTGCTGCTTATCGGCACGCCTGGTACCGGTAAAACACTCTTGGCCAAAGCCATTGCAGGCGAGGCGGGGGTGCCTTTCTTCTCGATCTCGGGATCTGATTTTGTAGAGATGTTTGTTGGTGTGGGTGCTTCGCGGGTGAGAGACCTCTTTGATCAAGCCAAGAAGAACGCGCCTTGTATCGTGTTTATCGATGAAATCGATGCTGTCGGACGACATCGCGGAGCCGGATTGGGCGGCGGTCATGACGAGCGCGAGCAGACGCTTAACCAATTGCTTGTAGAAATGGATGGTTTCGAAAGTAACGAAGGCGTGATTATTATCGCTGCGACAAACCGTGTCGATGTGTTGGATCCGGCATTGCTAAGACCAGGACGATTTGATCGCCGTGTGATCGTACCGAAACCCGATGTTCGCGGGCGCGAAGGCATTCTCAAAGTTCATAGCCGCAAAACACCATTAGCGGATGACGTCAATCTGCGGACCATAGCCCAAGGCACTCCCGGTCTGTCTGGAGCGGATTTGGAAAACCTCGTGAACGAGGCAGCTTTGGTTGCGGCTCGTTTGGGCCATGATCAAATCAACATGCACCATTTTGAGCTGGCCAAAGATAAAGTACTTATGGGTCCCGAGCGCCGCAGCATGATTATGTCTGAGGAAGAGAAATACAACACCGCGATTCATGAAGCGGGTCACGCCCTTGTGGGTCTCAAAGTCCCAGGAAGTGACCCCATTCATAAAATGAGCATCATTCCTCGTGGGCAAGCCCTTGGCGTCACGGTTATGCTGCCGCAAGAGGACCGCCTGAGCCTAACCAAGGACAATGCAGAGGGATTTATCATCTACGCCATGGGCGGGCGCGCTGCCGAGGCTTTGGTATTTAAGCGCCAAACGACTGGAGCGGGTGATGATATTCGCAAGGCCACGCAAATTGCTCATAATATGGTTTGCAAATGGGGCATGAGCGACGTGGTCGGGCCGATATCCATTGGCAAAGATCATGATGAGGTCTTTTTAGGCCGCGAGTTACAGCAGTCCCAAGCCTATTCCGATCGTTTGCGCCAAGATATAGATGAAGAAGTACACCGTATTGTCAACACCTGCTATGAACGAGCTTTAAAAATCTTGGAAGAGCATAAAGTTCATTTGCTTAAACTGGCTGACGCCTTGATTATCAAGGAAACAGTCACCGGGGACGAGATCAATCGGATTTTGTTGGGTGAGGATGTCGTCGCTGACGAGGAACGCCGATCCTACGAATCTCGCAAAGCCAATAGTGGCAAGCTTCAACCAGCGGCCGCAGAAAGCGCAAAAGCCGAAACGAGGCCTAGCGAAC
This sequence comes from Oligoflexales bacterium, assembly GCA_044357055.1. Taxonomy (GTDB): domain Bacteria; phylum Bdellovibrionota_B; class Oligoflexia; order Oligoflexales; family JBIKVD01; genus JBIKVD01. The sequence goes on along the minus strand of JBIKVD010000145.1, from coordinate 4,829 downwards.
GTGCGGCGGCCAAAACCAGCCTGAGCGCCCTGCCCCAAGGGACCTGAGAAATGCCCGCAAAAATCATGGGCATTTTGAACGTGACCCCGGACTCCTTCTCAGACGGTGGTCACTACAACTCTATTTCCCAATGCCTCACTCGCGCCCTCGAAATGGCCCAACAAGGTGCTGACATTATCGATATCGGAGCAGAGTCGACCAGACCTGGGGCTCAGTTCTTACCTTGGTCTGAGGAGTGGCAAAAGCTTGAGCCTGTGCTGACAGCGCTCGCCGGGCCACTGGCGGATTTGGGTGTGGCCGTCAGCGTGGATAGTTGGAAACCGGAGATCATGGAGCGCGCTCTGGGTTTTGGCTGTACGATGCTGAACTCGGTGCGTGGCTTTTTTCATCTCCCTGAAGGGCTGCTCAAAAAGCTGGCAGCATTGCCGCAGCTAAAGCTTGTCGCCATGCATATGCATGGCATCCCTGTGAATATGCAAAAGCACCCCTTGGACGCTGAACAAGCGTTAATGGAAGTTGAGCTGTTCGCAAAAAGAACCCTTTCTCATTTAGAGTCTGCAGGGGTAGATTCCCAGCGTGTGTACTTAGATCCAGGGATCGGGTTTGGCAAGTCGGACCAAGCCAATTTGCAGTTAATGCAATGGGCGATGCGCCAAGCGGCAAGTCGACCGATGCTGGTCGGAATTTCGCGGAAAGGTTTTATTGGTAGGCTGTTTGATTTGCCTGATCCACTCGGAAGGGATGGCATCAGTAAGGCTTTTGAAATATGCCTTATGATGGGCCATGTCCAAATGATCCGCACGCATGATGTGCAGGGTCTTAGGCGCTTGACCCTTTGTGGGGGGTTCTAGGCTAGTGCTAGAGATTTTTGAACAATTTAGTTTTTGGTCCTTTGTCGACGTGGCCATCGTCGCCTTTTTACTTTTTCAAGTCTTGTTGCTGCTTCGTGGGACGCGGGCAGCGCAAATGCTAACTGGGATCTTAATCCTGGCCATCGCCGCAGTGTTCTCGACCTTGGTACCTCTGACAACGCTTAACTGGATTATGAGTAAATTCTATTCCAGCTTTATCATTATCGTGGTGGTGCTTTTTCAAGATGATATACGCAATGTGCTGCGGCGCGTGGGCAAAAAGTCTTTTATCCCTTCTACCGAAAAGCAGTCCTCAGGACAGGTCCTTGACGAAATCACCAGGGCAGCCTTCAGTCTCTCTGCTTCTCGGATCGGTGCCATTATCGTTGTCCAGCGTAATATCATTCTCTCCCAATACATCAACATCGGGGTTGCCCTGGACGCGCGCATTAGCTCCGAGTTGATTTGTTCGATTTTTCATCCCACCTCGCCCGTCCATGATGGTGCGATTATCATTCAGGGAGCCCGTCTTTCGGCGGCGGGATGTTTCTTGCCCTTAACACAAGAAGAAGGCTTAAACCCCAATCTGGGTACCAGACATCGCGCGGGTATTGGCATCAGCCAAGAGACCGACGCACTGGTGGTTTTGGTGAGTGAGGAGACGGGAAAAGTCAGCGTCGTCGTGGATGGGCTTTTAACCCCAATTACAGACGGTCCAAGATTGCGTGAGGCCCTGGTGAAGTACTTGGCGATAGCGGAAGAAAAAATCATTTCCTAAAAAGTTTGGGAAAGGTGCTGGTTAAGAATTATGGGATCCAGGCTCTTAAAAAAACTCCGTCGACTGCTGCTAACGAATGGCTGGTACAAATTGACAGCGGTTCTGCTCAGTCTTTTTCTCTGGTACCTGGTGCAGGGGGAGGAAGTTCTTGAAGTTGATAGGAAATTGCAGATCAAGGTGGAGCTGAGCGAAGGTTATATCGTCAAAGGTGAATCCATCCGTTACAAAGATGCGACCATTCGCGGATCGCGCGTGGTCTTGAATGAGCTGCTCCCGACCCAATTGGAGGCTCGCTTAAGGATCCCAGCCGAGGCGAAGGGGATCTTAAAATATCGCATCGGTCGTGAAATGTTCCCGAAGTTGGACCCCAGGCTAAAAATAACCATACATGATGCCTATTTAGAGCTACATGTGGATGAGAAAATCGATCGCAGGGTCCCCGTAAAAGAGTTTTTGATCGGCACGCCCGCCGAGGGATTTATTATCGAAAAAACCATCATAAAGCCTCGCTTGGTGGAGGTGGCGGGATTACGTTCGGAAGTGAACCGCGTTCAGCGCATTATGACGGAACCTATCGATATTTCAGGTCTAAAAGAAAGTACCGTTTTTGAAGTCCAGTTAGTCCCAGAGATTCTGGATCGCAGCAATCTTTCTGAAGAAAAGGTTAGTGTCACTTTGGAGGTGGGTGAGGATAAGATCAATAAAACCTTTGCAAACATTCCCATCGAAGTCATCGGTACCGATTATGTCACGCAAATTAGGCCCCAATTCATAGCCATTGAGGTGCAGGGTACGGCAGGGGTGTTAAACTTCATCCGCAAAGAAGATCTGAGAGCTTTTGTCGAGATGATGGATGCCCAGCCGGGACGATACGAAAAGAATATCCAGGTGCAAATTCCCGCGAAAACAGTATTAATTGAAACCCGACCAAAGACCGCCATGGTTACGGTGCAAGGGATCAAAAAACAGATCCGACCTTAATAGGGTTTTGCTGGCGATCGTGCTGATAGGTTGCTGGTTAACCTGATGCGGTCATAGATATAGGAAGGAATCACATTGGAACGATTATTTGGCACAGACGGAGTTCGTGGATTAGCGAATCGCTATCCTATGTCACCAGCCATGGTTCTGCGATTGGGCCAGGCCATCGGACAATATTTCAAAAGTCGCTACCCCAACCCCAAGATCATGATTGGTAAAGATACCCGAAGAAGCGGCTACATGCTTGAGCAGGCACTGTCAGCGGGCATTTGCAGCGTTGGGGTCGATACGTTTTTTCTTGGGCCTTTGCCCACGGCAGGAATTGCCTATCTCACGCGTGGCATGAGGGCATGCGCAGGGATTGTCATCTCGGCATCCCACAATCCGTATGAAGATAATGGGATCAAGATCTTTAACAGTGATGGCTTCAAATTGCCTGACGCCGAAGAAGATCGTCTGGAAGCCATGCTCGCCTTGGACATGGAATCCCAATTGCCCACCGGCGAAGGGATTGGACGCTCCCGGCGGGTCGAAGATGCTATCGGGCAATATGCGGTTTATTTGAAAGAGCAGTTCCCAAAGCACCTATCCATGGAAGGCATGCGCATCGTCATCGATTGCGCTAACGGTGCCGGTTACAAGGTCGCGCCGAAGGTTTTTAGCGAACTTGGGGCCGAGATTTTCGTTATCGGTCAAGAACCCAGTGGCTACAATATTAATGAGGATTGCGGCGCTCTCTACCCCAACCGCCTGCGGGAGCGTGTACTCCTTTACAAAGCCGATATCGGTATCGCTTTGGACGGGGATGCAGATCGCGTGGTCATCGTGGACAACAAGGGCGAGATCTTGGATGGTGATGAGCTACTGGCCATGTGCGGACTTTTCATGCACGAGTCGGGAAAACTGAAAGGCAATACGGTTGTTGCTACAGTCATGAGCAATTTGGGTCTCGAAATAGCCCTGCAGAAAGCTGGCATCAAACTGAGCCGCACCAATGTTGGCGATCGCTATGTGATGGAAGAGATGCTGAGGGGTGATTATCGCTTGGGCGGGGAGCAGTCTGGTCACTTGATCTTTAGGGATTCGGCCACCACCGGTGATGGGGTTTTGGCGGCGCTGCATGTCATTGAGATTATGCTGACTAAGCAAAAGACGATCCATGAGCTTAAGAAGGTGATGCATAAGGTCCCGCAAGTGATTCGTAGCGTAAGGGTGCAGGACAAGGTTCCTCTTGAGCGTTTGCCCGAACTTTCCCAACTCATCACAAACTGTGAGAAGCGCCTCAATGGTGGGGGCAGAGTCTTATTCCGTTACTCGGGAACAGAGAGCAAGGCGCGGGTGATGATCGAGGGCGATAGCGAATCCATGATCGAGGAGATGGCGGACCAAATCTCCTCTCTTGCCGTGGCTGAAATCCTGCGTCAGGTGCAGGCACCCAAGGTGCAGGTTTCGAGCCATTCATGATCCGATTAGGCGTAAATATCGATCATGTCGCGACCTTAAGGCAGGCGCGCGGAGAGCCCTACCCTAGCCCGGTTGAAGCTGCCATGCGAGCTATTGCCGCGGGAGCTGCGAATATTACCTGTCATTTGCGGGAGGACCGCCGTCACATTCAAGATCGGGATGTCAGGGCGCTGAAAGAAGCGATCTGCGTGCCTCTTAATTTTGAAATAGCGGTTACGGACGAAATGTTGGAGTTCGCGATCGGCATCGCCCCTCACACCGTGACTTTGGTCCCGGAAAAACGTCAGGAGCTCACCACCGAAGGCGGATTGGCTCTCTCCGTGCTAGAGCGACTTAAGCCGGTATGCAGCCGCATGAAATCCCATGGCATCCGACCCGTACTGTTTGTTGAGCCCAAGGAAGCTGATGTGCACTTAGCGGCGGATTCTGGAGCTCATGGCGTGGAATTTCATACCGGTCGCTTATGCCACGCACTAAGTCTAGGAGTGAGCCAGAAGGATGGCGTGGGTTTGATGGAGATTTTTGCCAAATCCTGCCGTTTAGCCAAATCTTTAGGCTTGGCAGTGCATGTCGGTCACGGCCTTAACTACCAAAATGCTCATTGGCTTCAAGTGGTTCCCGAGATCGAAGAGGCCAATATTGGGCATGCCATCGTAAGCCAGGCTGTAATGGTGGGCATGCACCAAGCCGTACTCGATATGATCGCCCGTTTGAACGACCCCAGCTGGAAGCTTCGATGTTAATCTTTGAAGGAG
>JBIKVD010000010.1:0-28852 GCA_044357055.1 Oligoflexales bacterium | reverse complement strand
TTATAATGGCCGATGCTGGAAGGCTCATCATTGCCCATAGGCTTAAAATGCAGATACTTAGTGTTTTCATTCGAATTTACCTCGGTGTTTAATGGACCCGAAAAGCCCTGGGATTTGCTTTCCAAACGCAGGAATTGTGACGTCCGCTGCGCAATCGTTATACACTTATGACAGCAGCTTACTCGTAGTCAATGCGATAACTCTGACCGCTCATGAGGCCGGAGTCGTCTTCCATCAGTTTAAATTTGACTCCATAGCGCTGGCGGGCTTGACGGAGAGTGTCGCCACCTGATTCCTCGAACCAGTGCCACAGATCGTGATTGACGCGGATAAGTGGGATCTTCTTGGGGCGCTCCTTAGCGAGGAGCCTAGCCAAATCTCGCAGGCAATCAAACCCTATGGTATCAAGACTTTTGATACGTCCTTTACCTTGGCAGCTGGGGCACGTGCGCATAAGACGTTTTTCCAGCGGGTCGCTCGTGCGTTTTCGCGTCATCTGAATGAGACCAAGCTCATTAATGCGAAGGACGTTCGTCTTTTCCTTGTCATCTTTTAGCAAATCGCTAAGCCTATTAAAGATTTTATCGCGATGAGCGGCAATATCCATATCAATGAGGTCAAGAACGATGATGCCACCTAAATTGCGGATGAGAATCTGTTCGACAATTTTTTCGACGGCCTCCATATTTGTCTGAAATATGGTGTCGTGTGCATTTTTTCGCCCGACAAAACTGCCAGTGTTAACATCAAAACTCGTTAAGGCTTCCGTGTGATCAATCACCAAATAGCCCCCGGAGGGTAGATCGATACGCGAAGAGATGGCTTTCTCCAAATCTCGCTCAATGCCGTAGGCGTCGAAAATAGGTAGGATGTCTTTATAAAGCTGTAATTTCTCGGCAGCCCCAGGGATGGCCCGCTGGAGAAATTTTTTAATTTCTTTGTAGGCTTCGGGGTCATCTATCATGATGGTATCAGTGTCGACATGATAATGTTCGCGAATCACTCTTTCATGCAGAGGCAAATTCTCGTAAATGACCTCGGGGCTTTTCGCTTTTGGTATTCGCTTCTTCGTTGATTTCCACAAGTCTAATAAGAATTCTGCATCTTTGCGCAAGTGTTCAGCGGGCTGACCTTCCGCGGCTGTGCGCACGATATAACCGATTTGCTCACTCTCGAGGTCGATGGATTGCAGGATTTCGCGCAAGCGAGATCTTTCAGAATCGTCTTGAATCCGCTTCGAGACCCCAATGGTTCGAGTAAAAGGCACTAGCACCACAAACCTGCCCGGTAGGGAGATTCGCATGGTGATCCTGGCGCCCTTTGTCCCGAGCGGCTCCTTGCCCACTTGCACGATGATTTCCTGCCCTTCTTTGACAAGATTCTCGATTTTCTGATTTCCTTGCCGGGCACGATTGTTGTCATCATCTTCCCAGTCAAAGTCGTCTTCCATGGAATCAGGATCTCGTGCATCCCTCCCAAAGAGAAAGGCTGTACGATCTAGACCAATTTCAACAAAGGCGGATTGCATACCAGGAAGCACTCTTTTGATTTTGCCGACGTAAATGTTTCCAAGAATATCACGGTCCTGGTCTCGCTCGATCAAAAGACGCTCCACCCGAGTTCCATATAAAATAGCCACACGTGATTCGCCAAAGGCGCGATTGATGATAATTTGATGTTTGGGATCCATAATTGCCTCTAAGATATGGTTGCTTTCTTGCAAAGCAGTCCTTGTTCTATATGTTTAACGATACGGTCTGCCCCGCCGCGCTTGGAGAAAAGATGTGCCTTTCGCCGCGCTTTCAAGGTGTCGTCATCGTTGCTTAGGGATATTAACATGTTTTTGAAGTCTTGAGCGGAGCGGATCTCCTTAGCAAGGTTGAGAGATAGGAGCTCCACAGCTTCGGGAGCGCTGTGGTGGCGGGGGCCAAAACAGATTGGAATTCCTTGGGCAAAAGGCTCTATGACGTTGTGAATTTTGTGGTGCATAGCACCCCCGACCATTGCCCCTATGGAAAGGGAATAGAGGTCTGAAAGCAGGCCAATACGGTCGACGATGAATACCTGAACACGGATTGGCTGGGGTGAGTTCTGCCATTCGCTCATGGTGAGGATGGATAGGGAGTGTTGGCGGCACATGGCGTGACAATGGTCCGTGAACTCTTGACTAGGCTCATGAGGCACGAGCATCAGGAGCATTTCCCCGAGGTTTCCTGCTCCCCCCCTTTTTATTGACAAAAATTCTGCAAAACCCTGGAGAGCAATTTTCGCATCTTGCTGCCAAGAGCTACCTACAATAAAGACGGGTCTTTGCTGCAGGCAAGTTTTTAACGTCCGCCTGTCAGCAGATTGTGAGGTGGTATGCTTTTTCTCCTGGTTATCCAGCAAGCGATCAAATTTTGTATCGGGAATGACCTCAACTCTTGCAGCTATTTCTAGACTGGAGTTGGAGCGAGTGTGCTGCGCTAATAGTTGTTGGATATACTGTGAGCTTGCGATGTCCACGGCACTCACTAAGCGAGCATGCCTCAATAGGCGTCCCTTCATATAGTCGCGGTATCCAAGAATCCTATTGGGTTTTGTCATGTTTATGGCAATGAGTTGCGAGTCCCTCGCGGCAACATAACAGAATGCGGGCCAAAATTCGTGGCGCACGACTACGGTGACACGAGGCTGGTAAAGTGCAAAGAATTTTTGCCAATTTCCGATTGTATCAAGAGGTGCAAGCAGATAGGGGTAACTGTAATTTTTGGCTTGAATGAAACGGATGCCGCTCCAAGAGAAGCTGCAAACTAAGGCCTCAAGTCCATGGCTGGCAAGCCGTTCCATGATGGGAATAGCCTGTTCAAGCTCCCCTGCCGAGCTACAAAAAAATACGACATCTGGCTTCTTGTTCTGTAGTTTCCCTGTGGTATCAATAAGGGAAAGGGAATTGAAGTTCCAACGGCCCCGTAACTGTCTAGAGAGAGATGGGTGCCAGGCAAACAGGACGTAGGCAACAAGGTAGATGACGCGCAGAAAGAATGAATACAGCCGGAGCGGCAATAGTGTTGTAAGTGAGGTGTCAGGAACTGGCATTAAGCTTCTCTTGGGTTGGTCTCAAGTGCTCGCGCAATGCAAAAGCGATCGGCCGGAGCAAGATATCACTAAAGCATTTTTTATCGCCGAAGCGGCAAGGGATTTTTCCGTGTTTGGAACAGGGACGGCAGCCAAGCGACGCACTGTAGTTTCTACTTTCGGTCGCCCAAGGGCCAAAACCAAAGGCCTCAACAGTGGGACCAAAGAGCACACAAGTGGGGGTACCGATGGCCTCGGAGGCGTGAGCTAAAGCCGTGTCATTGCACAGTAAAGACTTACAAAAAGCTAAGGAAAGCGAGCTTTCCCAGAGATTTAATCGACCTGCGAGATTGAGATAACGAACTTCGCCGATAAAATGGCTGAGAATCTCATTGACGATTTTTCGATCCTGCTCATCACCGAGAAAAACGAATCCGACCTCCAAAGGGTCCTGCAAGTAGTTTAAGTCTTTAACCAACATCTGCATGAGGCGCGCAAACAACACCGGGGGTGCACGCTTTGCATCATGCGCAGCTCCTGGAGCAATGGCAATCCAATTGCCGACCTCTAACTCCTTAACATGTGTTGGAGTCTTAAGCGCTCTGAGACCATTCAAATTGGGTACTGCATCGATGGCTTTGGCTGATTTTGCGGTCTCTGAACCAAAAAAATCTCCCAGGGCGTCAGCCAGAGGATGCAACATTTTACGGAACTGATGAAAATGCCTATCGCTGGCACCTGGTGGCAAGGGGGCTCTCCGGCCGCGGAATCTCGCTTCAAGCACCAATTGCAATCGATCCATACGCTCTTTAGACACACGATAGATCTTGGTTTTGAATTTACCTTGAAAACGCTTGGATAGACCGAGGGAGCGCAGGCTTCCTTGCAAATCAATGAGAGCGTCTAAAGGGCCAGCTTCCTGTAATAATTTGTCTTGATCGAAGGCCTGAACTCCCCGAATGGGGAGGCCCCGCAGGGTAGGGAAAGATTGCGTCAAAACCTCCAAAGAGGGATAGGATCCAAACCATGTGACCTCTGCATCGACCGGCAAACGGGAGAGCAAGTCTAGCAAGGCGCTTGCCAAAATGACGTCACCTAAGCTGGAGGATCGAATGATTCCGACGCGTATCTTGTTTTTATCTTGATAGGGAGGGACGTTCTTACTATGAGGGCTAAGGGGCATTTAATTACCTAAATTATAAATAGAAACCTGACATCGGAGACCTAGGCTGCTGGGTTAAACCTCACCCCCAGTGACGCGTTCCTTGCCAAATCGAGCAAGATATTATTGTTTTCGTTGCCCAGAGGTAATAGTCTATAACAAGGAATTAACAAGTTAAATATTCTCTTTTTGCGGGTGAATGCAGTTTGGGCAGATCGCGCTTAAGTAAAATTCTTCATGTCATCTACTTTTTCGAAGATGCGAAAACGAAGTCTTTTGATATCTCGCTTTTCAGAGTGAAGCTTTTCATTGCTGCCGGCCTTTGCTTGTCTCTTTGGCTTGGATTTAGTGTCTTTTGGATTGTTGATTTAAGTCTCAAACAAATGAAGTTGCGCGCGCAATTGACGCAGGTCAGAGAGCAGCTTTTCCATTATCAAATCAAATACGACGAAGTGTTCGAAAGAGCCTACCAAAAGGAACGCCAGGAGTTCGACAAGTCCGCTTTGATGGTGGAAGATGCGAAAGAACAGAAGGAGAAAGAGCGTGAATTAGCCAAACTACCAGGAGCGCCAACGACGGTTTCTGGTGCTAAGCCAGCTTCGATCCAAGGAGACAAAAGCGCAGCTGAGTTGATGGCCAAAAAGAGTAGTGAAAAGCAACCGAGTCCCCTGCCAGTTGCTGCGGTGGCGGCAAGCAAGCCGTTAACGACCACGGCATCGACGCCCGTCGGTACCCAAGAGGATGAATTTGCTGATCCCGATAGCCTTGCAGACGATGGAGCGGCTGTGAATGAGGCTTCTGCTAGCATTGAGATTGATAGCCCTATGTTTGTTCTAGGTGAGAGTGGCATGGAATTCAAATTCCGCCTCAAAAATACCGTTAAGTCGGGAAAAACGTCGGGCTACATCTGGGGAGTCGCCTTTTTAAAATCTCCTACTGAAAATGATTTAGTCCAGATAGGCTCCCCCGCCGGTATTCTTTTGGCGCAAGGACAGCCAAAGCTTTTGCAGGCTGCTGCCACTCGTTTTGGAATTATTCGCTTCAAAAATAAGTCTTTCAGGTTTCCTGTACCACAGGGAATGCAGCGCGTTGAATTCCAACATGTGGACGTGAAAGTGATGGGAAGTGATGGCAGTATCCGAAATCACCGGATACCAGTGCCTGACGCCTATAAGTTATGGGAGCCACCAGCTCTCGAGGAGGAGCGATTGGCTAGGCCCGCGATTCCTGCAGCAAAGAGTACTCAGGGGCATTTGTCACACTAAGCGAGGCGCCCATGTATTCAATGGCTAATCGCGGTTCCTGGTGCCTAATGAGCTTGGGGCTCCTTAGTGCCTGTGCCTCCACGAAGGAAATTGTAATCGTCAATGAGCCCCTCGCAAGTGAAAATATTGCGGTGGTGGCAGCAGCAACCCCGGATGCAATCAAACTAGGGCCGGGTCTATCCGGTAAAACGGGGCGAAGCCTTTCGGTCCCTCGAGAACTCTTGCAATGGCTTCAAGTTAAATCCACAAAAGGGGCCTTACGTCAGGGTCCAGGGATCCAATTTGAGCTTGAAGATCAATTGCTCGAAGGTGGTCAAAGAGTGGTGGCGCTGATGCGTAGTGAACTTTGGGTCTATGTATGGGAACCCGAGAGTAAGGCAAAAGGCTGGTTGCATCAAGAGGCGCTGGGACCATTGCTTGTTGAGGAAGAAGGACGATTGCCAGCGACCATCATGATAGACGTGGCGGCTTTACCAACCGTCTTTACCAAAGCCGAGGTGGGTTTGGTGCAAAGCTATCCAGACCGAGAGCCGAGAAAAGTAGCGATTAGCAGTGGCCAGCCTTTTCTTGCCCTTCGCTCTGAAGCAAAGGAAATCTTGCTTTTAACCCCAGGCCAAGATGGCGTCTTTTATCTCAAGCGATCTTATCTGGACTTAGAACCTTAAGGCCCTTTTCCTCTCGAGGGCTTGAGACGCAAACTTTGGAGCGCGATCTCGCGAACAATCCCAGTTTGGCGCTACGAATCAGCGCTCGTTCATTATACAATGATCCTAAGAGAATCCTTATCACTGCCCATAGGCGTCGAATATATCTGGTTGCGATCTGCACGGGCCGACCACATCAGATACAATTCTTGCCGGGGCTTACAGCCTGAGATGTCAGTTCAAGAGGGAAAACGATGAAAATGGTTAGTCGTGTACACGTGCGAAGTTTACTGCCGATGGTCTCCTTGATTTTCGTCCTCTCGAATCAAGGATGTGCCCCGGCCTTGCAAGGAGTTGTGGTCGATCAATCCGGCCTTCAGATCACGAGTTCAGAAGGTCGCATCAATATTTCTCGGCTGGATGCACCCAAGCAACAAATGTCAACCATGGTGCTAGAAATTCAAGCAAATGGTCGCTTCCAATCTCAAGGCTCCTTGGAGGCAGGTTCCTATCTCGTTGAAGCCTTGGTGCCCGGCTACAAACTCATGACAACCCAGGTGAAATTGGAGAAGTCACAAGAGCTGACCTTGACACTGCAAAAGCTCCCAGCGGGGCAGCAAAATACGATTCGCTATTCAGAGACGCAGCATGGCATTGGCGCCGGTAAAGTGACGATTACGCCACCGCAAATGTGACTTTAAGGTTGGCGGTTCCGATCGCCATACGAGTTGATAACAGCAAAACTTTTGAGACGATCAGATAGGTTTCATTTGCATAGGAAAGGATGAGTCTATGTCGTTAAGGGTCTTAAAGTTGATGGGCTTTGTTTTCATGGCAGCGCTGCTGGGATGCCAGGATCAAGAGTCCAAAGTGTATTTCTCTGTTAAAGCTAAAAATAGCGAAGGCAAACCTCTAGGTGAGGCGCAAGTTAAATTGAATGACCAGGCGATTGGCAAGACCGATATGAACGGACTGCTAGAATACTCTGGACCTCTGCCTGTGGGAAAAATTGCCAGGATCCAGGTCGAAAAACAAAGCGATGAATTCTATTTCGCTCCTCATGAAGAATCCTTTCTTGTGAAGGACGTTGCCATTCAGGATATTTCCGTAGCAGCAGTGCTCTACTTTGTTCCCAAACCTGGAAACACGAGTGACGCAGAGCCTGTTGAGGGTACAAATACAGGAATTCTGGCTGCCGATGCCGTGGCAACAGAGGAAGAAATATCAAATACCAATGGATCTGAAGACAACAGCCGGGAAGATAAGACTGCGAAAGAAGATGATTTTGATCAACTTGCGAGCGAACCGCTGAATCAGGAGGATTTGTCTAAAACACCAGGAGATGACGCCCCATCAGAATCCTCCTCTCCCGAGCAAGCAAGCATCACGGCTCCGGCCTCTATTCCCGCGATTGTCGCGATGCCGGCCGAGCCGTCAAGCGAGTCCTTGGCGACGGATGCGCCGTCCGCACAAGCTCCCACTGAGGCACAACCAAAAGACAATCGCCTGCAAATGATCACGGTTTATGCCCAGCACGGAAACAAGGAAGGACTGGCCGAAGCAGAAATTCTTGTGGGAGATGATGGTGGGGAACTGAAAAAACTTTGCACGACCAATGCGAGAGGTCGTTGTGTGATTGAAAAGGAGCAGTTTCCCAAGGTGCCGGTGACTTTAATCGCTAAGGCCGCGGGGTACCTGACACGGTCACAGACGGTGCGGCTAAAAGATGGCGATAGCTATCGCTTTGAGATGCAGCCAGGACACGCCATAGATTTTTTCCTGCTGGAGAGGCGCTATAAGCGAGATAAGGGCATAAGCCAGGCTGAGATTACAGTAAATGGCAGACGGATGGGCAAGACGGACAAATTTGGCTATTTTAGCTATAAGCATACGGGTCCCTCTACAGATCTCATCCAGGTTTCTCTCCGCGCGGAAGGTTATCTCCCAGAGGTTTATTCAACCGACTTTGTTGCGGCAGGTGAGATTCAGGTGACGCGCTATTTTACGCGGAAAATGCCGCCAAAGCCGGTGATTGCTATGTTGCCGGTTTTCACCTCAGGCAATCTTCAAGCGCAGAATCTTTCCGGTGACGAATTCCGCATGCTGGCGGAGAAAATTAGTAGAGAACTACAGAAAAGTGTTCAATCCTCTGGTGTTTTCGAAACAATGTCTTTGGATGCTATGACCAAAGCGGTGGGAACTGAGATGAGCGCGTCTCAGTTGGCCGGCATGAAAGGTGGTTGGCAGGGACAGGTTTTAGACTCTCATTTGGATCTTTTGTTGACTCCGACTCTGATCGTCGAGGGCGAGAGTCTCTCATTAGAAGGTGCCCTGGTTGACAACGCTGGTCGCACGATTGCTGTTGCCAAGGAAAATCTGCCAAAATTAGAGGAAAGCTCCGCCTTACAAAAGGCCAGCGAGCGTTTGGTCAGTCGCATGGCTGAAGCCTTTCCCTTTGAAGGCTCCATATTGGCTAAGGTAGACCAGAGCTATAGCATAAATATTGGCGCGGAGAGTTCTCGGGCCCTAAAAGTGGGCACCGAGCTCAAGGTATTTGGTACCCAGCTAGCGAAAGACGGACGCGGTGAACGTTACCAAGAAATTGGTCGCCTAAGAGTCACAAAAATGGACCCCTTGCAAAGCACCGCTGAGGTGCTAAGCCTAGAACCACGTTCAATCATCCAGCAAGGGGACGCGGTCTCCTTAGTTCGTGGGAAAAAAGCCATAGCCGGGGAACCCATGGTCCGTCTTGTGGTCCGGGAAGAATTTTCAAGCGCAAAGGCACCCCTTTCTCATGTTAATCTTTATCTTAATGATGCTTGGTTAGCGACTACGGATGAGTTAGGACAAGCCCAAGTGCCGGCGGCTCAGTTGCGTCCGTCGTCCATCCTGAAGTTGGTAAAACATGGCTATGAACCACATTCCCATGAATTGACCAAAACGACCAATCCAGTTGCCGAATTTCAATTGAAGCGAAAGAGTTCTGCCTTGCGGCTTGTCTCGGTTCCGGCCGGGGCTCAAGTTTATCTAAATCGGGAGCGCATCGGACAAACCCCTATTCAAACTCCTATTCCTGTACCCAATGGATTTGCGTTGCTAGAAATTGATGGGGGGCCAGGCTACAAGCGCTTTCAGCGAAATCTTGAAATCAAAGATGATATTGTCGATTTGACTGGCGAGCAAAAAATTCTCTTGGAAGAAGATCTTTTGGCCTCCGCTGAATCTAGCTTGGCAGCGGGTCGCTTGGATCAAGCCCTAAGCGCCTTGCAGTCCTTTCCTACTTCACACTCAGATTTTTTGTTCTCACAACACCGCCTTGGTGAATTGTTGATGACCAAGAAGAATGACTTTGCCGGTGCGGTTCAAGCTTTCGGAAAGGTAGTCGCAAACCCTGAGGTCGCACGATTCATCAACAAGCAGTTCATTGGTACCCATATTAACCTGGCGATTGCTCTTTTTAGACTGGCAGAAATTCAGGGAACAAGTGATTCGCAGTCAACTCTGCAGATGTATGGTCAGGTTGTAGAAACTTTAGACGGGGTCGCTCCACAGCTGCGTTTCGTTCCTAAGGATCAAAATCTTATCGCGACTCATAATGTTGAATATTATAAGGCATTGGCGAAACATAAGACCTGGGTCATGACAGCAGATGAGAGAATTCTCGCCGAGACGGTGTCTTCCTGGAAGGACTATCTAGATCGCTATGAAGAAGCGAAAGACGAGACGATGATGGGCATGCAGCAAAACGCTAAGATTTATCTCAAGCAAGCAGAAGCCTCGCAACAGGACTCCAAGGCAAAACTGTAACGGGAGCAGGGTGGTAGATTTGAACAGGAAAGCACGGCAAAGATCTTGGATGATATTGCTAGCGGTCTCCTTTTTGGGACTGCTGCGATGCCAGTCTGTCCAAGAATGGTTAGATCTGGAGGGGACGGGCACCCAACTGCCGGTATTTCAGGCGCAGAACGGTCGCTATTTCCCTGGATTTATCCGGGATTTTTTTCCAGCGGGGCCATTGTTTGAGACGGCCTATCCTTCCTTGCCTTTAGCCCGAGAGCAGATGCTAGTGATTGAAGTAAAGCGCTTGCATGAAGGTCAAGAAGCGCATAACGAAGCCAATTTAAGTTGGAGCTCAGATAGCCACTATTTGGGCTACGAAATCACGACGGGGAAACAGCGAAAAATTTTGGTAAAGAATCTTATAGGGGACTATTCCGAGGAGCTAGCTGTCTTAGAGAACAAATCGACGGATTTTTTGCGCGGGATGATTCCCGATGGCATAAAATCCTACAACGCTGGATTGCGCTGGTCCCTTGATCGAGCGGAATTTGTTTTTATGTCCAATGGCGGTAAAGGTGATTTCAATCTATATCTGGGTGGCATTAATCGTGAGAAGCGACCGATAGCCGAGAGTCCCACCAAAGACGGATACGCTGTCTGGAGCCCAAAAGAACGACAAATTGCGTTTGTCAGCGCGCGCTCTGGGAATGGAGACATTTATCTTGCGGATTTGGCATCTTCCGAACCCTTACGTTTATCAAGTTCGGAGTCCTTTGACATCTTCCCAGAGTGGTTTCCAGACGGTCAACAGATTGTTTACTGCAGCGGTGAATCCTCCAACCACAATTTGATGGTCATAAAAAAAGCAGGTGATCTTTGGGGGCCGGCGCAACGTCTCACAGATTGGGAGGGGGATGATATACGCCCTACCGTTTCCCCAGGCGGGGACATGATCGCTTTCTATTCGTCACAGGCAGACGGTCGTGATGGGCAGCGACGCTGGGATCTTCACGTTGTTAGGGTCGAGGCCGGAAAGACCTATAGGGCGGTGGATCTGAAAAAATCTCTCGTCGCCAAAGACGTTGTGGTGGATTTGAACACGGGAGTTGCGTGGACTCCTGACGGGAGAAAAATTTTCTATGTCAAGAAGGATCCCAAATTATTTAATCCGATCATGGGGTATGACTTAAGCAGCGGTAAGTCTTACCTACTCCAGACCGGCACCAAGATGAATCGTGATATTATGATGTCCAGCTTGGGGATCCTAAGTTTTCGCTCACAGGTTGGGGCCTGGGACCGTGTTTTCTTAGCCTTAACCAATCAAGGCAAACAAATCCAAGGCACTGTCAGCAAAGATACTAATATTGTTTACCCGGAGAGGTTTTAATATGAAGATTTTTTTGCATTTTGGTTTGATGGGGTTGTTCGTTCTTTTTTCCGCAAAGCTGCTTGCTGGTAGCGAGAATCGCATGATCTATGGCGAGAGCAGTCGCTTAGATAGCTTTGATCCGTATACCACCCATGAAATGGCTGCGCAAAGGTTAGCTGATCTTCTTTTTGATGGTCTATTAGTTATTCAACCAGGTGGGGATTATGTTCCTGGGCTAGCGGAGTCGTGGCAGATAAATAAGGGAAACACCGAAATCATTTTCACCCTGCGAAAGGGCGTGCTTTGGCATGATCAAGAAACCAAGGGTCAGAACGTTTTTTCAAGTAAAGACGTAGTAGCCACATTGCGAGTCCTAGCTAATCCAAAATCAGAGATCCCAAACAAAGAGCGATTTCAAGTGATTGGTGCGGTGGACGCTTTAGACGAGCAAAAGGTCAAGATCACTTTGACCCGATCGGTGCCAGATCCTCTCCGCTTTTTTACTTTCAAAATTCTGCCGGCACATCATCTTTCTATGAGCGATGGCCTATCTAAAGATTCTTTTCTAACCAAGAATCCGGTGGGCACCGGTCCCTATAAATTTGTTAAAGCCAGTGCCCAAGGGGAGGTGCTACTGCAAGCTAATCCCACCTACTTTCGTGGGGAACCGTCCATTGCTACGATCATCATGAAGAATTTCTCTGATCAATCCATCATGGCTCAATCATTAATGTACAGTTCCTTAGATCTTGTTACTTATGTGAGCCCACGAGATCTGGAAGAGATTTCTGCTGATAAAAGGCTAAAAACCCTACCCTATGATGCGCTGGCTTATAGCTTCTTTGCGCATAATACCAGTAGACCCCTTCTGAAGGATAAGCGTATCCGGCAGGCAATCAGCCAAGCCTTGAATCGCGAAGAAATGCTTAATTCTTTTTTTGGCGGGAAGGGGGAACTGATCTCTGGACCCTTTCCCCCAACCTCCTGGGCTTACAACCTCGAAGTGAAGCCTGCGGAGTTCAACTTAGTGAACGCCAAAAAATTGCTCAAAGAAGCCGGTTTTGAAGATAGGGATCAAAACGGTTTCGTCGAGAATGCTCAGGGGCAAGAGCTTAAGCTTAATCTTGCAGTGCCAGTCAATGGTGAAAGTGAGACCATTAAACGAATTGTACTCGCGTTTCAATCGTATCTTGCGGATGCAGGGATTGGGGTGGAACTGCAATTCCTTGACTGGATCGTGTGGAAGGATCGGGTGCTAGGCCGTCATGATTTTGATATGACGATAGCGAATTGGTCTTTCGATGACGATAGCAATATTTCGAGTCTTTTTCATTCGTCCCATGCGAAGGCCTGGGGTAATAACTTTGTGCTCTTTAAGAACGAAACCGTCGACTCCTTACTTACCGAAGCCGAGTTGAGCTCGGATTATGATCGGAAGCGTCTCATCTATCATAAACTCCATAGTCTGATTGCGGAGGAGGCACCCTACACCTTTCTTTGGACTCTAAAACACCATGCTGCGCACCAAGCCTATCTTCGTGGTGTGGTGGTAGAACCTTTTGCATTTTTCCAGGATATCTACCGCTGGAAGGTCGAACAAAAGATGTAGATATCAGCTTGTTTCCAGTAGGGCGACGATGGGAATCAACGTCGAGAAGGATTGCTAATGAGCCAGGACCAAGCGCCAACCACCGTTGCCGAAAAAGGAACCAAGGTTACTGACTATCTTGAGCAACCACGCTCTAAGAAGCGGGAGCACATTATCTTGGCTCTTGGTGATGCCATTGAACCCGAGATGAAACTCTCCATCCATCGTATGCTAAAAGATCGTTTCAAGAACCAGGCTCTGGTGACTCCGAAAGATATTAAAGAGACTTTGCGGAACATTGGTAAAAAAATCTCCTACCTCATCGTTGATGATTCCTTTGCAGAGTGGTCCGTCTTGGAGTCAATGGTCTCGAAATTAAAAGAGACTAATTCAGATACTGGGGTTCCGACCTTTTTCCTGACAAAAAATGCTCGGCAATTGATCGAATCCTATCATCACGAGCTATCTATCTACCAGGAGCTTGATGATTATATAGATTACACAGCGCTAGATCGTCGCCAGACCTTGCTGAGGATCGATCAGCTTTTAAAGCGCTCTGGAAGGCGGAGGAGCCGGAGATTTGCAGTCAATATTCCGGTGTTCTTTACCTCCCTTGATGAGTCCAAGAAGTTTGCCGGGGAACTGATTGACATATCGATGCATGGGGCTGTATTGCGCATCGACGACGAACAAACCTTTAAAGCCAACAGCCAAATGCTGATCTCCATGCAGATCTCAAAGATTCTCCCTCCCGAGTTTGGTGAGGTCATGACGCTTTCCGCCCTTGTTCGACGGATACGAATTGGCGGCAATACCGCTGGTGTGAGCTGGGAGCATCTTTCAGAGAATAAGTGCAAAAGCCTCATTCAAATTGTGACCTTCTTTGCCCGCGAAGATGCAAAAATTCGTCTGCGAGCACATTTGGCTGCTAGCAAGAAGAATGCCGATCATTCTTGATCAGCGCGCGCCTAGACACACCATCTCCGCTATCCGTGATTGTCATTTCCTTGAATATACGATAAAACCCCAATATCAATGACAATTTATGCGGAGTGTGGTGGTGAATATGTGGTGGCAGCTGATTGGAATACTGGGACTGGTCCTGAATCTATTCACTTGTCGAACGGAAGACACAAAAGATCAGAAGCGTCGAGAACGCGGAGCGATGGCGGAGCAGGAACCTGAGCAAGAGACTGGCTTGAATGAATCGGAATTAGAACCCTCAGACGTCCAGGCGGAGGTGGGGAAAGTTTCTCCCGTCACCAAGTGCTTTTCGCCCAAGAAGGTGATTGCATTCTATTATGGCTGGTACGCTCCCCCCCAATTTGGTGGATGGAAAGGTCCGGAGGTTTCCCATGGTGATAGGCCAAGCTATGGGTTCTACGACTCTTTGGACGAATCGAAGATCGAACATGATATAAAGACAGCAAAACAAGCAGGAATCGATGGTTTTGCCGTGGCTTGGATTGGTGCCCATGCACAGGATGCTGCGAAAGATAAGCCGAATCAGGTCATGAAGACCATTGCAAGGCTGGGATTGAAGCATCAATTTTGCGTCGCGGCACTGTTTGAAACGGAAATCATTCAAAGAGAGTTTCGGCTGGATGTACCCACCCAGTTGGCGGAGTTAGCAAAAATAGCGAAATCTATGCCTGCCAATTTTATGCAAGTGGCCGGCAAACCTTTGGTTTTTATTTGGAAGAACGAACTAGTCCAGCCCGCGACTTGGCGTGCGGCAATGCAACAACATCAACTCTATTTGGTTGGGGACGGTGGGCCTAGGGCTGAGGCTTTACAAGCTTATCGGGCCGGCGCTTATGCAAATGTTTATTATTATAGCACCTGGTGGGATGGCAGCGGGGCGGCACAACAAAAGGCATGGCAAGCCGTTCAGAATGGAACGACGTTTGTCACTGTTAGCAATGGTTTTCGTGATCCCTTTAGCACCCTTCGCTATGGGCGCTGGCGGGATGGTTCCACCCGAGTCTATGAGTCGCAGTGGCAAATGGCCCTGCAATCAAAGCCAAGTTACGTCGTGATTACGAGCTACAACGAATGGCCAGAAGGTCATTATATCGAAGCCAGCGAAAAGTTTGGTACAAAGTACTTAGAATTAACCCAGGGATTTGTGCGGCAGTATCAACAGTGAAAAAATTACAAACAGAGAAGTCGCTAGAGACCAGGATGCATTTGCGGCCAAGCCTCGATCGCATTTTGAGTCAGTCGAATCCTCTTGCGCCGATTGACGAAAGACTGACTTGGCTGTCGGACTTGTTCTGGTGGATTAGGACACCATCGGCGGCAAAGAATATCGCGTTGGATTTCGTATCAGGGCAAGGACAGCTTGCACGGGTTCGCTATATTCTCAAGCTCTTGGAGCGGAATCCTGAGTGGGAGGTGAAATTCGCTCAAACCTTGAGATCCATCGTCCGGGACACCGAGGCGGTTGATTTATTTAGTCGCGCGGGACTTCCAAGTCAGATGAGTCTGACCCATGAGTTGATGGAACGACTGATGGGTCAAATTCTACCTACTCCTCCTAGGGAGCGAGACCTCGGTGAACTTTTTGCGGGCTGGTTTCCCGAAGAGGGAGATGCAAATTGGGTGGAGAAAATAGAACCCGACATCTTACTGCAAATTGGTCGACTGCTTGCCCTTGACGCTCAACCCGAAGAGAGCGGTTGGAATACCCTGCCCAGGGAAATGGCGGATGCGATTTTACTCTTAGCGTCTCAGGTCCGGGTGCAAGGCTTGTCTTCTGCTATTCGGAAAAGAGCGGCAGCCCGTTTTTTGCGAGAATCCCCTTTCTTTGTTTTGGTCGCTGTGGCCGAACAGTTTGTTAATGCCATGGACAAGGGCTCAGCCATGGAAACAGCTCGACAAATCCAGGCATTCACGCGGACTTTAGAACAATGTCGCAGCGAAATGTCCTCGGTTTATAATCACCTGAACGATTTCGGCGTCAGTCTCAATATTGTCTACCATTTGGAGCGAATGGAAGCCGAGCTTTTGAGAATCACGACGCTCATGAGTCTCATTCATCGCGGTTTCAAGGCAAAAGACATTGCTGAATTCATGGCCTACTTGATTCGCGAGAATGTGAAACATCGCAGCTTGAGATATATCTTGAGCGAAAATCTCGGCCTGCTTGCCCGTCGCATCGCGGAAAGAAACGCGGAGAAGGGCATCCACTATATCACTCGATCCCCGCAGGAATATGTTGGGATTCTTAAGAGCGCTTTGGGTGGCGGACTTATAACCGGGCCAACGGTTGTGCTTAAGACCTACCTCGAACAAGGCATGTTGCCATCCATGTTGACAGGCGCGTTAGTTTCAACGACCTATGCAACGAGTTTTGTCTCAATTCAAATGTTGGGATTTACCTTGGCAACGAAGCAACCAGCGATGACTGCTCCTGCAATAGCAGCTAAGCTGGCGGAAATCAGTGATGAAGGTGATCTTCAGCCCTTGGTGGAAGAAATCGCAGCCCTCATACGAACACAATTTGCCGCGACTTTTGGTAATGTGATCATGGTGATTCCTACGGTCACCTTTTTTCATTTCCTCATCGTCGGGTTGTCCGGAGAGGCTATGCTGTCGGCACAACAGGCGCGGGAAATAGTCGATAAGCATTCCGTGTTTGGACCCTCGCCGTTCTTTGCAGCCATCACAGGTGTTATTCTCTGGGCCTCTTCCCTAGTTGCAGGATATGTGGATAATTGGTCCGCTTACCGGCAGGTCCCAGAAGCCATAGGTTCTCATCGAAAATTGCAAATGTTTTTTGGTGTCAGTCGGGTTAAGGCTTTGCAAGTTTTCATGACGAAACACCTGACAGCTCTGAGTAGCAATATCGTTTTAGGCTTTCTTTTGGGTATGCTCCCGAAAATCTTTGCGTCTTTTGGTCTTCCCTTGGATGTCCGTCATGTGACTCTTGCGACAGGACTGGTGTCTTT
Organism: Oligoflexales bacterium; assembly: GCA_044357055.1. Taxonomy (GTDB): domain Bacteria; phylum Bdellovibrionota_B; class Oligoflexia; order Oligoflexales; family JBIKVD01; genus JBIKVD01. The sequence continues at coordinate 12,034 of JBIKVD010000010.1, read as the reverse complement.
GAGTGTGCTCTCGCTAGGTGTGGGAAGTCTCAGTTCTTTTGATTGGTTCTTGACTTTAAGTGGTCTGCTTTCCATCGGTCTGATGAATATCGGTGTAAGTTTTGCTTTCGCGTTGCGTGTGGCCATTCAAGCGCGAGGGGTGGCCACAGTCAGACGACAAGAGATATACAAAGCATTGCTCTCTAAAGCGACAAGAAGACCCCTGGATTTTCTCATTCCCCGCCAAGGCCCAGTCAAGCCCAAATAAAGCCGCCATAAAGATGCCTCTCCAGCCACATTTTCTGCTTTCCCTCTCGGGGCATCCCCTCTTGTTTGCGCCAGCCCGAACAGTTTCATGGAACCAGGGCCCTAGATACTTTTCATTGTTCTCACTCTTTCCTATGCCTATATATGTCGTAACAACAATTGATAAAGAAATGGGTGATCATATGAGGCTCGTGAGGGTTCTTTTGTGGATTCAAGTTTTAGGTGGCATCCAAATGGGGTGCGGGACCACCGTTTCACGAAGCAACGAGAAAATTGTCGGAGGTAAATCAGCCAAAGCAGGCGACCGCGTGGCAAGGCACACCATGTCCATCGTCATGAAAAAGGCTGGTAGCTTTGAGGGTGGTAGCTTTTGTACGGGGACACTCATCAATAAGCAATGGGTGGTCACAGCGGGACATTGTGTCAATGATTTCCTAGTATCTCCGACTGCCCCGCCGCCTGTGACTTTTATTAAGGACGAGTGGAATCCGAAGGCCTGGGATATTTTGCAGAGGGATCCCTCCTGCAAAGATAAAATTCGGGAGGCTTGGACCAAAGAACCTCCGAAGGAAATCTATCTTGCGTTTGGCGGAACCGTGCAGGTGGCAGGTAGCAGTCCTGGGTATGATTCTCCTGGCACTAAGTCCCGATTGAGCGAGAAATTGACCTATATTCCTATTGCCACGAATCGCAAAAATATCTTCGTACACCCCCAATATAATCCCAATCCCTTTGCCGGCCCAGAGGACATTCAACGGAATGTGGATTTGGCCCTGATTCGGGTCGAGCGCATGGATTTGTTTCCGGCCTATGTGCAAAGTGCGGAGTTGATTAGCGCGAGTCAGTACCAAACGGTGAAACAAAAGCGCTCCTTGTCCATCGCTGGCTATGGATCGGCTGGCAGTGTTTCCCGCATATGGGATGAGGTAAATAACTGTGAACAGATTATCAATATGGGACTCGAGTTTAGGCATCGTGAGATCGGTACGCTAAGGACCAGGGGTACACAGTACGTGCGTGATTATGGCAATCTCTTTTTGACGAGCGGAGGAGGTTGTAAGGGCGATAGTGGAGGCCCTGCATTTGTCGAGATCGATGGCAGGCTTGTTCTGGTTGGAGCCCTCTCTGCCGATCATATGGACGGAACCGAGGGTGGCCCGCGACCCCGGTCAAATCCCCAAGGCTACACGGACCAGACCTTCTGCAATGGCCAAAATGAGTATGTAAATCTAGCCAAATTTGAGGGCTGGATCCGCCAGACCATGGCGCGCTGAGATTTCTATCGACACAGGCTCTTTTTGGCGGTTCAATGCTCTTCTAAGAGTGGAACCCCTCAGGCTCCATAGAAAAGGAGAGCTGGGCCGTGAATGTCAAATCAGCACAAGAATACTGGAATGAGTTGTATCAGGGTCAGGTCTATAAAAGTGGTATGGGGCCGCGTTCTTTCCTTAAAGAGCATGCCCAGAAACTCTTTGTCGGTAAGACCTTAGATGTTGCGATGGGTGAAGGACAGAATGCCGTTTACTTAGCCGGACTCGGGCACGAGGTGAGCGGTTTTGATCTTTCCGATACGGCAGTGAAGCACGCCGTTGAACTCGCCAAAACCAAGGAAGTGGAGATCGTTGCCAAGCGAGCTGACTTGGATCTCTACATCTTTGGACTGATGGAATTTGATAACATCATTATGTTTCATTATCGCCCTTCCGTGACTAGGTATTATGGCGAGTTTGTCCGCGCCCTCAAACAAGGGGGTTACTTGATGGTGGAGGCCGAGCTGATCCAGGGGATGAATGAAATCATCCCGAGAGGCGAGGAGTACCGTGACTTGTTTTTTCGCCCCAATGAACTCCTCAAACATCTTAAAGATCTGCGCATTTTGTTTTATCGCGAGGATGTGATCGGGGGCAAACATCTGGTTCAATGCATCGCGCAAAAACCAACCGATAAGGATGCCGCAAAGTACAATCTCTTTGACATGCAAATCAAGGATCATAACGCGGCGAAATCCCCGCAATTGCAACTGGCAGAGAGTCTTTTCAAGAAGTAGCTTTAGTCAGGGCCGTTATTTCACATGGGACTGAGGCTGGTTAAGGTGCCCCCGCGCCTGAGTGTCGAGTCGGGACCCAGCCGGGCTTTCGGCTTCTTTGTCATTTCATGGTAAAATGTAACAAAATAATCTCTTTGGTTCCCAATTCTGCTGCTATTTAGGGGAAAAACCATGGTATCCGAAAGTTCTGAGGGTGGCTTCAAGTCTTTTGAGAAAAGGAAGTGGAACCTTCTTATGAAGGGAGTTTTCATGTCTGTCTGTGCAGTGGCGCTCTGCACTGTCGGACTTATTATCTCGATGTCTGTAAGTCCCCTCGCCATTGCTTTGGGCATTGCAGCTTGTGTTTTGGGAACCTGGATCTCTGTTCATGTGATGAAGTTGGCTGTTAGCACGATACGCCAACAAGCTGGCCTAAGTCGCGTTCAAGGAGGACTAGGTATCTTTTTCAGCTTTTTCATTGTCCTTTACGGCGTGGGTGCGACGATCGCCATTTTTGTGATCCCAGCTTACAATGACTTTCGAGGGGGCAGACAGATTCGACGAGCCGGCAGAAAGAAGCTACCTTCCTTGAATTCTCGTGGCAAAGGTTGGAGTGTGACGCCTGCGTTGTATGCAGAATCTGATTTGCGAGGAAACATTGGAGAATTCTGGCGACAGACCGGTAGAACAGAATATGCTTCAGTCGTAGCTTTCTTGAGATTAGCTATGGATCTGATTGCAGTGGGATCCCCTCCTAACTTGGTTTTAGATGCAACAAACGATGCTCTTGATGAAATGCGACATGCGCAAAATTGCTTCGCTATTGCTCAGGCGTTTGACGGCAATACTATGAGACCAGCTGCCTTTCCTGTGCCTGCAAAGGGAACTCGGCTGTTTCACGGGCGTTTGCTAAGTTTATGTAGGATAGGGATAAGTGCAATCATTGATGGAGCCTTATATGAGAGCGTTTCTGCACGAACGATGGCTAAAATGAGTAAAAAATGTGATGACGAGAATTTGCGTCAGAAATTGAAAGAGATTGCTGAGGATGAATTTCGCCATAGTGCCCATGGTTGGGACATAGCAAACTGGTGTATCGTTGAGGGTGGAGAATTAGTACTTTTGGCCATACACAGCGCCTGGTTCTTCGTTCCACAAACAAGGCGCATCAAATTTTCCGGCGTTTATGCAAGAGCTGATGAATTGGAACGCTATGGCGTTCACCATCCTGCAGTGGAGAAAGAAGAGTATGCTCGAGTTTTCAGCGAGATACAGTCTAGACTCGTGTCCCTCCCGAAATTAAGTCTGAATCTGTCAACGATTTCTGTTTGATGCTGCCGCAATTTTTAACCCGAAAAGCTTGAGCCAAATGAACCGCGATTTTTCGCAACTCTTTGCCTATGAGGTCGGGAACTCGACTATTTGATTCTTCTTTCGGCTTTTTGGATGGCTGGAGGGTGGGATCAGGGAGTCTAAACTGCGTCATTGCGGCGCTCTTTTCAAAAAAACCTGCGTATCGGGCACATGTCACGCTTCTTGCATGACTGGATAGGACCATGGACTTTAAGATAGGAGGCATCTATGAAATGCAGTTTGGGAATCTTTGGTTTTATCGCGATGATAACGACAGGTGCGTGGGCGCAAGAGACCACTTCCACGATAGAAGGCAGTCGAGGGATCTCGGAAGAGCGATATTGGAATGATTCTAAAGGTTATCCCAAGAGGCCACGTTTAGCGGGGCATTCGGAATGGTATGTTTCACCCACTCAGCTTCACGAAGTTTCCGGAGCTTATACCGAAGCCGGGTATCTTTATTCAGACAAGTTGTCTCTGAATCAGGACAATGTCGACATCGATAATCGTCTTCGAGTGAATACCGCTCAGGTTCGTGGCTATTACAGCGCAGGCTATGGCACCCTCGGGGTCGATGGTGAATACACAACACTGCAAAACGAAGCTAGTCTTAGCGACGTTAGCGACACAAAAGCAGAAATCTATATGGCGCGTCCGCAATATGCCATTGGATTATCGAAGTATCTTACCCTAGCTGCTGGTGCTGAACTCGTAAACGAAAGAAGACAACTGGAAAATCGCCGGGAATTTGGCAGTGCAGATGCTGAAGCAACTCATGATTACATTTCAGGAATCTATGCCATGGCCTTTCACAACGAGACTTCTGAAGTGGGCCTGATGTACAAGTCCGAAGTTGCAGATAACGAATTTTTCGAGAATGTGAACGAAAATATAGAAAGCAATATTTATCGACCAGCAGAATATACCCTTTACGCTCGATTTAATATGTCAGATCATTGGTCTCTGCTGGGATCCGCCAGTTTTTCTGATTACGACCGCGCCAATGATATTGATACTGATGAGTTGTTTGACAAATACAAGCCAGAAGATCGAACGGCTGGTTTGTTCCAAGTCGGATATTGGACCTCACGCCGATCACGTTTGGGTATTGGCGCGCGCTATCAAGGCGCGGCGACGAGAGGAACTCTGGCGCAAACAGCCAGTTATGTGGGTGAAAATGTAGCTAACATGATTGGCATGCAAGCTGATCTACTTCTGCAGATGAATGATGACCTGGGCTTTAATTTTGTGGGTAAATACATGATGGGTCAAAGGGATGAAACCGTTGAATCAGTACGGTATGCTCAAGAAATGCGCGCTTTTAGTGTTGGGACAGGTGTAAACTACCGGCTGTAAATGCCGCAGGGGGCAATGGCTATAGCTTTGGCGAGGGGGCCTATATTTCAAAATATCAGTCCAACCATGGAATGAGGCCTCGTCTATGAGCTTCCTGTGCCACGGCCTCCCCCTGATCTCTCTAAGATTTCTCGCAATCACCAATATCTGTATTGTTGTATGTGCCGTATTCGAGGCGTATCAGACGAATATCGCCCTCTCCCCTGGCCGGGGATACGCCGGAAGTGCCCGGGGCTCCCCCCTGAGAAAATTCACTGCAATGCTAGATGAATTTGTGTGCGTATTGGCTTATCATAGCTAAGTCACCAATAGTTGAATCTGCAATAATCAAATTGTCACCCGCCATTGCTATGGACTGCATTTATGCCATCAATGCTTCAGTCGAATCCAACGCGTTTATGGAAGTTTTTTCAAGATCAAATTGAAGAAATTAGGATCGATCAAGTATTGAGATTTTATGGTGTAGCAAATGCAGCCATGGTCTTGGTCGCTATCCTTCATTTTCTGGCTACGGAGGTGGATCAATTTCTTCAGCCTGCAGCGGAAGCAATATGTTGGCCCATGCTTGAAGCTTGTGGGCAATGGCGGCTATTATCCGCAGATCAGTGGCGTATGACGCTATGGGTCTTTGCCCTTCTGGCGGTCGTTAATATTTCAATGTTTCTAAAGAAGTCATTGGTCGGGTACGCCTATCTCTTACTGGCGGTCTTAATAGCGCTCGTATACGTGATCGTATTTTTTGATTATCGACTTCGACTCAATCAGCATATTATGGCATGGTGGATACACATTGTTTTTCTCTTTGTTCCTAACAAGAAAGCTGCGCTAAAAATAATTATTCCTTGTTTTTATTTTTGGGCAGGCGTCTTAAAGCTGAATGCAGATTGGATAAGCGGATCTACCTTATACGAAAAGCCGTGGCTATTGAGTGGCTCCGCATTGAGCGCAGCATGTGTCTATGTAATCCTGCTTGAATTGCTTTTGGTGTGGGGGCTGCTCAAAGATAAGAGTCGAATCGCATGGCTTGTTCTTGGTCAGCTGGCGCTGTTTCATTTGTTCTCTTTCAAGATTGTTGGATTTTACTATCCTATACTAATGTTCCTGATGCTGTCGATATTCCCCTTGAGCTGGTTGTTAGATGCACCACGGAATGATCAATGGATAAAATCGCTGAGAGTGGTTTCCGCTGCAACATTGGCTCTCTTAGTGTTTAACGCTAGCCAGTTATGGTCAAAGACGCTGCCCGGTGACACCGCCTTGACCGGCGAAGGGCGGCTATTTTCTTTGCATATGTTTGATGCGCTCGTGGAATGCTTTGCTTATGCGGAGGTCCGTGGAAAGTCTGGCAAAGTTGTGCCTATTCAGCTTATTATTCCGCTCGCGCCGCGCATTCGCTGTGACCCCGCGGTATTTCTCAGTCGCGCGCGTTTGATTTGTCAAAGTGGAAGCAGCGACCCCAAGTTTCAAGATCTACGCTTACTAGTGGTTTCTAAGCGTAGCAAGCTTGCCAAGTATCAGAGGGTCGTGGATCTGGATGATTTCTGTAGAAACCAGCAACCCTACAAATTGTGGGCCCATAACAGCTGGTTATTTAATGGCAGATATCGCCACTAGCCAGCGTCGCCTGATCCGATTCTTTGGCATATTATCGCATTAGTATTGGCTAGATATGTCAATCGGTAAGGTTTTGCAGGAGAATTCCGAGAAAGCCTCTGGTTCATGAAAATGGGGAATCGGAAATGCGCATAAAATGCTCCTTGGTTGCTTTGATGTTATTGAGTGCGTGTACGTCAAAAATTTCCAGTAAGAAGAAGAATTCAGAAAGAAGTCAGTCGGGAGCTCAAATTGATAATGAAGGCACGATTCAAGCAGAAAATGAAACAACGATCGAAGAGCAAGACGTGGCAGGTGGCGGCGGTAATGCTCCGAATTCTGGTGGTAGTCCCATTGTTCCGGTTGCCGTAGCGCCCGTCAAAGTTAAGCTCCGCCTTGAGACCAATAGTGCATCTTTTGATAGCGATCCAACACCGTCGGTTCGCGTTAAGGGAGGCAACCAAGGTGATCTCATTGAGCTGCATCAAGGTGCAGGTTGCAATAGCTTAGTCGCGACAGGCGCTATAGGGATTGGTGATCAAGCGCATTTTACTACTAACCGCGCCAACAGCGGACTTTATCAATACTCAGTCTTACATGTCGCTTCTAATACGTGTTCAGATGCCTTGGACTATCGCTATTTTTCAGCGTCCTCAATCGTCTCGATCCAAGGATTGAAGAAAGACACCTTCGCGGCCTATCGCAGTGATGGTTCAGTGATCACCAAAGGCAATGCATTAAATCAAATGGTTGACGGCTCGCAAGTGACTGAAGAATTAAATGGTGTGATTGATGTCATTTCCATTTCTTCCACCAATTTTGCTGCAGCTGCTATCCGCGCTGATGGCTCGGTGGTGACCTGGGGACAGGAAGATTACGGTGGCGATAGCTCGGTAGTCGCAGGTGAATTGGATGGCACGATCGATGTGGTGTCCATTGCTGCCGCAGAGAGCAGCTTTGCCGCATTGCGGGCCGATGGTTCCGTGATTACTTGGGGCAGCGAGACTGGAGGAGGAGACCAAGGTATCGCTGCTGCTGACTTGAATGGTGCCATCGATGTAACTGCCATCGTCGCATCTCAAGGTGCCTTTGCAGCCATTCGCGCTGATGGCTCAGTGATATCTTGGGGAGCCTCGCTTTACGGTGGGGATAGCTCATCCACAGGATTAGCCTTAAATGGAACTATTGATGCCATCTCTATTGCTAGCAATCCCTCTTGCTTTGCTGCCATTCGTAGCGATGGATCGGTCATTGCGTGGGGTGATGCTAATTTGGGGGGTGATATTAACACCGTCGCTAGTGACCTTGATGGCACCATTAAGGTTACTGCGATCAGTAACACTAACTCTGCTTTTGCCGCTCTGCGTGAAGATGGTTCGGTGATTACATGGGGAGATGAATTCACAGGGGGGAATAGCAGCAGTATCAGCCCGGAGCTTGACGGTACTATTGATATTATTTCCATCACGGGCAACAAAAATGGTGGTTTCGCAGCACTCCGCTCCGATGGTTCCGTTGTCGCTTGGGGGCATCCCGCTGCTGGCGGGGATAGCACTGACGTGGCTGGTGCCATTGATGGCACAATTGATGTCCTTTCCGTTGTGGGCAATCAGCTGGGATTTGCTGCCATTCGCTCCAATGGTTCTGTGATCTCTTGGGGTAGAGATTTTAGTGCGACAAACGCGATCTTGAATGGCGGAAATCCCGTGTCCTCTGTCGTTGCCACCAATACTGCCTTTGCCGCACTGCGCTCAGATGGTTCGGTCGTTACCTGGGCCGACACAGGTTTAAGCTATGCTACTGACTTGAACGGCATCCAGAATGTGACTGCAATTGCGGTCTCGGAAGATAGCTTTCTTACCCTACATACAGACGGCTCTTTGGCTTATTGGGGACCTGTCTATTATAATGAAACTACTTTTCCTGGTGTAGGTTTGAGTGGTGCCATTGAAATCATCAGCATCGCGGAAAGCAGCGAAGCGTTTGCAGCATTGCGGGCGGATGGTTCAGTGATTACCTGGGGTTCTATCGAACATGGTGGCGATAGCCAGAATGTTGCAGCTCTACTCGAAGGAACCATTGATGTCGTGTCAATTGTAGGATCTAGGACGGCGTTTGCTGCTATTAGGGCTGATGGCTCGGTGGTTGTATGGGGATCAGATGATGCTAGCAATAGCTCTGCAGTTGCCGGCCCTTTGGATGGAACTATTAATGTAGTCTCCATAACCAAGAATGACTATGCCTTCGCTGCATTGCGAGACGATGGATCAGTGATTACCTGGGGCGATGCATGGGCTGGAGGGGATAGTATTACCGTCAGCGGCGAAATCAATGGATCCAATGATGTTGTTGCCATCTATGCCACAGGCGCAGCCTTTGCTGCACTGCGGGCCGATGGGTCGGTCATTACCTGGGGCGAGGCTTCGACGGGAGGGGATAGCGTTGATGTTGGTGAAGCACTGGATGGAAGCATTGACATCATAAGTATTGCGTCAACGAGAAGCGCCTTTGCTGCCATTCGCGCTAATGGCGCAGTCGTTACCTGGGGAGATTTCGGTTCTGGTGGAGATAGCGATAGTGTGGGTCCAGGTCTTGATGGCAGTATCAGTGTTTCTTCCATTTCGGCGACGGGAAGTGCATTCGCTGCGTTGCGAAGTGATGGCTCGGTTGTTACCTGGGGTGGTAGTGATAGTGGTGGTGATAGTAGTGCCGTGAGTCCTGCAATCAATGGCACAATCGATGTTGTCTCATTGGAACCCAGTGGGGATGCTTTTGCCGCCATACGCAGAGATGGTTCCGTTATTACATGGGGCGATACCTACGGCGGTGACAGCAGTGGCGTCAGCGCCGCATTGAACGGATCCATTAAAGTCGTTTCGATTTCCGGCATCTATAATGATTTTGCGGCATTACGTGAAGATGGTTCAGTGATAACCTGGGGTTCAGTCTATGGGGGAGGTAATTCCAGTCAGGTCACAGCTGAACTGGATGGCACTATCCCAGTTGTGTCCATTTGGGGCACACTTAATTCCTTTGCAGCGATCCGCGCTGATGGGTCCGTCATTTGCTGGGGTTTGGATGAAACGGAGAGTGACTTTGCCAGAGTCAAAAACAGAATGAGCTTTGGAGTACAGCAGATCGTAGGATCGGAGTCTACATTTTCCGCATTGTTAGATAATGGATCAGCCGTTGTCTGGGGTTTTCCTGGCGGCGCTGACTAATAGATGTCTTTAAGTTGACGGATAGTCTGTTTCAGTTGGGTTTCTCCTTTTTTTGACACATCAAGAGCCACTTCGGAGCCCTAGTGTACAGGCCAACGCTTGCGAAATGTACTTCTATTTGTTGAAGCTTGCTTGGCGCCCGGTACCTGCATCGTTCTCCAAGCGCCTAAAAGAAAGGTGAGGTAAAATATACTGTCTAATGTTCTTCTGACCATAGTCGCAATCGCTCGCGCCCAAAATCATCCCAAATAATTTTGAGACAGGCGGTAACCGGTATGGCAAGTGCCGGACCCCAAAATCCGAGCATGGCACCACCCAAATAGAAAGCAAATAGCACCGGGTTCACTCCTAGTTGATTGCCGCGACTTTGGATCCAGGGTGTCAATATCAATATCCAGCCTGCAAATAATTGGGCGATCACATAGGTTAAGCTCGGACACAGCAAAATAGACGAGAAACTTGCTCTATGGTGGGTGATGTCTCGAGGTTCAAAAATCTTGAAGCCATAAGCAACGAGGCAGTGGCGCTGTTAGTCGAGAAAATGGCTGGATCGGTGATGCGGTATCTGACGAAGAAGGGCTATCTCATCAAAGAACCGTCAAAGGGAATAGAGAATCTTTTCTGATTATTAGCTACCCCTAAACCCCAAAATAGGAATAGTGACTTAACGGATGTCTGGGACCTTAAAAACGGCTCTAATCAGAGGGAAATTTGCCTCCAAACACGAGGCAGAAGCGGCTTTGCTTGAATATATCGAAGTGTTTTACATCATGTAACCTAATTGATTAAATTTATTGCTTTGATGAAATAAAATCCAGATTCCTCCTTCTCAAATTCCATTGTCAAAAGAAATTTCTTCTCACCTGCCTTTTCCCCTTCAGTCTCTAAATCATAGAATTCTAGAGTATTTTTTCCACTCCAATGATAGCCCTTAAGATTGTGATGGCTAATGATGCCGGGAATTATTTCATCACTGAGAGCGGAGGGATGAATATTCATGGCATTAGGAGAGAGTGCCATTAATATGGAATTTAGATCAGTTTTTTCCCCACTTCGATATACCAAATAGCCGCGATAGTTCTTGCCAGCTACCATTCTACTTGGCAAATTATTGGTGTTCCAAACGATATTCGCACCATTCTTAAACTGACTTCTATTTCTTAAGTGGTCATAAATACCAGGATCATTTAACTTGGTAAGGATTTCATCTTTAGTCAAACTAAAAGTTACTCCACCAAGTCCCTGGCGAGGGACTATTTGATGATCAATTTGCTTTGTACCGCTAGTATCGCAGATATTGGTGAACAACAGCTCCTCGGCTTTCATCCCACTAAAAGTCAACCTATTCTTTTTGCAATTAAGAATAAAATATCCACTCTCTCCATCTGGGGATGCAATATCTAACGCACTAGTATCTCCAACATTTTCACAAGTTTTAGGATCATCAAGTTCTTTTTCTTTAGAAAGGCTATAATATATAACCTTTTCACCAAGGGCCTGATTGAGTTCGTCAGAAGATCTTAGGCATCCTAGGGAATATTGCATTGAATTAATGGGAAAAAAGAACGGGAAAAGAGGCTGTTTGTTGCAGACTTCATTGGCAAGAATACTTTCTTCTGAAACCGCCGTTTCAATGAGCCCGGATCTACACTTAGCTGTAAAAGTCACCTTTTCTTGAGACGACTCGCGAACATTTGCCGTTAGCAACAAGACTTCTCCAAGATCGCTCGTGTGATAATTATCCTTCACTTTCGATGTGTGGCAGTAAGAAACGGACAGTGATACAAAAAATGCAAGAGACACATTCAAATAATATTTTCTATCCATTGCGGTTTCCTTTTCGGTAATTCCTAAACAGGATAATTCTATATTTTTAAGCGTTTGATGATGATACTGCATTGGGGTTGATTATTCAATGAGGTTACCTGCTGCGCGGCACTCTCCCTTTGAAGCAGAGTAGCTGACTTAAACCGCCCCTATAGAGAGGAAGGTAATCCTATCTAAATGTCTTTTTGAGGCACGATCTTTAAATGAGCCGACTTTCGCATCTGAGAATGGAAAGGCGATCACTCTTCAGGCAGGGATAAGTTTCTTTCGGACAGGGTATTATTTATCCAGTCCAAATAGCCCGGAATCGTGTTTGCCACGGTGATGCCTTCCGGAAGGCCATCGATATCACCTCCCATGACGTTAATCCCAAGAAACGATATCCCACCATCTTCGTTCTCAACATAGACGG